>CAYFHW010000213.1:0-1577 GCA_964343095.1 uncultured Anaerolineaceae bacterium | reverse complement strand
CAATGTCTAACCAAGAGGATTTCTGTATTAAGTTTAGCACCAAACGTGCTTACAGGTTTCGATTTTTCTGTAATAGATTGTTTCTTAGTAGTCATATTTTTCTAATCCTGTTTTTTTAACTGTTTTTCTTACCAACGTTGTCCTGGTGGTGGTTTCCGTTCAAGATTTTCCCCTACTGCAGACGAAGCAGTAGCTTTTTCTGACCAGGGCCAAGTTTCATTCGGAGCAAAGTCACCGGGGTTAGATGTTGTCATAGCAGAGGCGATTATAAGTGTTCTCTTAGTTCCAGCCACGTCATGTACTCGAAAGATTCGAGCGCCTTGCTCAAAAGCTAATATTGTACTTAGGTGTGTTTCCAAGTCGCGTTCTTCTGGATCAAGCCCACTAATACTACCTATATAATTTTTTCGAGAGTGTGCAAGTAAAATTGGAAGACCAAATGTGTTCAGTTCTCTGAAGCGACGAAAAATTTGAATGTCCTCATCATGACTTTTTCCGAATGCAATTCCTGGATCTATTACCACACCATCAAGGTTAGGTATTTCTTTTTCAACCTGCTCTAATCTATTTCCCATCCAGTCTATTGTTTCTGTTACAACGTCTTCGTAATCAGGCGGTGGGATTACTCTTTGTTTAGGTACCGATTGGTTGAAATTTAAGACATATCCCGCATCTGCTTGTGCAGCTTCCTTCAATGCACCTGTGCCAACAGTATGTCCTGAAATATCATTGATAATTGAAGCGCCTGAATTTATGGCTGCGTGTGCAACCTCTTTTTTGTAGGTGTCAACAGAGACACAAAATCCATCTGAAGCAAGTGCTTTTATGACAGGTGTTACTAGTCCAATTTCTTCTTGCGAGGTTAAGCGTGGCCTACTACCTCGTGCCGATTCACCTCCAACATCAATAATTGAAGCACCTGCATCTTTTAGTTTTTCTGCATGTTTAAGTGCAGCTTTAATATTGCTACCGACTCCTTCACCAGAAAAAGAGTCAGTGGTTAGATTTAAGATTCCCATAATAATTGCTTTATCAAGCGGAAAAGATTCAGTTTTTGTCTTCCATACTTTTTGGGGATAAAGATATCGTTTTAGAGATTCCTTATGTTCGCTATTGTACTGAATGAGTTCTGTTTGAAATTTTTTTAATTGTTTACTCGTTCCTGCTACACGTACAACATTTTCTTGTTTAGTTGCAATGAGTTCACAGTTGGTTGAGGCTTTGTGAATTATTTCATGTTCAGTACGAAAGAAAAGCACGTGCTGAGTTTCATTATCTCCTGCTTGTTGAGAAGTTGAAGGTGGTACAGCACGGAATTTTGGTATGACACTTACCATAATTTACCTGTTGATAACTTGCGGGATTGCCAAAGATGTTCGAGGTCATGGTGATAGAGGTCCTGTGCGAGGTCCAAGATAGATACGTTGCCCTTATATGGATGTTGTCCTTCGGATGACCAGTCTCGTTTTGAAAGTCCGTACATTAGATACACTGTTTGTTCTCGGGCTTTTTGAAATCTCCACAATGCATGGTCCAAGTCTTTTGTGGCATATTCGCTTTCTAGAGGTATAGCATCA
>CAYFHW010000212.1:0-1579 GCA_964343095.1 uncultured Anaerolineaceae bacterium | reverse complement strand
GTGAATGTTTTGCCCTTAGGTTCAGGAGCATTAGCTGGTTCGCCTTATCCTTTAAATCGGCAGATGGTTGCTGATGAGCTTGGTTTTGAAGCCCTTTCACGGAACAGCTTGGATGCCACTTCGGATCGTGATTATGCAGTTGAATTTGTTTCTGCAGCCGCTTTGACTCAAATGCATATTTCTCGTCTAGCGGAGGAAATCATTCTGTGGTCTTCGACCGAATTTTCATTCGTTCGTTTGCCTGATTCATTTGCTACCGGCTCTAGCATGATGCCACAAAAGAAAAATGCTGATGTCGCTGAGCTTGCACGTGGTCGTGCAGGCCGGATTTACGGTGAATTGATGGCACTCTTAACTACCTTAAAAGGCCTGCCTCTTGCCTATAATCGTGATCTACAGGAAGACAAGCCTTCTATTTTGGCAACTGGGGAAGTACTTATTCCTACGCTACGTATTTTTAGGGAAATGTTGAAACAGCTTGAGTTTGATAATGAACGGATGCGTAATTCAGCAGCACTAGGTTTCACACTTGCAACAGATGTAGCTGATTACCTTGTAAAAAAGGGTGTTCCTTTCCGCGAGGCTCATCAGGTGGTTGGTGGGTTAGTGCTTTTAGCTGAACAAAAGAATTGTGATTTAAATGAGTTACCTTTTGAAAGTTATCAGCAGGCTCATGTTCTTTTCGAAGAGGATGTGTTGGAAATTAGTATTGAGTCTGCATTAGCTGAACGTGACCTTTTAGGTGGTACTGCACCGTCTCAGGTGCGTGAAGCTGTAGAGCTATTGAGAAATCAACTTACTTAAATAAGTCTATAATCTGTCTTTTTCGGTGGTTAAAGGAAGTGTGATGTTATTGCACCTTTCACAAACATCAGTCGGAATAATTCCAACGCGCATCAGTAGAGAAAAGGCCCAACAGCCTGCGCAGAAACCTAGCAATGATTCAAGTGCTGCGAAGACACTTAATATCCCAAGAACTAGTTTTGCAGCAAATATCAAATCACCGAAATAGATTAAACAAAGAGCTGTTGTTGCGAAAGCTAAGCCAATACTTTGGGCGAATTGTTTTGGAGGGCCCGGTACAGTACGGTTTTTTTGTATTACATATGGGGTAAGAATTCTGGTAGATAATTGTCCCATTATGCTGAGGGTAGGACCAGTAAACACTCTAGCTAAAAATTCGTAGAATAAAAGGAATAATAAAGGCCAGATTTCGGTCGCAATTGTTATAACGGTTAAGACAAGAACTTGAAGCGCTACTCCCCGTGCTGCATATTCGTTAACAGGGTGTGGAAAGGTAAAGATTTGTTTTAAGGATTCGTACATATTTTAAATGACTGTCGGTGGCCTGTATTCACCAAAAACTGCCCGCATTGTCCCAATAATTTCTCCAAGCGTTGCGTAAGCTCGGACAGCATTAAGTAATGCTGGCATTAGGTTTTCTTCACCTTCGCATGCTACTCGTAGAGCTGTTAGCGTTTCACGAACTATTTCGGCATCACGTTTTTCTCTGTGTTGATTTAAACGTTGTAATTGATGATCAGCCAATTCACGGTCCACGCTAAATAGTGTTTGTACT
>CAYFHW010000211.1:0-1590 GCA_964343095.1 uncultured Anaerolineaceae bacterium | reverse complement strand
CCGCGTCTTGGGCGTACTCGAAGGAATAGCGGCTGACGCAGGAGTATCCATTGCAGATGTAATTGTTCTTGCCGGCAATGTTGGTATTGAGCAAGCAACCGGAGCAAAAGTTCCATTTACTGCCGGGCGCGGAGATGCCTCACAAGAGCAAACAGATGCAGAGTCATTTGACGTTCTAGAACCGGTTGCTGATGGTTTCCGTAATTATCAAAAGGCCCAGTTTTCAGTAAGCCCCGAAGAGATGATGCTTGATAAAGCCCAACTACTAGGGCTAACAGCATCAGAAATGACAGTTTTGGTAGGAGGCCTGAGAGGGTTAGGTATCAGTTCCAATGGTCATGGTGTCTTCACTGATACGCAAGATAAATTAACCAACGACTTTTTTGTTAATCTGCTCGATATGAGCGTAACTTGGGAAGCCATAGGTAGTAATGCCTACGAGGCAACGAATCGTTCTACAGGCGAAAAAGTTAGAACAGCCTCAAGAGTAGATCTTGTATTTGGATCTAATTCTCAGCTTCGAGCTATCTGTGAAGTTTATGGGGCTGATGATTCAAAAGATAAATTTGAGAAAGATTTTATTGCAGCCTGGAATAAAGTAATGAACCTGGACCGCTTTGACATTTCTTAATCTTCTTTTTAATTAAACCTTATAAATACGCTTATGGGTATTGGCTCGGATAATCTTAAATCTCCTAGCCAATACTCTTTTGTTTATAACTTTGAATGACTCCCATCACAAAATGGCTTTTTCGACGAGTGCTTGCACCCACAGAAGTAAACCGTTTTGGTATCTTTCGCTTCATATTTGACTGGAACAAATGTTAAATCTTTATGCGAACCATCGCAAAAGGGTTGATTGGCGCTTTTTCCACAAGAGCACCAATAGTAGGATGAGCCACTTTCAACTTCTATCGCATATGGTGATTTTTGAACAATTATTGCTTCCATTATTTTTTCCCTGTTATTTGCGAAGTGTAGAAACTTATCAAGAACCAATGTTTCACCTAAAATGAAAAAACGTGTATGGGTGCCAGTTTTTGTATTTTTATAACAACCCAGAAATATTAGACGCTTTGTAGGCTCAGATTTGAAAATTAGACAATTAATAGTAGCGGCTAAACAGAGAAATCAATTAGCTTCACAGATCTCTGAAGTAGTTGACCTAGAAATAACTTGTTACGATCCTAGGATTAAACATTTCGGTATAGAGCTAGGTGAGTACTTATGAAGTTTTGCCATCATTGTGCTGCGCCATTGGTCGTTCGAGTTCCTGGAGGCGATGATAAACCTCGCCATTGCTGCGATGAATGCGACGTTATTTTTTATCTAAATCCTAAGAACGTTGTCGGAACCTTAACTATACATGATGGAAAGGTTTTGCTCTGTAAGCGAGCCATTCAACCGAGAGCTGGAAAGTGGACTTTACCCGCTGGCTACATGGAAAATGGAGAATCCAGTCTCAATGGCGCAATCAGGGAGACCAAGGAAGAATCCGGTGCCAATATCATCGTAACTGGCAATAGCCTGTACACCCTTTTCAACCTGCCAAGCATTAATCAGGTGTACATGTTTTTTCGCGCAGAGTTA
>CAYFHW010000210.1:0-1601 GCA_964343095.1 uncultured Anaerolineaceae bacterium | reverse complement strand
ACCTACACTGAAATTAGGAAACAAGGGATTCCATTGCTTCTCAAAATGTGAGTTCTTGTCAATAGTCGTAACATACGGACATGCATATGACTGGATATCCCTGAGCATCTATTGTCGCAAGGAAGCGCAGTAATCTTCTTCCGAGACCACGGGTGTAAACCAGATATAGTCGTATGCGGCTACTTCGCCATATTGTTGTAGATAGGATTCCGGGTTATTTTCACCTGGTTGTACCTCCATAAATCCAATAGAAATGATGTCCTCCATGGATAGATTTGTATGGCGGGCGACTAAATAGTTAGGAACACCGAGATCTTGCCTGGCGTGATAATTCCCAGTGATCAAAACAACAGCAGAATTGGTGTCCTGCGCTTGCATTCTGGAAGCCATGGAAAAATCTCGAGCTTGCTGCACTCTTACCATGGCCGGGAACTGTGACTCCGGTAACAAACCACAATGACTTTCATCGATATCCTTGTGAAGTTGTTCGATAGTGGATTCATCTAATACATCAAACTCTGCTGGTAAAGATTCGAAGCCATACACTTCACTCATTCTTGCATTAGTTATATTGCCCGCAGCTAGTGCAACTTCTGCTTCGTATCCAGCTTCTATTAGGGGGCCATAAAATTCCCACTGCCAACCTTCCTCGTCCCAATTCAAATAAGTTTTTAAATCATTACTGTTATCAAATCGCTGCTGTTGAATTTGATCCAGTAAGGTTTGTGAATCCGTACTCATCATTTCAAATACAAGCTGCATAAGTTTATTGTTATCAATTAGCAAATTTACAAACGCCAGCTGCAAAGCATGGTGATCAGGATTGTCATGTTTCTCACCCAGAATGAGATAAGTGGCAGCGAGAGATCTGCTTGCTACTTCTTCTACAGATATAAAAGTATCCAAACTGCTATCCCAGATTTGGCCCACTAATTCGTGCTCAGTATAAAGCTCAGATTGCCATTGTGATGGCACTGTTAACTGCGCTGACGAAGAATGTACAACAGCAAGTAGCAGGAATAAGGAATAAAGCTTAGTTCGTACCACCCATCCGCTCCCATCGTAAATAAATTTCATCAGTCCAAAAATTCTGAAAATAGGCAATTGCTGCTAGTTTTTGTTCGTAATCTAATACATCGACAAACGGCGGCATGTTTCCACCATAAGCTTGCCCACCATTATTAATTACTTGTAAAAGCATAGAGGTAGGATGATGCCAAGCGTGAGCCGAGCCATCCAGAGGTGGAGGTGGAAAACTACCGTCATCTAAGCGCTGACGCCAATCTTCTACAATGCCACCGGCTCTGGGCCCATGACACTCTGCACAATTCTGCGCAAATACTTCTTTGCCTAAAGAAACTTGGGTAGCGGAATACCATCGGGCTGTGGCTTGGGATTCTCCCTCTGCCGATCTTCGAGCGAAATCTATTTCAGTTGTAGCTATCTCTGATCGATTTCTCTCAACAGTATCAGAAACTGACTCGCCACAAGCAGCAACAGAAGCTGAAACTAAGAGGATTGAGAAAATTTTGTGCTTCATAAATAGGCTATTACTTTTTTTTCGGATAATCGAATTCAACCAAGGTAGCGACCCCTGTAAC
>CAYFHW010000209.1:0-1610 GCA_964343095.1 uncultured Anaerolineaceae bacterium | reverse complement strand
TTCTCTCATGACAATAGCTAAGCCAGATATTTCTTCTGAGGTCTCCCCTTTCATTCGAAGTGCTACTAAGAATGAGGCTGTCTGCGAGCTTGTCGCAGATCCGCTCATTATTAACTCAGCAGCGGCTACCATTTGTTTTTGACTTAGAGACCTACCAGCAAGTAATTGATTGATGTAATCTTTTATTCCCATGACCAACCTCTTTTTATTTTTTGTTGCCTCTAGCTAATGTTATAGGATTAATAATGGTGTATTTAGTATACTCCGATTATTACTTATAAATATGAGCTTGGCCGAAGAGGTAGATATTGAAAGTTGGTATTGTTGGCATTGGTTCAATAGGGAGTACCGTCGCGCTGGAATTGGATAAAGGCACAATCCCTGGTATTGAACTCGTTGCACTTGCTGCAAGAAATAAAGATAAACTAGAAACTTTTTCTAGAGAACTTAATCGCTCTGTTGAAATAGGTGATTTGAATTCCTGGATAGGCAAATGCGATTTAATAATAGAAGCATCTGGGGCGGCAACTGTTGATCAAATAGTTCGGTCTTCGTTAGCCAATGAAAAAGACGTAATGATCTTAAGTGTTGGGGCGTTGATTGAAAATAAGTCATTAATAGAATTGGCTCAGGAAGCTAATAAAAGAATCCATATCCCATCTGGCGCTATTGCTGGTTTGGATGGAATCAAAGCTGCGGCCTTTGGTGACATTAAAGACGTGACAATAGTTAATAGAAAACCTCCAAGTGCGTTGAAAGGATCGCCAGGGGCAAAATCGTCACAAATAGACTTGGATTCTCTTAGAGAACCCTACACTCTATTTTCTGGGACTGTCGCTGAAGGATATAGATTGTTCCCCGCCAATGTTAATGTAGCGGTTGCAGTCAGCTTAGCGGGTGTCGGCGTTGATAAGACGAAAATGGAAGTAATTGTTGATCCCAATATTGATGTGAACGTGCATGAAGTAACCTTGGACTCTTCTATTGGGCGAATGAGTTTATTTATTGAAGGAAAAGCATCAGACAAGAATCCACGGACCAGCGCTTCTACAGCCTTTTCGGTTTTATCTTATTTAAGCCAGATGGTATCTCATATAAAGATAGGCACTTAGCTATATGATCTAAGGCCTCTTGAGCCTAACATCTAATACGGCTGACACGCCTTTTCTAGTTTGGGCAAGCCCTCGGCTTATGGCTGCCTTTATGTCCCCGGGATTTTCTATTATTTCTCCGTATGCTCCGGATGCTTTTGCTAAATCAGCATAGTTAGGGGATGGAGAGATATCTAACCCAGGGAAATTATTTATCCTGTGTGCTGCGCTATCAGGATAAAACTTTTGTAATGATCTTCGAGTAGAGAAGTGTTCACTATTATTGAAAATTATTGTCAAAAATGGAGTTTGGTATTTTACGGATGCCCAAATGGCGGAAGTAGGCGCCCCATAAACGAATGCTCCATCTCCAACCAAGGCGATGACATCTTTGTCAGGTGCAGCCAATTTAACCCCAACTGCTGCGCCAATTGCCCACCCAAGACTGGCACCTCCACTAACCAACAAATCACCTTTTGCGGTTCTTGATAATATGTTGTGTACCCGAGGCCTATTTGT
>CAYFHW010000208.1:0-1636 GCA_964343095.1 uncultured Anaerolineaceae bacterium | reverse complement strand
CATGGTAGCAGCAAGGAATTTGCCGAGCCTTTGGGGTTAGTCAAAAAAAGTTAAGAAAGGACTCATGCTATGAAGAATCCGCTCGATACAGTAAAGGGAACTTTGATATCTGGAGTTGCGATCACTGCGGTGATCGTTATTATCATCAGAATTTTTTCCTAGCAAACCATAATCCTAAAAGGGACCCTTTGGTGTCCCTTTTAGGATTTACGCCTTAGGCAATTTCTTTTAGTACTTCTATCACCGTATCCCTTGCAGATTGAATATCTGATTCAGTATGTGCTGAAGAAACAAATGTGGCCTCAAATTGAGAAGGCGCCAGATAGATTCCTCTTTTCAGCATTGAGTGAAAGAAGTTTGCGTATAAACCCGCATCGGATTTAGCTACTTGATCCCAAGAAGTTACAGGACCATCAATAAAAAATGCTGTAAGCATCGAGCCTACTCGATTGACTGTAATACCGACTCCAGATTGCTTTGAAGCCTCAGTAATCCCACCTTCTAATAATGCGCCTAAATGCTCAAGATTTGCATAAACACTTTGATTCTTTAGAACCTGAAGGCATGCAATTCCAGCAGAAACAGCAAGAGGGTTGCCTGAAAGTGTACCTGCCTGATACGTACTACCCAAAGGGGAAACCATGCGCATGATCTCTTCTCTACCACCATACGCACCTACAGGTAGTCCTCCACCAATAATTTTCCCTAAGCAAGTTAAATCTGGGTGTATGTTATACAAGGATTGAGCGCCTCCATTTGCTACGCGAAATCCAGTGATGACTTCATCAAAAATCAACAATGTGTCGTGCTGTTTCGTGAGAGCTCTTAGATCTTCTAAAAATCCATTGGCTGGTGGCACCACACCCATGTTACCTGCTATGGGTTCGATAATTACCGCTGCTATTTGGTTTGGGTATTGGTGGAATATAGCCTCAACAGTCCCTATCTCATTGAACTCAGCAACACACGTATCTTTAGCATGTGATATTGGTACACCCGAACTTGTAGGCGCACCATGAGTTATAGCTCCAGATCCTGCTTTTACTAATAAGCTGTCAACGTGACCATGGTAGCAACCATTAAATTTGATGATTTTATCTCTGCTGGTGTAAGCCCGTGCTACCCTGATCGCACTCATTGTGGCTTCTGTGCCAGAGCTAACTAAGCGTAGCATCTCCATAGAAGGAATGGAGGATTTGATCATGCTCGCTAGTTCAACTTCTCCCTCAGTTGGAGCACCAAATGAAGTTCCGTTAGAAACTGCGTTTTGAAGCGCACTGACAATTGATGGATGTGCGTGACCCAATATCAATGGCCCCCACGATCCCAGAAAGTCTAAATATTCATTTCCATCTACATCTGTTACGTACGCCCCATTGCCTTTTGAAAGGAAGGGAGGAGTTCCGCCAACCCCACTAAAAGAACGTACAGGTGAATTAACACCCCCTGGCATTAGTTCAAGGGCAAGGTTATAGAGATTCTCTGATTTGTTGCTCTTCACGATTATCCTAGTGCAAGTTGTACTTGAAGTGCCGTTGGATCATTTAGCGTCGAACGGAACTTGTTGAATTGGCTAATTAAAACCCATCGATTCTTATATATGGCTAACCGAGATTCCAATGGATCAAGAAAAGAT
>CAYFHW010000207.1:0-1651 GCA_964343095.1 uncultured Anaerolineaceae bacterium | reverse complement strand
TAAATGATTACCCAACTGAAAAATCAAGGGGTAAATTTGTCAGTTTACATTCTGTGCTAAACGCTCTAGGTGTAGCCTTATTTGCTGCTTTTCTGGGAAGACTCCCTACGGTATTGACAAACTTAGGCTATGACCCTATCACAGCTGGGCGTTATACCATGTTGTTTGTTGCAGCCGCAGCATTTTTATCAGGAATCATCTTTGCAATTGGTCTGAAAGGAGGAACGCCTGAGAGTCTGAATGAAAAACCAACTTTTAAACACCTTGTTGCAACGGCAATAAAATCCATGAAAAACCCCAGAATCTCTCTAGCATTTGCAGCGACACTCTTGGCTCGTGCTGATGTCTCTGTAAATGGGATTTTTATTTCTCTTTGGGCTGCAACCAGTGCTGTTGACCTTGGAATCACAACTGGTGAAGCCTTCAAACAAGTTGTACCCCTGATTGTGATAACCAACCTTTTAAGTATTATTTGGGCCTTTCTTTTTGGTTCAATGATCGATCGAATTAATAGAGTCACAGCCATGGTGATTGCTATGGGGCTCGGTGCAATAGCCTACGGATCAATAATTTTTGTGGACACGCCCCTCAATTATTCTTATCTCCCGATTTTTATCTTAATCTCTGCCAGTGCTATCGGCACCGTGATTGCTACGGGAAGTTTAATTGGTCAGGAAGCTCCTGTCAGAGAGAGAGGAAGCGTTATTGGTGTGAGCGCATTCTTTGGTGCTTGCGGTATACTTGTTGCCACTTCTATAGGCGGATTATTATTTGATGCATTTGGTCCTAAGGGGCCGTTCCTGTTGATATGTTTTACCCATGCTTTAATCTTCTTAGGTGCTCTCTACGTAAGGGTAAAATCGCCAGGGGATTACTATGGCCAAGAATAAGACCATAAAGAAAAGATACGCTGAAACATCGGGAGGGCAATGTCATTTTAGATATATGGAAGGGGACGGAACACCAGTTGTTTTCTTTCACCAGACACCGAGTTCTTCACTAATGTATGAGTCCATCATGCATGAACTCAAAGGGATGAATATGTTTGCTATAGACACACCAGGTTTTGGGCAGAGTTTTGACCCTGAGCACAATCCTTCTATTAATGAATACTGCGTTTGGTTAACTGAAGTTATGAATGATATTGGATTGAAGGAATTTCATCTTTTTGGTCACCACACAGGAGCCTCGATGGCTTTACAAATTGCCTATAATCACCCCGAAAGAACTAAGTCTCTAACTATGGTGGGAGCGTTTTTAGCTACGAATGAAGAAAAACAAGAAATGAAAAAGAACATCAGTTCTGATTGGGGCCCAAAAGATGACGGTTCTCATCTAAAACAAGTCTGGCATCTCACAGGGGAAATACTAGGGGCAAAACAAGATCTACAACTGCAACATCGAGAAACAATCGATGCTCTAAGAGCGCATCAGTCAGCAAAACAAATTCATGAAGCTATTTGGCAACACTCTGACATTGAGCTGTATAAACAAATAACTTGCCCTAGTTTGATAATGTGTGCCCGCGATGATGTTATGTTTCCATTCTTTGAAAGGGCCTCAACAATTAATCGGAAATCAATTTCAGAGCTTATAGAAGGAAAAAATTTAGAATTGGACCTTGATACAAAATCGATTGCGAATTATTTTA
>CAYFHW010000206.1:0-1669 GCA_964343095.1 uncultured Anaerolineaceae bacterium | reverse complement strand
TTCTGCTCCGGAATTGCAGAAAAGGACTCGGTCTAAACCTGATAGTTGAACAAGGTTTTTTGCTAATGTGATCATTGGAGTTGTGTAGTAAAGATTTGAAGTATGAACTAGTTTTTTTGACTGTTCATCGATTGCTGCCGTAACTGCGGGGTGTGTGTGGCCTAAGGATGTCACTGCAAGACCACCAAGAAAGTCTAAATATTGTTTTTCATTCTCGTCCCATACAAAAGACCCTTCCCCACGAGTTAGTACAATTGGTTGGCGTCCGTAATTTTGAAACAGGTATTTTTTTTCATCTTCTATCCACTGGGACATAGTAACTCCGCCTAATTTTATGCCTCTATCAGGGAGACTTATAGATTCTACATGATTTGAGACTGCTTGAGTTTTGCGCCAAATTTACGCCAACTGCTCTCTCAAAAAATATTGGAGTTGGTTGGGTTTGCTTGGCGGTGCTGGATTAATGCTTGCAAGCTATCTACAAGCACTGCTGTCTTTATAAACTCCACGTAACTTTTCAGAAACCAACGTAATCAACGTAATTAGCGTAATTCTCCCATTCCTGAAACCGTGTTTCTGCTAAAATCCGTAACGTGAATAAGCCCAAGCGGGACAAGAAAGAAGAAGCGACAGAGGAAGCCGCTGGGCCTGAACCAGCGTGGCTGTATGAGTGGAGGCCAGAATTGAAACAAGCAATACAGAAAGAACAACAGAAAGCAGATGAGACTTTTCGGTAAATATTATTCACCTAAACAAATCGCTAGCAAGATTCCCGGGGCTATCTTGGGAGGCGTGGGTATCTACTATCTAATCAGATGGATAATAGACTCAATCTGAATCATGTCTCTAAATATTTAGGACACACTCTAGTTGCCACAACTGATGAATCTTATGGGCACCTGGTATCAAGTGCCTTAGATGAATTGCCAGCAGCTTTGCTTAGGCGTGCGTAATATAGGGGACGATGTTGGCAGAACGCATAGACCCAGATTGGCAATGGAAACGATATCGGAACGTTGAACTGACAAGGGACGATGGGCCGAAGCTTTCGTATGCGACAACTTATTTTCCCGTGTCTGATGCGCCAACTTTACACCGGAGCCTTGCGAAAGCTTTTGAAGATCAACGATTCAAAACTACAGAAATAAAGGACCGTGACCTTCGCAGACGGCGTAGAAAACAATTCCTTGAACATTGGCTGACATACTTCGGAAAACTCACAGCAGATAAAGCTGTTATTGCTGATGAGGTAAAAGATAAATTTAGCCCACAACTAAAAGGGGAATTTCCTTCGAATGATGTAATGGGAAAGATCCAAGAACAGTTTAGTGGCAATCAGTTCGATGAGTTCGAGTTCAATAAGCAAGCAGGATTTGTTTGGTGGATCGTTCAGGTTTTCGATGCACTACGATCACGTGACCTGAACCCAGCAGAAGTTGATGCCCTTGATGCAGCCACCATAATTATGATTGATGTTCCTAACCCCGCTAAAGTAGCGAGTGATGAGGATAATTTCTTCCCATTCCAACGAGCAATACTAGACCCACAACCGCCAAAAACAGAAAGCTATATCCAGAGGCAGATTTCCCGGGAGCAAGACACCTGGTCTGTGACTTATTTGGAATTGCTTGAGGTTCTGGCGACAACTATCAGAACAAAATTACAAGAC
>CAYFHW010000205.1:0-1680 GCA_964343095.1 uncultured Anaerolineaceae bacterium | reverse complement strand
GGTCTAGGTGCTGCAACAGCAGTCATTTTGTTAGTGTTTAAAGATTCGATTTTAGGATTTGTAGCCAGTATTCAACTAGCCTCTTATGACATGGTTCGCCTTGGTGATTGGGGGGCGCATTCCCATTTTGTAGGTAACTGCTATTGCAAATTTGTCCATTAAAGTACAAACTATTCACGATTTGAACAATGACAAGGATGTACCCTGATGACCGATAAAGCAAATGCAACTCTCAACAAGGATGAAAAGATTGAAGAACTGATCGATCAACTTAGTGCGATCCGGCACCGTAAAGATAAAATTACAAATGCAGCCGATTTCCACGCTCTAGAAATAGAAGTACATAATGTAAGCAAGGAATTAGCAGACACAATTTCTGGAATAAAACTCCAGGAGCATTTATCAAGCACTGAAAATAAAGAAACAGAAAAAGAGTTGGTGAAAGCCCAACCAAAAAAAAATGAAAAACATGGGGGAGCGGATAGTTAATATCCGGATGTTTGGCGGCACAATGGTGCCAGTAGCAGCAACGTATTATCATCAAACATCAGTATTAAAAAAATATCATGGTCGCCGGGGCTTTTATCCTGGTTTGTTATTGATTGGGATAGCAAATCATTATAGTCCCTGCTTGGAATCACTAATCAGCTTATTTTCCACAGCTGCCAGCTCGTTTTCTGAGGCTGTACAGTTAATACATGAAGCCCTTGGCTTTAAGGTAGACGTTAAAACAATTCGTACTATTGTGAAACGCTTTGCCGAGAGAGCCCGGTCAGCTGTTGAATTAGATAAATTTGAACAACCTGATGATTTTAGTGATAGGATTGTTGCAGCATCCACTGATGGTGGCCGAATTCGTATCAGAAAAAATAAGCGTGGTAAAAAAACGAAAAAGGGTCGAACACGGTATTCAACAGATTGGCGAGAGCCTAAGTTACTTATTATTTATGTTGTTGGTAGTGAAGGACGACAAGAGCGTTCAATGCTACCCATAATGGATGCAACGATGAACGGTCCAGATGAAACCTTTGCGCTATTGTTATTTTATCTGAAGAAGCTGAATGTTGAAGCATCGGACTTGCTGGTATTTGTTTCTGATGGTGCTAAATGGATTTGGGAGAGAGCAAAAAATATTGCTGGTCAACTTGGTATAGCTGCTTCACGTTGTCTTTTAGTTCTAGATTACTATCATGCAGTTGAGCATCTATCTGTTCTTGCTTCTCTGAAGCGGTGGACTGCAAAGGAAAAAGAAAAATGGGTTCGCAAACAAAAGAAGCGCTTACTAGAGGGCAAGCTTGAAAAGTTTATGATAGATGTTGGCTTGGCTTGCAAGGGAACAAAGAACTCAAAGCTAAGACGTGAGCACAATTATTTTAAAAACCACCTTCCTCATATGGATTATGTCAATCTCAAGTCACAGGGATTACCTATTGGTAGTGGTGCAGTAGAAAGTGGTATCAGGCGAGTATTAAATTTAAGGCTCAAAGGTCCTGGTATTTTTTGGCATGAAGACTCTGCGGATGCTATGCTGATGTTAAGATCATATTATAAGGCTGGACGTTGGAATATGCTGAAAAACATGGCTTATTCTCAAGATTTACTAGTTGCATAGAGTGCCTACAAAATGGGAATGCGCCCGCTTAAAAGAGCGTGAGTCCTCAGTTTTGATGTTTGCTAGAG
>CAYFHW010000204.1:0-1684 GCA_964343095.1 uncultured Anaerolineaceae bacterium | reverse complement strand
GCTTTAGCTCGCGCAAAGGTGAAAAAAGGCGAAATTGTAAAGATAGGAAAACTAGAATTTGAATATGAAGAGGATTAACAAAACAGTAGTTGTAAAGGTGGGTACCTCTTCAATAACAAATGAAGAGGGAGCTATCTCACGAGATTCGGTTGCAAAAATTTGTACTGAAGTTGCAGCCTTAAAAAACTCAGGAAATAGAGTCGTAATCGTCACTTCAGGAGCTATAGCCGCTGGGTTGCCTTTCCTTGGTTTAGCTGGAAAAAACAAACCCCGTGATTCGTCAACGCTGCAAGCGATATCTGCTATAGGGCAAGGTTCCCTTATAGGTACTTACAGGGAAGAACTTGCAAATCATGGTCTGTTGGCAGGGCAGGTTTTGCTTGCGCCGCTAGATTTTTTTGTCCGTTCCCAGTATTTGCATGCGCGTAACACTTTGACGACTCTGCTTAATTTAGATGTAGTGCCCGTGGTCAATGAAAATGATGCGATTGCGGATGATGAAATTCGTTTTGGTGACAATGATCGAATTGCTGCATTGGTGGCACATCTAGTTGAGGCTGATTTACTGGTTTTACTCACGGATACTTCAGGTCTTTTTACAGCTGACCCAAGCATGCACCTTGACGCTTCCTTAATTGAAGAAATAATTGAAGTGGATCAAGAAATGGAAAAGTTTGCAGGGGGAACTAGTTCAAATATAGGTAGTGGTGGAATGGCCTCAAAATTAGCTGCTGCTAAAATCGCTAGCTGGTCAGGTGTGAGAACTGTAATCGCAGATGCTTCGCGAGAGAACATTTTGCAAGATGCTTGTAATGAAAAAAGTGGAATTGGGACTGTCGTGCATGCAAGAAATGAAAGACTTGCTGCGCGAAAACTATGGATCGCTTTTGCCGTAGGTTCCAGTGGCCAAATAATGGTTGATAACGGCGCTCGTAAAGCCTTGGAAGGGAGAGCTTCTTTATTGCCATCTGGTGTTCTGGAAATTTTTGGAGATTTTGATATCGGTGATGCTGTTGAGGTTATTGATGAGAAGTCAAAAATTTTTGCTAAAGGCATTGTTCGGCATTCCTCAGAGAGCGTTAAATCAAACGTTGGTATGAACACGGCGCAACTTCCAGAAGGAACTTCTCATGAGGTCATCCACACAGATGACCTAGTTATACTTCCTTAGTTTTTAGAACTTTTTCGTCGTTTTAATCCTTCTAGCAGACGCAAGGATTCCTGCACTTGACTCTTTTTCGAAACAGCAATGTAGGAGATAGTTGCCGCAGGTATACATACCAGATTAGTGACAATTTCGTTGGTTTCTGACAGGAGTAACCGTCCGATAGTTGCTATAAGCAAAGCTGTGATAGATGCAGGTAAAAGCTTCAACATTGGAGAGTGGGGGGATATCTCTAGAGACATTTTCCTCTTTGTTCTATTCGCAAGGAAAAACATTTCGAACCAGGCTCCCAGTGCAGAAGCAGCAGCCAAGCCAACGGCACCTAGATGCGGATTTTCCGGAAGTGACCTAATTCCTTGACTCAAAGGACCCCAGTCGCTAAGAATCCCCCCAGATTCACTGTTCAAAGTTCCGTCATCAATAAACAGTCTGTCTAATGGGAACATGAGAAATAGTCCAACAAGTAGAGATATTGCAACTCGCATAGTCGCAGCGAGGGCAGGTGTTTTTGTGTCAACT
>CAYFHW010000203.1:0-1685 GCA_964343095.1 uncultured Anaerolineaceae bacterium | reverse complement strand
TTAAACGTCATCGAAGATGATTACGCACCTAAAAGGAGTCAGTGACTCCCTAACCGCTTTCCAAAGACGTCTCTTTGACCAACTCCGCACCAACCCCTACAGAAAACACCAGCAACAGAATTGGAAGAAGACGTTTCATACCCAAACTATATTCCCCTAGAAATACACAGGGAAGAGCAGAGTTACAATTCCTTCAAACAGAGTGGCTACCTTTATGTGTGTGGGACGCCCAATGCTTTCAACGGGGACGTGGATCGTTCCACTGAAATGTCGGAGGGCGGAAACTGAGTTGATAGTGAGGACGCATCAGTCACCGAGTGGAAGGGCTAGGATTGATTCGATGAAATACGTTGCCGGGTTACTACTCCTGATGGCATTGGGACACGCAAGCGCTGATCGTGTGATCCAACTCAGTCAAAACGCATTCATCACGATATCCAAAGTTCCGGATGGCAAACTCGGCGGAGAAACGTACGGGCTGAGACTACAGTTTGGTGATTATGACTACACCAGGAATGCATCGGGCTTTTGCTTCACCGGCGCTTTGTTCATTCTTCTTGATCCTTTTGCACCACTGGACGGTGGTTTTGATGGACATCTTAAATCCAGATCACTGTTAGAAATCACAGAAGATAATGTGGCTGATTTACAGGCTGAGGATTTCAATGCATTCTCGTTTTTCTCCACAGAAAAAACGACCATCGGATTGATTGAGAATAATTGTGGGGCTTCTGGCCGGGGAAGCCATCGGTATGTTTTATATGACCTCAAAACCAATCAACTGTTTGTATACGATCCCCCTTTCTTCGACCAAACCCAGTGGGGTCATGAGGTGTGGTGCCAAGGACTGAAGAATTCGATAAAGAGCGGTGCACACCCAAGTGACCAGCAGGACAATTTTGATTGCGGGATCTGGAGTTCCTTTTGGAGACGAATCTTTGGGGGGAACAACTAACTTTATTAAGTCTCCAAACCGGACAATTAGAAAAAACGGCGAAAACAAGCCATTTTCTGAGGTCTAAGAAACGGCGGATTTAAGCCATTTCTGGCCTAATAGAGCATTCTCGTACGATCTTTTTTGACACCGCTCTCACGTCGTCTTGCCCAGAAGGAGTGGGTAATACATCACGAAATCGCAGTGGCAACCACCAGACCGGCGAAAAGCAATGTAGTACTGTAGAAAATCGACGCTGCAATATTCCCTTTCTTGATCTCCTCCAGGAAATCGATGCCACGGAACAAGTAACGATCTATCAGCACGATCGCAACTGAACTGACCACCAACGCAATTAGGGCATACACCAAGTTAAGCACCAAGAAGTGAAGGGTATGTTCGAAAGTAGTTACTTCCATCTGTTGTCTCCTATTCAATTCACTTTAAATGGGGTTTCAGGTCGCACATCAGTCCAACCGATAGCGTAAGCAGTAAGATCGCCAACGACGCTATCTTCTAGATAGCGCGAACCGGCATTCATAATGTCATTCGTGTCATACGATACAGCTGACTTAATATTGTAAAGGTCATCAGCGCCCACCAGATGGAGCGCCTCATGTGCCAATGTGTTGTGAAGATACTCCCAATGGAGAGACTTTACCGGCTGAAGTATGAAAGTGAATTCAACATTGCACCACGGGGTGTAACACGGCTCCGCGAAAGATCTCTGTTCTTTTTTTAAATGAAAAAT
>CAYFHW010000202.1:0-1709 GCA_964343095.1 uncultured Anaerolineaceae bacterium | reverse complement strand
GAGTTAATTGTCGATCTCACTGCATGGGTTTCTCATGGCTCAAGTGTAGCCGACCTCTATACTCCTCAATGTGAATATTTGATGCCTGTTCGAGCTTTTGAAAATGGTGTGTGGGTAGCTGCTGCGGACAAATGGGGAACAGAAAATGAAACCATCATATACGCAGGACGATCTTGCATAATTAATCCTGACGGCGAAAAGGTAAAAACAGCACCGACCGAAGGAGATATGGTGTTAACCCACAGATTTGAGGGCGCAAGCAGAGAGATTCCAGTTCCTAGAAAACCAGAACTCTATCGAACACTCGCCACAACATGGGAAAAGTCCACTGCAAAAATTTTGGCCGAAGAGCCCATCATCCCAGATAGGGAAAATCATCGAATTGGTATCGCTGAATTAGAAGATAACTGGTTTGATTTTGAAACTTTACGAAGTTGTTTTTATAACTTACGTCAACAAGATTGTGACATTGTTCTAATCGCGGGTTTACAGGCCCCGGAAGGATGGGATTCATCATTACCAGAACTAACCACACTTGTACGAGAAGAAGGAGGAGCACTTTCCTTCGCTGTTCGAGATAAAGGATGTACATCAAATGAGACTGCAGTATTTCTTTCAGCAGAAGGTACAACTCTTCATAAAGCCACTCATGGTAGGGAAGGAGCAAACGGCAACGCTAATGCGCCTGTAATATCAACCCCTATTGGAAATGTTGGGATTTTAAGTGGTGATGAAGCATTAGTCCCTGAAATTGCAAGAATTCTTACTCTAGAAGGGGCAGAATTTCTCCTCTGGTCAGCCTTTAATAAGCATCCAATGAATTCAAAAATCGTCCAAGCCCGAAGTGATGAAAATCGTGTTTATACCGCCGGAAAATGGCCTAGTGGCGGCATTATAGCCTCACCGACTGGAAGCCCTATCCTAGAAGCACCAAATAAAACTGCTATGGCCGCACAAGTAAACAAAAGCCTTACCAGATGGAAAGACATGGCTCCAGGAACTCATCCTTTGCGTAATCTCACCTCAGCAAAGACAGAAGCTTTGCTTCTAAATTTATAATTTATCTGGGTTTTAACAATTCTACAGAAAGATCGATTGGTAGTTTGCTTCTTAACAATGAAAGTTTTTGCTTCTCCTCAGGGTGAGCCCCGGCCTCAGCCAAAAAAGTATCTACGGTTTCCAAAAACTCCCACTCTCGTTCCGTTTTATAATTCATTGGAATAACAACCTTGCATTCCATTCTCTGTGCATAATCCCATGCCTCCTTAGCGCCAAGTGAACCCCCTGCCCCCACTGGTAACAACAAAACATCTGAATCAACAACCGCTTCAGTAATAGCATCTGGAGGGACCTGATCGGGAAGTCCTAAATGCGTAACCTTCATACCATCAAGCTCAAATGTGAAAACAATTGTATTTCCACCCTCCTGAAGAGGGCATGGTGTAGCTGTTACTAAGGTGCCTTGAATCTCATATTCACCCGCTGCATTTAAAACCTTTGGATTACCCTTAACTCCATCAATAAAACCAATGCTAGGAATATCCCTTCGCGATAAAGTCACGATATCTGCTTCACTTTTCGCAGGTCCATATCCACTTTCTGGTCCTAAAGGATCAGTTATTACGTCTGCATCACGACTCTGCAACCGAAAAGAACTACGCCCTAACCAAGTTATTTCCATAACGAATTCCCCGCGGCTTTAGTTAACC
>CAYFHW010000201.1:0-1714 GCA_964343095.1 uncultured Anaerolineaceae bacterium | reverse complement strand
TGAAGATTGTGCTTTTACTCCAACCTAAATCCTCTGCCATGGGATTAACAAAAACTTGAAATCCCCAGAGAATAGCTCCTGAACCAGCTATGCCAGAAAGCAAATAACCGAACACGATAAACCAACCATAATAAAATCGGACTTTATTTCTGTTAGTATTTTGGAGAGGGTTGTTCATTAGCTGTTGAGTCTACAGTGTATTTTTAATTTTCGCTTGTGTAACTTGAGTGGGGTTAAATGGTATTAGATTGTATTTTGGGGAAAGAATTTCACCTTATGCGAAAACAGCGGCATGGAAAATTGGAATATAAAAATTTACGCTTTCTAACGAGACTGCTCTTTAATGTTTTTTCTGCCTTTCTGTTATTAGCCTTTGCTATTTCTTGTGCCCCTGAACCAGTTTTTGATAGCGTCACTGAGGTCAAGCGAGGTGACGTTTCAGTTATGGTTTCTGCGGCCGGGGATTTGGTATTTGATCGAGACCAAAATCTTCAGTTTGGTATTTCAGGAGAAGTGTCCGAAATATTAGTAAAGGAAGGCGACGTTGTTACTGAAGGTCAAGTTTTGGCGAGACTACAGCCAGAATCTAAAGAATTAAACCTGCTCAAAGCCCAGAAAAGGTTAAAGTTGGCGGAAGAAGAACTTTCAGAATTGCTGATTGAACCTGATGAGTACGACCTTGAAATAGCAGCTTTGCGTATTCGAGATGCAGAAAATGCATTAGAGCAAGCAAAAGTGGAGCTCGAAAGAGTTCAGCCCTCGAATGAAAAATTGGTAGAAGATGCACTATTGTCATTTGAAGATTTACAAGAAAGCCATTCGCTTTTATTTCGTAAATTTTATGGCCTAGAGATTGCAACATCCGAGCTCTTACAAAACCCTAAAGAGATACTCCGTAGCGTAAATAACCCCCAGCCATTAAATACTTGGACTCGGTTATTCCCGCAAGATCGACAGCTCGCCATGGATACTATTGAAGGTGATCTTCAATCCTCATGGAGTGACCTTAGGGAAGCTGAATTAGACTACAACCAAGCTTTAACTAACCGCTCAAAGGAATTAAATAATGCCGCTAAGAAAGTAACGACTTTGACAAACGAGCTATACAGTTTTAGGGAATCATTGGACGAATTAGAGGCACCTCCGGATTCAGCCAAAATCCTTAAGAAAGAAGTTTCCATTCTAGATGCGAAAATAGCTCTTGATAAGGCTGAGCAAGAGCTCAGAGGCTTAGTGCTTCATGCACCTTTCAACGGCACAGTAATGGGAGTGGCAATCACAAAGGGTGACACGATCAGCGCAAACTTTAATGCGCTCCGGGTTGTGACTCCCAATTCCCTACACGTCCTTGCTTATTTAGACGAGATCGACTTAGTAACTGTGCAAGAGGGCCAATCAGTTGTCATTACTCCTTTGTCCAATTCTCACAAGACATTATATGGAGTTGTTACTAAAAGTAACGCGCCGTACATTATGAGTTCAGGCAGGGCCATGCATCCTGTCGAAGTGTCTATACAGTCTGATATAGATTCACTGGTAAGAGCAGGCACCAGAGTCTCAATTAATATTGAAACAGAATTTAAAGATAATGTAATAGTCGTGCCAGTAGGAGCACTGGTGAGATCCGGAACTCGTTACGCAGTCGATGTAGTTGCTTTAGATGGAATAACCGACAAGAAATTAGTCGATGTGGGGGCTATGGACAAATTTAACG
>CAYFHW010000200.1:0-1757 GCA_964343095.1 uncultured Anaerolineaceae bacterium | reverse complement strand
ACTGGGACATTTAGTAAAGATTCAGTCCCTGGTAACGAGATTGCTGCAGGGTAAAAGCTTGTTAAGAATATAAAAGTAGGGGCCTTAATGAAGGCCCCTACTTTTATATTCTTAAGGTTACTAAGATTGTTGATTAGATTTGCCCAAATAGGGACTTAGATCCCAGTTTGGGTAGCGCAATTGTGCGCTTTTTATCGTTTGTTTAGTCCAAAACGGATCACCTGGTAAGGGAACCCCAAAGCAATGCAATTGTTCAGGAGAAGCATTATTAAAAATAATATGCCATGGATGGGATTCTCCTGAGTACTGCCAAGCTGTAAACCCAACTAAATCATTCGTCGCAATTTTGTAGCTAGCAGTCATCGCATATCTGTAGCCTTTTTCGTTTGTAAGATTTGTGCCTCTATGAAAAACATCAATGCTATAAGCAAAAATACTTCCTGCTGGCCCAGCTGCAGATCTCTCAAATTCGCTTAATTTTGATTGCAGTTTTTTATCATGTGGGTCTTTTATGAACCAATTAATGGCTTCAGGGATTGTATTGCTGTCTCTTTTCAGAACATAATGGGTTGCACCATCTTCTTCGCCAACATCTGTAAGATATATTAAAAAGTTCACGGTATTTAACTTGCTATCTTCAGAGGGTACGGTCAAAGTGTGGTTTCTGAAATCACAATGCCAAGGCTGATTAAAATCAGCATCACCAGCATACTTTGCCCATGTTGCCGCAGCCTCTAACCTAACGTCATTAGTATCCAGAGCTTTTTGTGCAAAATTAATTAGCTCTGGATGCACCCCTAAAAGATTCAAGGAGGGTGAACAATTGGCAGGAATCGAGAATAAATTAGAAAACTGTTCATCTGCAAATCTATGCTCATCTTGATTGGTATTAACTAAAGGATTCCCTCCGACTTTCTGACCATACAGAGCCTTGAAATCAGCAACAGCAGATTTGACTTCTTCACTGGAAAAGAAGTCGGGGATTACAACAGCACCATCTTCTTTCCAAGCTTTGATTGCATGTTCTGAGAATCTTTCAGGCATATAGCATTCCTAGTTTTAGAGCTAATATAGCTCGTGTATTAAACCCCATATATCAAAATGCTAAGCATAGCTAAGAGCAAGCCTGCAGCAGGCCACACAACCCAGTATTGGGTTTCAACTTTTGCCTGCTCTTGGTCTTTTGCTTTAATCAAATATTTTCTGACCCACCAGGAGACGAAGACACCTAATGCAGCTAAGGCAATAATAATGAATGAATCAAAAAACACGTACAAAAACATTGTTCCAAGGTAAGCAGGGACAAAAATTATTAGGTAGTGCCAATTCATATCGAACTCCTATCTTCTATTGTTTGGTAGTTCGTTTTCATTCTGCACTCAAGAAGCGGTTAAAAATATTCGATAATAGTTTTGAGATATTGTTGTCAAAGTTATTGAAAGGCAAACTTCCACAAAATGTTATTGAACCGGTTGAGAAAACCGCACCACCAGCAGAGTTTTCAAAGTACAGCATGTCCGCTCTAATTAACTCTTCGTTTTTCACTCCTGGTAAATTGGTAAGGTGAGTAAGTTGTTCCTCAGGAACAAGCACAAATGTGGAATTGTGGTTTTCAGAAGAAGCTACAACTGTCGCATTTTCTGGCGAACCCAGAAAAGGGTCATACCTATCAAGCTCAAAACCAGCTGCGCCGTTTCCGCTGAATCCAAATTCTCCAATCAAATTGGCATTTGATGAGTGGCTGTATCAAGAAAAAG
>CAYFHW010000199.1:0-1766 GCA_964343095.1 uncultured Anaerolineaceae bacterium | reverse complement strand
CACCGGACTGATAGGCCTTAATAAGATTATCAGTAATACTTCCAGTGGGATTGCGAAGACCTTTAAGCATGGGCTGAAGATACAATTCATAATCTCTCCAGGCTTCTGAGCTGCCTTGGTACATTTTCCTACGTACCTGGGTGGCGCTCGCTGTGTCTACGGCTCTCTCAGTTTTATGAAAATCCAAACAGCTGTCTTCCCATTCTAAGTCACAAAATTTAAGTAGTCGCCGCGTTTCAGTTTCCTGGTTTGTAGTGAGATCCTCATAGTTCAGTTCATAAATATCACCAGGGTATTTTGTACGCCAAAACTCCATCAAATCCGCATAAAGTTTACTGTATTCGGCAACATCATTTTGGTCATAGGCGAATCCATTATTTAGAGAATTGTCGGAAAAAAAGTTTTTGTATATAGACCAACCAACGGCTCTCATGTCTCTATTCAAGTTAATGACTTTTGCCTCTGGCATAGCCGATAAAATAGCACCGATAAGCTTATGGTTATGCGGCATCTTGTCTGTGACCACTTTCTCAGTAACATCGAGCAACTCAATGGCTTTTGAGTAGCCCGCACGAACGCTAGATAACTCCTCGGGTAATAGCGCGGAGCCATCGCCATCGAGCCGCCTCAGGATCGGGGCGACAAGACTACCCAATGCTCCAAGCTCTCCAGCACCATAGACTTTCGTATGACTTGCAAGTATTTGTTCAACTAAACTGGTTCCAGATCTTGGCATGCCAACGATAAAGATCGGAGTAAATGGGAATTTTGGGCCCTCGTATTTCGGATTAGCGTTACTGAATATATGTCTTATAAGGTTGAAGCGCTTTCTCTCCTCATCAATGCTATAACCCAACCCTCGCTTCCTAAGTTCGTTGCCTTTTTCAAGGTTTCTAAAGCTTTGTGAAAAGTCACTTAGGTCTTCATACACCTTAGCTAAAGCGAATGACAGGTGCATTCGATTTTGCCCACTCATTTTTTCATCAGCGAGCATGTTTTCCATCACCTGGATTATTGGATCGTCTTTTTTGTACTTCTTTACTTGGGTTAATGAGCGGTAAGCCTCAGCATCTTCTGGGCTCAGTGACAATACTTTAGACAAATCGCTAATACATTGATCAATTTCTCCTACATATTTTAAAATTATTGCTCTATTTTTTAACGTGTTTACAAAACTTGAATTCAATGAAAGCACTTTATTGAAGTCCCCCATTGCCAAATCATAATTCCCAAGTTTTTGATAAAGGGCTCCTCTATTATTCAAAAGGTCCAAATCATTCGGCTCTAAATCTAATGCCTGGTTGTAGATATTAAGTGCTTCATCGACTCTGCCTGATGCAGATAGAGCCAAGGCTTTGTTCCCATAAACCCCTGCAAATTCTGGCTTAATCTCTAAGGCAATATCGTAATATTTCAGTGCATCAACAAAGTTATTTTGATTGTGAAGTGAAACACCTAGCAGGTTATTTAAATCTGCAGAATGAGCGTGCTTTTTTAATAAATTCCGGGCAGCTTTTTCCATACCAGCATAGTCCCCAGAATTATATAGTGACATCACAATAGAACTATCTGCGTCAGCTGGCTTCCCAGATTTATACTTTTTTATTTTTCGCTTATTTTTTTTCATTGCGGGACTTCATTGCTCAACAACCACATGCAAATTCCAATTAACTAAAAAGTCAGTTTTTTACTCAATGGTTCCAAATATTTTTCATATTTCTTCCATGCTTTGGAGCTGCCTGTATAAATCTTTTTCCTCACTTGTG
>CAYFHW010000198.1:0-1769 GCA_964343095.1 uncultured Anaerolineaceae bacterium | reverse complement strand
GGTTAAATACTGGATGTTTCTTATGTCAACCAAACGGACAATACGTTTTGGCTCCTGATGTGGCAACTGCGACAATTTTTTGTAAGGCAATCGATCCAGCCAACAATAATTCTGTTGCTGAACCGGACCAATCAAAGTGCTTAGGTGGAGGGGGTTGGGGAAACGTTGCTAATTATCCAATAGGAATTCAAGCTTTAGAAACCGCTAGGGATGGAATCATTAGCGTTTTTAGCAAGAACTTAAAAACTTTTGAGTTCGAAGATTCTGAAGCTCCACCAAACAAGATGTCTTTTCCCAACACCGTTGTGGAAAGCGTTGAATTTCCTGAGTCTGGATATCATTCTTTTTTAGATTTCGTAATTAGACTAAGGTGTTACGAGCAGGACTTCTTTACAGCTCAAGGAATAGTTGAACCGACAGACGAATTTCAACTAACAGAAGGCGAAGATGGTTCCATGTCTGTAACACATACTGTTTCAGCAAGGGGCGTGGATTATACTCAGGGGCAGTTTGGCACAAATCCCGGACAACTAGAAAATGGTTTAGATAATGCTATTACTTGGGTTAACTCCAGATTGGAAAGGCATGGGTCGGCTGAGGGCGCTGTAACAGCTTGGGACTGTGGCGCTGGAGCAGGAAAACTATACCTAGTTCTGTTAAGTCAAAACGAAAAAATAAACAGAATGCAGGGTGAGTATGGCGTTACAGAAACATTTATCGCTTACCTTGACGAAGATAATGCTGTTGAGGGATTAAAAGCTGTTGCAAAATACTCAGTTGAGATGAGTCAGTCCCTTAATGACGACTTTAGAAATGTAACAATAAATGGAATAATTAAGGGTGGAAAAAAAACCACCATGGAAGAATTAAGAGACGCCGTTATCAAAAATGACGATGTTGTCGTCCCTACTGGCAAAAAAGGTTTGTATGAAAAAGCTAAGGAAATATCTGGAATGGATGGTTCAGACGCAGAACACCCCATGCTCCAAAGAATACCAGTGTCATACAACCTTGATGAAAGCATAGAAAATAAAGAAATAAATGTAAAAGCAAGATTTGATACAAATCCATTATTCGTTGATGAAAATGGTGATGAAAGTAGACATTATTTTGATTATACTGTTGAGGTTTCTACCGATGAGATAACGCAGATAACAAGAATTTCAATTAAAGGCTCATTAAAAGTAAGAGGATTATTGTCTGAAAGAAAATGTTATATACAGGATTTCTTGGACAATACCGATTTGATGGATTTCTTAGCTCAAAAAGCAAAGGCTGAATATGAAGTCATTATGAAGGTATGTCACAAGTGTTCTGGTGAAGATCCTAATTCTGATCCGCCGAATGCAGTCACCACTTTCTACGCTAAGGCACAGCCATACCAATCAGCAAACGATGCCTGCGCGAATTGGGCCCTTTACGAAAATTCTTCAGCAGTTGGTGATCCTGCAGTTGTATGTTGGGAGCTAAACGAATGCGCGGAATCCTTATCCGTTACTAGAAATGAATCGGCTGGGCGATTGGATTTGGCTGCAACTTTTAATGATGAAGATTTTTTAAAGGTGTTTGCTCACGCAGTAGTTTCTGAAGGGTGTGAGGGTTGTAGGGATAGTGAGGGCGGCTTGCTTCCCGCTCAGTGGGAAGTGACAGGCCTTCCACCGTCAAGCCCAGACAACGATGGAGACTGTTCGAACGGAGGTTATTGCCTTGGTTCACTAGTTCAAGATGATGGAGAATGTTATATATCAATTCAATCCGGAGAAAATAAT
>CAYFHW010000197.1:0-1798 GCA_964343095.1 uncultured Anaerolineaceae bacterium | reverse complement strand
GCCCAAAGTTCCCAATAGAGATGAGGAGGGCATGCCTATAAAGGAAAACCAGGCGACAAATAGGCGTATTCAAATGCGACTTCAGCGGATGAGTCTGGAACAGCAAGAGCGTTGCGAAGAGAACTATAGTATTCAAGCAATGTTAGATCGTGCTGGTGAAGAAAAGGAAGATTCGGAAACAGGAAAAATTATTCCAACGTCAAATGAAGATACAAAACAAAATGATTAGGTATGTAGCATTAAGGAGGCGAGTAGCATTAAGTTTCTGAAGTGTTTTGGTTCAGGCAATACAGCAAGCCAATTCAGTTGTTAGCAGAAGAGTCATTATCTCTCACGAAATGCTTCGTGGCGCAGCTTAAGAATTGGTTTTATTAGATAATCCATTACAGATTTCTGGCCAGTATGTATATCGGCCGTTGCTTGCATTCCCGGTGTGATCGGCAGTTGTCCCTCGCTGTCTCCAAGATAGTTTTTTTCCGTTTCAACAACTACGCGAAAAAAAGGCACTCCACTTTCATCAGTGCTAGCATCTGGCGCAACCCGCACAACCTTTGCATCTAATCCTCCATAGCGTGCATAGTCATAGGTGGATATTTTGACAACCGCCTTCTGTCCAACGTTTACATATCCGCGATCTACCGGATTGAGCTTTGATTCGACGACAAGCTGCTCTCCTGTAGGGACAATTTCCATAATTGGCTCGCCCGGTTTTACAACATTCCCAATTGCGTTATAGCGCATATTTTTTATCACACCATCAATAGGGCTTTTTATTTCCGTACGAACTCCTTGCTCTGTGGCTTTTCCTACAAGCTCATAGGTAAGAGATATTTCTTGTTCTATCTTTGAGAGCTGCTCCTTAGCTTCCCGACGAAAACGGATTTCTGCTTCCTGAAGACGCTGACGTGCCTCCTCTACGGCAGCTCTTGCTTTTGGAATGGATGGGCGAAGGCTTTTCATCTCGCCTTCTAGACTTTCTACCTCTGCTTCAAGCTGAAGATGCTCCATCTTAGCGGTAAGCCCCTCTGCTAGAAGGGACGTGGACATTTTCAGGCGCTCTCTAGCAAGAGTATAATTCCGCTTAACGGCTTTTTGGCGAGCAAGCAATTCTTTGACTTCAAGCTTTCGTTGTTTTACCTGTTCCCGCAATACTTGAAGCGTTGATGAGAATTCTCGTTTTCGGGCTTTGTATGTTTGTCGTTGGGCTTTAATAATGGAAGGTTGCCTTTTACTTTCTGCGTCTGGGAATTGCAGCTTTAAGCCTTCAGCTTCAGCCTTTAAGCGAGCGCGCATGATAATTGCCCCATCTAAGCGGGCCTGTAGCTCTCCAACATTAGCACCAGATGATGCCAGATCGAGTTGTAAGATAATTTGTCCAACCTTTATTGTATCTCCTTCTTTGACGTATAGCTTCTCGATGATTCCTCCTTCAAGGTGTTGAACCACCTTTATTTTGCCCTGTGGTACGACTTCGCCTGTGGTAATTGTTACTTCATCGAGGTAAGCAAAGTTTGCCCATACTACGGCAAAGGTAATCAATGCCATGACGGGCCAGGCAAACACGCGCCAGGATGGAAGAGGATTACTTCGCAAAAGATCTTCGAGACGACGGTGTTTCTTTGGGCTAACCTCCTGTGTTGGTAGGATCTGTGAATCCGGTTCTGCCTGGCTGGGGTCTACCTTTATTTGAGCAGGTTCAATTTTCATTTGAGTTTCAGACGAGCTCTCTATCATGACTCTTTACCGTCATCTTTTTGCAGTTTAATTCTTGGATTGTTGACCTTATTATTTGTTAAAT
>CAYFHW010000196.1:0-1813 GCA_964343095.1 uncultured Anaerolineaceae bacterium | reverse complement strand
ACGAACGATGTAATGATCACCTTCGAGGCGCGCAAAAGTTTCTATTGAAGTTGTATCGCTGCCAGCATTGGGTTCGGTAACACCAAAAGCAACGTGAAGCTTGCCTTCTGCAACTGCTGGCAAATATTTTTCACGCACCTCATCTGAGCCGTATTTAACCACCGGATGCATGCCGAATATTGAAAGATGGATTGGGGTTGCCCCATTCATTGCTGCGCCAGACGCAGCGACTTCTTCTAATATAATCGCGGCTTCCTGCAGACCTTTACCTGCTCCTCCATACTGCTCAGGAATAGCGATTCCGAGCCAGCCAGCTTCGGCCATAACATTGAAATACTCATCAGGGAATTTGCCTTCTCGGTCATGTTGTTCCCAATATTCATCAGGAAAGCCGGAACAGAGCTTTCTTATTGATTCCCTTATGAGCTTTTGTTCTTCTGATTCTGTAAAGTCCATGAACTATTCCGTAACCATAACTTAACTCACTTGATCTGAAATCTGCGCCACAATTGCTAGAATTTCTCTAGCTCGCCGCAAATGAGGAACATCTACCATCTGGCCTCTGTAAGTAAAAGCCATCCTTCCAGCTTTTTCATTTTCTTCGAAGGCTGCGATTAATTCATTAGCCTCATCTATTTCAGCTTGAGTTGGTGTAAAAGCACGGTTAACTATTTCAATTTGCGATGGATGGATGGTTATTTTCCCTGTAAAGCCCATGTCTGCGCCAGTCTTGCACTCGTGGGCTAATCCTTCTGGATTCTTAATATCTACGTAAACAGCATCTATAGGTTGTGCGTTGCACGCAACTGCTGCCAACAGACAAGTGGAGCGGACAAAACTAAACACTTCCAGATAGTTTCCATGAGCGTCTCGTTTTGCTTTTGCACCTATTGCCCCGGAGAGATCTTCCGCCCCCCAAGTTATGCCTTCGACCCTTTCATTGCGGGCCATTTCGTGAAGATTAAATATGGCTGCCGGAACTTCTGTCCCAATTAGAATTAGAGACACTGCTCCCACTTCTACTCCTTGTTGCTGTTCCAACTCAGTTATAACTCCATCTATGTAATCTACATCTTGTTGAGATGCTACTTTTGGCAATACAAAACCATCAGGCAGCACCTCCATGATCGCTCTAAGGTCATCTATACCCCAGGTAGTATCTTGCGGATTTATTCGCACTAGGCATTCTTGATCACCAAAATCTGTTTCTTTAATCCATTTACAAACATGCTCTCGGGCGGCGATTTTATTTCCTGGCGTGACAGAGTCTTCCAGATCCAAAATTAAAGAATCAGCACTTAAGGTGAGCGCTTTTTCAAACATGCGATCGTTTCCACCCGGTACAAAATGCAGCGATCGTCTTGGCCCTTTTTGCCCTTTAGATGGTGCTCTGGTCACAATTGTCCTCTTTTTAGCGTTGATTCAATTAAGATTTGGAATTAACTGACTTTTCGTAGCATCATTCCCTTACGCAAACATTCGCAAACAATCTCACCTCGTTGATTAATACCAGTGTGTTGAAACCACACTATGCCACGATCAGGCTTTGATTTAGATTCACGCTTATCAATAATTTTTGTATTCACTCGGACGGTATCGCCAATAAACACAGGATTAGGAAACTCAGTTTTATCCATACCTAAATTTCCAATGGTAGTGCCTAATGTCGTATCGCCTACAGACAAACCAATGACTAACCCCAAAGTAAAAAGGCTGTTTACTATTATTTGTCCATGTTGAGTAGTTTTGGCAAATTCTACATCAAGGTGCAATGGCTGAGGATTGTGAGTCATTGTTGTGAACAGATAGTTGT
>CAYFHW010000195.1:0-1816 GCA_964343095.1 uncultured Anaerolineaceae bacterium | reverse complement strand
AAGAAGGTATTCACAAAGCACAGCCGAGAGGAAGGATTGAATTAGTTTCTTCACAACCAACGACTATCATTGATGCCGCACATAATCCTGCTGCTGTGCGTGCTTTAATACGCACGCTCCAAGAAGAATTTGGAGATGTAAAATGGCAATTTGTAATCGGTATCATGGCAGACAAGGATATTCAGGGTATAAGCGTAGCTCTTGAAAAGATTGGCCAAACAATTATTTGCTGCTCACTCCCAAGTAGGAGAGCACTAACTGCAAAAGAGTTAGAAGCACGACTCGGAGAAATTAATACACCAATCATCTCTTCAAAAAATGTCTCTGAAGGGCTTCAAAAAGCTCGCGACCTCGCAGGAAAAACAGGTCATATTTGTATGCTGGGATCTTTCATAACTGCTTCAGAAGGGAAAGCAGCTGTTCGCAATAGCCCATAAACTGATAACAATGACATTCGCAAAAGACCTATGGGATGGTAATTTCCCAATCACTTTGGAAATTACCCCACCCAAAATATCTAAGCCCACAGTGCTATTACGACGCGCATCGTTGCTAGAAGATGTTAGCTCAGCAGTAAATATTATTCATCGGCCGAACCGGCAATCAAGTCTTGCAGCTGCTCTAGAACTCCAGAAAAGCCACATTGAACCGATCTGGCATTTAACTGTCGGGGGGAAAAGTCGGGAAACAATCCAAACTGAAATTGAAAATGCACAAGCAGTTGGGCTAGAAAATATCCTCTGCTTATTAGGAGATAACACTTCTAAAGGGGACCTAAAGGTGCACGAAACGATAACACTTCTGCGTGAAAAACTATCGCCTTCTCTGATTGCAACTGCATTTGATCAATACCAAGAAAAATCAAATAAATACGACATTCTATCTAGAAAAATAGCAGCCGGCGCCACATGTATATGGACGCAACCAGTTCTCGAAAGTAGAAAACTACAAAAAGAAGCTGAAAGGCTAAAGTCAACTTATCCAGACACGTTAATCATTGCAATGGCGATGCCACTTATTCGAGGGGATCAACTAACCCGCATTACAGAACGGCTAAAGATCCCCGAACAGCCTAATTTAGAGAATAGGATAAATGCAGGAGAAAATGAGGCTTGGAAAGTTTTTGATGAAACTGTATTGGATCTTGCTACAAGTCCGTATATTGACGGACTAGCCATTATGACATTTGAGACAGATCCCAAACCGCAAATCGGCAAACGTATCATAACAAGTCTGAAATTAGCTAAAAATGCTACGCAAGGAGCCTAAAATGCAGCAACGCAAATTTGGAAAACTCGGTTCAGTTAGTTCACTCACACTTGGTGGTGGAGGTATAGGGCAAGTATGGGGTGAAACCACAAGAGAAGAATCAATTCGTACTGTTCACAAAGCAATTGACAATGGGATTGATTTTTTAGATGTAGCACCTAGCTACGGACAGGGAGAGGCGGAGACTGTGGTCGGAGAAACATTCAAGGGAAGGTTGCCGGATAATGTCAGAATCTCCACAAAACACCATCTTGGAAAAGTGCCGGAAGGAGAGGTTTTAGCTAGACTCGAGTCTTCACTTGATGAAAGTTTGAAACGACTTCAATTAGAAAAAATAGACCTGTTTTTTCTCCATGGAATGATAATTCCAGATACGTACGAAGGTGCGGTAAAAGGAACCCCCCGAGCACAATTTGTTCAAGAGGTTAGGCCAGCCTTTGAAAATCTCGTACAAAGAGGAAAAATTGGGAGTTGGGGAATAAGTGGTATTGGTATACCAAGCGCTTTAGCAGATACATTAAATGAAAGTCCCGCACCTAATGCCATA
>CAYFHW010000194.1:0-1838 GCA_964343095.1 uncultured Anaerolineaceae bacterium | reverse complement strand
TTTTGCAATTACGTAAGGCAATCCTGTCTGTCGATGCTTGATATATGGCCGAAGAAGGCGAGTTATCTCATCAGCACCATCACCGATTTGGACTTCTATACCAGCTTCTCGTAGCTGGATAATTCCTCTACCTTTTACTCTTGGGTCAGGATCTTCAATTCCTATAACAACTTTTTTAACACCAGATTCAATAATAATTTGGGTACACGGTTCTGTGCGTTTTCCTTCGAAAGCAACACATGGTTCAAGAGTTGTATATAACGTTCCTCCGGAGAGGTGTTTCCCTTGAAGAGTTTGGGCTTCAGCATGTGCAGCACCATATTTTTTAGTAGAGCTGACATTAATAATTTGCCCTTGATGCTCTAGTAAGGCGCCTACCCAAGGGTTGGGGCTCGTAATACTTTTTGCACTAAGAGCTGCTTCGATAGCTTTTGCCATAAAAGGCGAGGTTTTTTCTTTTTGTGAGCTCATTCTAAAATCTAGTGTACTCTTCTTGCAGATGTTGCTCCGTTCCAGTGCAGGCATACAATTGCCACAGCGGCTGTGACAAGTTGCCTCCGTAGCTCAACGGATAGAGCACCTGGCTTCGGACCAGGGGGTTGTGGGTTCGATTCCTGCCGGGGGCGCCATTTTCTAACATTTAAGGTACTGTTCAGATTTTTGAATGAGGTTCGGATGGGGATTGCTCCGAAATCCTATAGAACTTTGATGAGTTCAACCTCAAATATGAGAGTTGTATTACCAGGTATTGGGCCCACACCTTCTTTGCCATAACCCAACTCAGGAGGAACAATCAGGCGCCATTTATCTCCCTCTTTCATCATCTGTAGTGCTTCTTGCCATCCTAAGATCACTCCATTTACGGGTAATTCAATTGGTGTACCACGCTCTACTGAACTATCAAAGACACGTCCATCTTCAAAAGTGCCATGATAATGTGCAGATACTGTATCGGTTGGTCCAGGAGTTGCCCCTGTGCCTTCGTTTAGCACCTCATATTGTAGACCTGAGTCTGTAGTTATCGATTTTCCCATAGTTGCTCCTCTTTGAAATCTATTCCAGACGTGATTTCTGCTTATCAATGATAGGGCAATAATTGATTGAACGAATTAATTCGGTTTTAGCCCAAAACTATGAATTAATCTTCCAAAGCCGAGGTAGCTAACTACAGCCCACCCAATTTCTACAATCTGTTCTTCATTAAAATGCAATAGCAGCTCATCAAATAATTCGCTATCTATATTTGCGTGATCAACAAATAATCTTTCGGTGTAATGCAATGCAGTTTTCTCAGCTTCTGTGAAGTCATGTTCTCCCCAGCTGTCTATTTTTGCTACAGTTTCTTCTTCTAGCGTGTTGCCCTCCCCTGACAGGGGAAGCCGTGCAGCTTGTCAGAAATCGCATGTATTTAATTGAGCTACTCGAAGCCTTAGGATCTCTTTAAGTCTTGAAGTAACACTTCCGTCACGTACTAAGGGTCTGTACCAATCCATCCATTTTTCATATAGCTCAGCGTTGTGTCCAAACACACGTGTTACTAAATCATCTCTTGAGCGTAGATGTTCTGGTAGCTCCGCATCACTTGCTAAACGCAATCTTGGTTTCTGTGTTTCATTCATGTCGGTACTATACCGTTCCTATCTTCAAATACGAAAGGAGGTTTCTTCTTATCCGAGATAAGCCGAGCCACTTCTTCTGCCTTCGGGATCTGTTAAGACATTAATAAGTGAAATAGTGTCAGATGCAAGGGCCTTTTTTATTGCACTTTGTAGTTGCTCCGGCTCCTCTACTCGCTGCGCATATCCCCCAACCATTTTGACCATATGTTCATAATCAAC
>CAYFHW010000193.1:0-1860 GCA_964343095.1 uncultured Anaerolineaceae bacterium | reverse complement strand
CTGGCAGGTTTTATTGTTGGACTTTTTGTAATACCCCCGTTGATAAATCGTTACTTTGCTGATAATCCTATTCAACCTGGACAACCTTATGAGGCTGAAAATGCAGAGATCACCCTTCAGACAGTTTCGGTGGTGGGTGAAATTTTGGAAGTAGAACTGACTATCGATGCATTTTCTGATTGGAAACCTGTTCACACTGACTTCACTATCAAGTTTCCTGATGATGAGGTAATTGAGGCACTTCCTGTCGATCCTAACGTTCCCCTAACAGGCCTAACTTTTTTAGCAGGACAATCCCGTACTCTAATATTACAATTTCCTCGCTTTGATCTATCGATACAAGGCATAGCCTTAATTCTTGATAGTGAAGATGTACAGTTTTTATTTCCGTAATTTTTCTTAGTTATTTTTGTGCTGTTTTCTAGTCCATCTCAGGGTACTCTAGTGATATGGCACGTAGCGATGTTTCTTTACCTAAAGAAAATTCTACCACCAAACCACCTGTTTTCCCGGTAGAAGCGGATTCACGCAGTCCTTTTAATTTCTGGATGCTTAGAAGGCTAATAACTATTCCATCCTTCTCACTTGCATTTGTAGTCATAACGATAGGTGCTCCCGTACTTTTCCTAGCTACTACTTTTTGGGATATTCAACGTAAGCGGAAGAATTTGCCTTTGACAAGAGTAATTTTGCTTACTTGGTTTTACTTAGTGGTCGAGATCCTGACCATTGTGGGTTGCTTAATTGACAGGATGTTCTGTATCGGGGGAAGCAAAACTTCACTGTCTTTGAACAATGTGCTTATTCGATTTTGGTCCAGTTGCCTTTTTTGGGGAGCAGTGAAGGTTTTTGGTCTACGTGTTTTTGTCGAAGGCATCCCCCCTACTAAGGATGGTCCTATACTCTTGTTTAGTCGTCATGTTTCACCTGTAGATAACCTTATTCCTTCAGTTTTTGTTTCGAACCCGAACCGTTTACATATACGAACTGCTCTTAATCGTTGGTTGTTGCGAGATCCAAGTATCGATTTAGTTTCACATCGTATTCCGACTGCTTTTATTCGTGTCGGTGACCAAAAACGTCCTCGTCACTTGAAGGAGGTTGCAGCGCTTGGACGAAATCTTGAAGCACATGATGTAGTTTTGCTTTTTCCAGAGGGCACTCTTTTTAATGAAAGAAAAAGAAGTCAGATTATTAATCGATTCCGAAAAAATAATAATAAAGCTCTTGCCGAAAGAGCTGAGTCATTTAGAAATGTATTGTTGCCTCGTACCGGTGGACCGTTGGCCCTTCTCAAAAATTCCCCTGAAGCAGATGTCATTTTTCTTGCACACACAGGACTTGAGCTCGGAACGTATTTACAGGCTGCTCGCGGTGGTTTAATGAGAAAAGAATTGCATATTAGACTATGGCGAGTATCACGTGAGGAGATACCTGAAAACGATGAAGATCGTATTGATTGGTTGTATGATCAGTGGAAGCGGGTAGATGATTGGATCGAGGAGAAAAAAGCAGTTGTGTGAAGTGAGCCTTTTGGGTTTTTTTGGCAACCGTTACAATGCATTAGTCGGAGGTTGATATGAAAGAGACACTTGTTGAAAGGCTTAAAGATGAAATCCGTTATGAGTTTTCGCGTGAAGGACCTCCTGAAGGATTTCCAAAATTTCCTGATATTCCAGCAGGCCGCTATCGAGAGGAGGGGTTTTTTGATCTCGAGATGAAGCATCTCTGGACGAAGGTTTGGCTTTATGCAACCCGTCAGGAAGAGCTTCCAGAGCCCGGTTCGTACCAGCTTTGGGATTATTTACATACCCCAGTGGTTATCGTTCGTGATGAAGAAGGTTTACTTCATGCTTTTTA
>CAYFHW010000192.1:0-1879 GCA_964343095.1 uncultured Anaerolineaceae bacterium | reverse complement strand
CGGTGATTCGTGCTGATGGAACTGTTTACTTTGGTGCGGACAACGGTTTCTTCTACGCGCTGGACACCAAAACAGGTGATGTTAAGTGGACCTACAAGATCAAAAACAACTGGCAGCGCTCATCCACAGCAGCCTTAGGATTAGATGGATCGATCTATTTTACGCTTTGGGATAACAGCTTCTACTCGATCAACCGTATCGGGAAAAAACTCTGGTCAGTTAAGCTTAAGGGAGATGGTGATGAAATAGCCACTTTCTCATCTCCTAGTTTGATAGATGATGGAAGAATTTACGTTGGTGTTCAAGATGAAGAGAATGGACAAATTAATATCATTCAAGGAGGAAGCCCAATTGACACCAACTCTCCGTGGCCAAGCTTTGGTGGAGACATACAGAATACAGGACGAGTGGGATTAACAACATCCAATAAGGATTCATTTAGACCAGAATTACGCCTAATAGAATCGGATAATAAAAACTTAATGATTCAAATAACTGGTGACGCTTTCGAGAACTACAAACTGCAATTCTCAAATAACATGGAAAACTGGAAAATTCTACCTGAAGCTGGAAATATACAAACAAACTTTCGAGGCAAAGCCAAATTCACAACGTCCATTATTGGCAACGAAACTGTGTTCTTCCGATTAATTTCAGAATAAAAAAATAATGAAAAAACTTATAACCGGATTATTTACTATTTGCTTGCTTACAAGCGGAATAGCAGAAAATACGTCATTGATAAATTACCAAGGTAAATTGATTTATAAGGATCGCAAACCTGAAGGCCGATTCATCACCGGCTCTGCCAACTTCTCGCTAAAAATCTTTGATGCAAAGACAGGAGGCAAACAAATATACGAAGAGACAATAGGAGAAATAGCAATCAACAATAGTAATTATTCATTCAATTTTGGTGAAAATGGAAAATCGGTATCCACTAGTATTGAAGACATCGGATACGGAGATGGAAAAAATCAAATCTTTAACTACACAGTCAAAAATAAACCAATGCTTGGGCGGCTTAAAATTAGTGGCGGTGAATATTCCTGGACTGAATCAGGTTCGTCAGACGGAAGCAAATTTGCGGTTGCAGCAAACAAAAACAACGGAACTATTGCCGCCATCTACCTCACAAAAGCCCCGGAAGCAGGACAACGAATTTCCGTATCATACGATCACTATTCAAAAGGAATAAGAGGAGCACTTTCACTTGGCGGACAATCTTGGCTAGAATTAACTGTTAATGGAGAAACGTTAAGCCCAAGAGAACGCTTAATTACTGTTCCGTTTGCTTTACGGGCTGATATTGCTCAATCAGTTATCAATAAACCTAAAAGAATATTACTAAATATACCTGATATTGATCTTGAATCTGAGAAGGCGATGAAAAGTGGATTTGGACCCTACCAAGTAGTATTTAATTTTTCTGGGAATGATAAAAATGCAATCGATATTTACATCCCAGAAGATGCTCAACGATTAATACTTAAATTTAACAATGGCTTAATGAACTACGCTTCCGCCGAAAATATTGATGAAATAATTCCTGGAACTCCAATAATCCAAACAGCCTTAAGCTCAGAAAGCAACGAATCTAAAATTATTCTAGAAAAAATTGGTAAACATGAATTTCACCTTGAGAACCCTCCAAACGGGTGGAAACAAATATCATTTACTGTTCAACCGTTGTCTGACTACGGCAAAGATCACAAACTTACTTCTTTGAACAATAAATTAGTTATTTTAATTGAATAACCAACAGATTAATTCCCACTCTGATACGACCTTGATTGAACCAAAAAGGAAATATATGTTACCTCAGTGCAATTGGACTTTTTGGATAATCTTCTCAGTATTCCCCCACTCGACGAACGAG
>CAYFHW010000191.1:0-1886 GCA_964343095.1 uncultured Anaerolineaceae bacterium | reverse complement strand
CTCTTGAGTCGCCCCTGGTACCCAGGCGCTTAATATCTGTCATTCCAAGGTGGTCAACATCCAGACTCCAGCTCTTATTTCCGCCAGGAGTGGTTAAAGCTAAGGTAAACACATCATCTGGATCTTTCCCATGCGATCCTTGCGTACAGTAATCTATGTAAAAGAACAGGTGATCGATGTTTCGTTCCGGTGAAACGAAATAAGCAACACAGATCTCAAAGCGCTTAGGGTTTCGAAGCTCACCAAATTGCTGAAAACAATCTTCTGATGGCTGTACGTTGGTGTTGGCGCCATGTGATGAAATAGATTGTGATCTAACTCGCGCTGCTCGTATGCGTCCGCTATGCAAATTTAAATCGACGATGTCGATAGGGTTGGTTTCATCGAATAGCAATTGTTGAAAGTTATCAATTTTGGCGTCACGGTCTTCCACTTCTGTTTGTTGAAATGCCATCCACGCCGCAAAAAACGCAGGTGTAATAGATAGGATAAAGAGGAGTATGAATACTCCGCGAAGGCGAGGGAAACGACCGAGCAGATAGCTTTTCATAGCAAACTTATTTTTTCCGGTTTTTAACAGACGCTTGATAATTCTCACTTACTCGAACTCATAAACAATTTATCAGGCGCTTATTTTATTCTTATTTTTCAAGCCAACTGTACCCGCCACCTCCTGGCCTGGTTTTGATTGGTAAGACGGAATCACTTGAAACAAATTGACGGAATTCTTTTCTCAGTTCTGCAATATGAACCGCAACAGCTTCTGTCGTCGGTTTTAAGGTTGGTAGCGCTTCTTTAAGTTTTCTGATCTCCACCGGGGTGGGAGAATTTTGTGCAAGTATTACCAGCAATCGCATTTGAGTTAATGTGCACTTAATTTCGTTTCCTTTCCAGGTTGAGCTACCAGTTAAAGGTGAAAGTCGCAAGGAACCAATTTCAGTCGTCATGCCATCTAGGATGGGTTTGCTTGGTGATTTAGACTGCAATTGCAATCCCAAGCGCACTGCACGTAGATAATCAGCGGGCGAATGTGGCTTTGAAAGCGTATCTACAACTTTTAATGCGCGCATGAAACCTTCTACTTCAGAGCTAAGCTCTCGACCAGACACGACTATAACTGTGGAGCGTAAATCTGGGCTCATTTCGGTAAGCAAACGAATACCCCCGTCTTTGTCAAGCTCGGGATTACCTCCGCTCAAATCTAAGTCCAGGGTAATTAAATCATAAGCCTCACCTGCGATTTTTTTACGATCGAACATAGTCCGAGCCTGATCTTCATTGAAGAGCTGGTCGACTGCTACATCGTCCCAAGCAGCTTCGAGCAAATCGCGATATTGATGACTCTCGTCTTCAGAGTCTTCAACTATGGCTATATGGATCATTCCAGTACTTACTCTCATCATGGCAGGTGAGGTTATACCCCACGGGATTAATTTTCTTTGCTTTTAACCTAAGGATTTCCTTATGAGATCCCTTTTTTAAGGAAATCTTTATCCTGGCAACCAGAAACTTCATTCTACCTGCTTTTGTACTTAGCGAAGTTGCCGAATTATTTGACCAGCAAAATAATTATAGTCTGAATATAGCTCGACCCAAGTATAATCCTCATAAAATCAACAACATTGAGTATGATCCTCTAGATGCTGCTACCTGACTTGAAAATGAGGAATCCGCCGCGATTTAGCCAGATTCAAAGCAGGATTAAATTGCCTTCCGTGGCGATAGTCACAATCGATTCGGCAAATTAGCGCTATGAGAGCAGATCTTCACAATTCAGTTATCTCATGCATGGATACAATCTCAATCCTTGCTTTTCTCTATAATTAGTTAAAATAAGATTTCCCCAAAAACCTTATGTATCTAGGGAACAAAAATGTTTAACATTT
>CAYFHW010000190.1:0-1896 GCA_964343095.1 uncultured Anaerolineaceae bacterium | reverse complement strand
CTAATTGACATACCAAGAATGGCTCTTCTAGCTACAGGAATGCTCAGAAGAAGTTTAGATGCACTCGTAAAAAGAGACATAGAAGCAGCTAAAGAAGTTTGCACCGCGGATGATGAAATTGATGCGATATACGATCAAGTTTATCGAGAGCTTTTAGTTTTTATGATAGAAGATCCAGCAACCATCCGTAGAGCTACTTATTTGCTCTGGGCTGCGCATGACCTTGAAAGATTAGCAGATAGAGCGACTAATGTAGCTGAAAGGGTAATATATTTAGTAACAGGTAAGTTAACGGAAATTAACGTGTCTAAATACTAAATCCATCTTTGGTAAACATTTTATATAAGGGTTCGTATGTCAATTAAAATAGAACATAAGCAACTTGCAGAAAAAATCGCTTCTGCACTCATCTCCAAAAACGAAACAATTGCGATAGCTGAAGCTACAACTGGTGGTTTGGTTTCTGCATCCTTGCTAGCAGTTGAAGGTGCTTCACGTTATTACGCTGGAGGTGGTGTTTTATATACTCTTAACTCAAGAATCGTTCTAGCAGGTGTTTCTTCAGAGGAGTATAAAGATTATCGCGGTACCACTCCAGAAATGATTTCATCTTTAGCTAACTCTATGCGGCTCAAGATTGGCTCAACTTGGTGCATAGCTGAATCAGGACTTGCTGGAGCTTCAGGAGGCAGGTTTGGTGGCGAACCAGGAAATACCATCATAGGAATTACTGGACCCTTGGAAAAGACTGAACGCTTTGACTCTGGATTGAAGGGAAGGGAGGAGAACATGATCGCATTCACTACTCGCACCCTACAATTTACATTAGAGTGTTTAGAGGGTGTTTAATTCAGTTTATTAATGCCAGTGTTGCGGTTCCTATCACTATTACCAAAGTAGACGTCAGTTTAGTAATCAACGACACCCTAGTAATATTTTCTCCCAATGCACCATTCCATATTAAAGCCAAAATCGAGCTATAAACCACTAGGAAAAATGCACGCGTAGAGGATACTGCGACTACTACCGAAGCGGGTCCAAGGGATAGAGCCCATAGCAGCAAAACCAGACCAATACTAGCAATTATTAACTCATTCAGGCCAACGAAAATCAAAGCCGGGCTTCTACCTGTGAAAAACCCTTTTACCTCCTTCCATGGAGCTGGACGCGCGTTAAACACTAAAAAGACAAAACCTAACGAGATTGACCTTAAAGCATGTGTATATAGCAAAGGTAAATTATCTACGGCTACTTTACCTAGAATATAAGAAGATCCATAAATTGCGCTTCCTGTCAGAAGTAAAAAAAAGGAACGATTTAGAGTTAAAGTTTTTTGGCCTGGTTCTATTTTTACGGAAAGTGCAATTGCTGCTAGTACAACTGAAAAAATAGCCACCCATTCTACTAGGGTTAAGTTTTCATTAAGCAAAAACAGTGCCAGAAAAGCAGTAAAAATTGGGGCACTTTGGAAAACAGGAACAACCCTGGATACTTCCTCTGTATATAAAACTCTCATCAAAAACTGGGCACCTAGACCAAAGAGAGCTCCAGAAATTAGTGCTCCAGAAATTAATTTTGGTTCAGCCGCATCCGGCACTTCTAAAAATAAAAGCATAAGCAGCCCTATTGAAGACTGGTTAATCCCTATTAACAGCGGCAAAGTTTTCGGAGTTGTTGCGTAGCGATAGATTATCGTTTTATCAAGAACACTGACTACAGCTGAAACTGCGGAAGAGAGTAGGGCTAAAAAAATCCATGACACATTAAATCCTTAGATTGGTGGAGATGGGGGAGAGTCGAACTCCCCGTCCAGAAGAGGCAAGTACAGGATGTACTACAGGCATATCTGGTGATTTAATCACACGACCTAGACGTCCACCAGCAAACTGCTAGAGC
>CAYFHW010000189.1:0-1903 GCA_964343095.1 uncultured Anaerolineaceae bacterium | reverse complement strand
GGATCATATTTATTTTTTATTTCCACTAAACGTTCGTAGTTACCCAAAAAATTTAAATTCACTTCCTGTTGGGTTTCCATAAATTCGTCATTGATATAAAAACCATCAGTGTAGGGAGCTACTTTTTTCCAATATCTCCTCGACCAATTAATATGAGGTTCTATATCAACCCCTTGCTTCCAAAATGAACCAGTAACTAGGTTATGTTCTGCATAGCGATGCGGAAAGGCTGTAGCATCGGCTGGGACCGTATTAATTTTTCCTCCATTATGCTGGAAAAAGGCCATACTGCCTCGCTCTGGATGCGGCTCTAAATTGTCAACTATTGCATCAATGAGTCCAGAGGTGACATTGATTGTAAACCCACCTTTAAGATACTGTGATCGTCCTCTAGGATCATCATCATCTCCGCTTTTTTGAATTTCTATATAATCTTCTGCTTTAATTTCATCCTTCAAAATTTTCCCAGCTTTTCTTAATGGCTCAAAAGCTTTTTCAGCTTTGTTATGGGGTCCTGAGTAACAGACATCAAAATAGATTGTGTTGTCAAAACCCATTGGCGGAGCAAAAACAACGGGGTCTAGATACATATCCCACGAAGCTTCTAAGGTATGTTCAGCATGGAACCTAAGCAGCTGCTTAACGTCTGCAAAGTCAAAAGTTATCCTTCCTCCGATAACCTCTCTATCCATTGGATATAGTTGAAACTCAAACATTGTAACCACCCCAAAATTTCCACCGCCACCTCTGACGGCCCAAAAAAGGTCGGCGTTTTCATTTGCATCTGCGTATCGGAGTTTTCCGTCGGCTGTCACTATCTCAATGCTTCTTATATTATCTAGGGTTAGCCCGTATTTTCTTCCTAGCCTCCCGAAACCACCTCCTGTTGCTAGACCGCCTACACCTGTGTGAGAAACAGTCCCAGCGGTCGTGCCTAAGCCATGTGGAACGGTAGCCTCATCAAGTTCTGCTAGCCAGGAACCGCCAGTGATAAAAATCCTTTTATTTTTTTTATCTAATCGAGTGCCCCTAAAAGGGGATAAATCAATCATGATTCCCTGATCGCAAGTGCCTTTTCCTGAAACGCTATGACCCCCACATTTTACAGCCGTAAGAAGATTATATTCTCTAGCAAAATTAACGGCTTTTTGAATATCGGTTTCATCAACGCATTGCGCTATCAGAGCAGGTTTCTTATCAATAATGCTGTTTCTAACTAGTCTGGCTATCTCATACCCATTATCATCATGGAGAAGCACTCTGCCTTTTAGACTCTTTCTAAAATCAGCAATGTCGGTTTTCTTAAGTGCAATGTTTCTACCGTCTCCTGTGATGGCCAGTAATTCACTTGGTATAGCTGAATTTGCGGAATAGCCTTGCCATGCTGGGAATGCTAAAGCAGTTACAGCAAGGCTTGAATTTGTAATAAAATCTCTTCTTTTCATCTTTATAAGCTTCCTAATTGGATCATATCATTAAGTTATTATTTATCAATTGATAAATAGGATAATCCAACTAATTATGAATTCCTAAAATTGACAATAGTCCTCTTTTTCAACCAAATCAAAAACAAAAGTAAACTTTGCAACGCCAACAAGCACAGCCATAATCATCCCAAGTTCGTAAATCTCACCGTCCGTGAAATCTTTCTTCAATTCTTTGTATAGTTCTGAATTTAAGTCTCCACGTTGATTATTAAGCACCATTTCATCTGCCAATTTCAGCGCTGCTTTTTCTCGATTAGTAAATGGGCCTAAGAGATAGTCGCCCAGTGAATCCACTTGCTCTTGGCTGATCCCTGATTTAAGTGCATGAGCTGTATCCCCTTTGTTGCAGAAAGCGCAACCATGGACATTAGCTAATCTGAGACGTACGAGTTCAACAAGGCTGGTTTCAAGTCTGC
>CAYFHW010000188.1:0-1909 GCA_964343095.1 uncultured Anaerolineaceae bacterium | reverse complement strand
ACAGCGAAGCAGGCTCCAAAGAGTAGAATGGGGAGCCATACTCGACGTGTTTTTCTGGCACTTCTTTGCGCCATGTATTCCTTCGTTGCGGCCTCTCCCATGACCGCTTATTTAAATTAGTGTTGGTCTTCTATGAAGATTGACCTCCACCACAGAGTCGGGTTCGAATCACTTATTTCTTCCCCGGGGAGTCCCTCTGTTGTTTTCGTTACTGATGTAAGATTGCTAGATATTTGAATAAATATTGGCGGGATATCTGGATCTACTAATCCGATTTCGCGTGCACGTCTTTCAATACGTTCTAATGAATTTAATTCTGCCAATTCGGATTCAAGTAATCTAATTTCTGAAGTTAATCGAGTTCGATTTTGTTTAAGAAGTTGAAGATCATGTCCTTGAGTTGTTATTAAACTTGCTTGCAGAACAGGGATGAGGGCACTAAGAGCCAGTAGCGCTATTGAAACGATCAACCCCCAACGTAACGTTAAGGTGGATTGAGGAAATCTTGCTAATGCTTGTTGTCTTGTTGCCATTATTACTACCTGACACGTTGAGCAGCGCGTAATATAGCGCTCCGTGCACGTGGATTCTTAGCAATTTCACTTTCTGTGGGGCGTATTGCTTTTTTATTCAATCTTTTCAGAGTTGCCTTATGTTCACATCGGCATAAAGGTAATGTTTTCGGACAAATACAATTAGTGGATTCAAGTGCAAATGATTGCTTAACAATTCGATCCTCGAGAGAATGGAAACTGAGTACTACTATGTGTCCGCCTTCATAACTGTTGGTAGGTTTGCCGAGCAGGCCATAGGCTTGAGGAAGTACATTGCGAAGGCTATCGAGTTCGCCATTCACTATACTTCTCAACGCCAGGAATACGGTAGTGGCGGGGTGTTTTTTCTTCCGATCCCAAGCGTTTCCTGTGACCTGCTCGACGACTCGAGCAATTTCTTTTGTTGTGTAAATTGGTCTTGATGCGATGATTGCTTTAACTATTCGTCTTGCGTTTTGAACTTCACCATTTTCTCTCAGAATCTGAATGAGACTGTTTTCGTCCGTAGTGTTAATTATTTCCGCTGCAGTTAAATCATCACTTGAACGATCAAAGCGCATATCTAGAGGGCCATCCAGATTAAACGAAAATCCTCTTTCTCCACTATCAAGTTGAATTGATGATATTCCTAGGTCAAGCAAAATGCCGTCAATTGACATTAGTTCTTGAGTACGCATGACATTCTTTAGATTCCGAAAGTTATCGTGTACAAAGCTGACCCGCCTCCCAAACGGAGCCAGCCTCGTGCGCGTTTGATTTAATGCTTCTAGGTCTTGGTCGATACAGACTAGATGACCTTTTGGTCCTATAGCTTTTGCGATAGCTTCACTATGGCCACCACCGCCTGCTGTCCCATCGACATAAGTACCCCCTTCTTTTACACGTAGAAACGCTAAGGCTTCTTCAAGTAAGACAGGTTGGTGTGTTTTTGCTTGAGCCATTACCGTCATTACTCCGCCTTGCTACTTTCACCGAGTGCTAGTCGTTCTAGTGCTTCGATTCGATCTTGCGGAAGACCTTCCTCTTTTTGTTGCCAAGTATCCTTGGCCCATATCTCCAGCCTCCAACCAACTCCTGCTATTACAACGGATTGCCTGGTTTCGGCTTTTTTAACCTCGTCATTGACCAAACCTATGTGTTGGAGTAATTCCAGAGGAATACTTATCCGGCCTTGTCTATCTCTCGGAATCTCCCGTGCTGTTGAAAAAACTGCACGATTTAAACTCTCACTCCCCGAAGATAATTTAGGTGCTTTGTCTACCACATCAGTAAGTACTTCAAACCCATCATGCGTATAAACTTCAATGCATTCCTCACCACCCTTGACTAGTATCGCGCCTTCAGAAAAAGCTTCA
>CAYFHW010000187.1:0-1913 GCA_964343095.1 uncultured Anaerolineaceae bacterium | reverse complement strand
GAGGTTGATAACAAATGACTGCTATTTACGATCCCTTTACACCTACCGTACTGGCTGACCCGGCAACAAGTTATCACCACCTTCTTGAGGAGGAACCTGTTTATTGGTGTCAGGATTTTGATCCAAAATTTTATATTCTTTCGCGATATGAAGATGTGGAATCAGCCTTGCAGGATATTGAAACTTTTTCCAGTGAGTTTGGTCAAGGTCCTAAATATTCAATGCCGGCCGGGATGTTATCAGATCCACCCCAGCATACATTCTTCCGACGTTTAGTCCAGAAAGCTTTTACCCCTCAAAGCGTTGAACTTCTCGCCCCACAGATAGAAAACCTTGCAAGTAACCTATTAAAAGAGGTTGATGATCCAACATCCTGGGATTTACATGATGATTATGCATTCCCCCTACCAGTTATTGTCATTGCAAATATTTTAGGAGTTCCAGAACAAGACCTACAGTTAATAAAGAAATGGTCGGATGCTTCAGTAGAAGCTATGGGAGCAGAAGACCCCTCTTCTTATCAAGAAACGCTGCAACAGATGGCGCAATATTTACTCAAACAAATCTCTGACCGAAGACTCAAGTCTGAAAAAGAACCTACAGATCTTATTAGCAAACTAGTAGCCGCAAAAATAGATGATAAAGGCTTGACTGACGAAGAAATCCTCGGTGTTGTAAATCAGCTTCTAGTAGGAGGAAACGAAACCACAACATCTCTAATTACCAACGCTGTCTGGCGTATGCTTGAAAAACCAAAACTATGGCAGTCCTTAGTAGATAATCCAACATTAGTTGATAGGGCAGTCGAGGAAAGTCTACGTTTTGATCCCCCAGTTCTTGGCCTGTTTAGAACCACAACTAGAGATGTAGAACTTCACGGGAAAATTATCCCGAAAAATGCGAAGGTCCTTCTTCACTATGCTGCAGGCAATAGAGATCCAAGAGCATTTAACGATCCCAATAACTTCTCTTTAGATGAACGAAAGGGGAGACACTTAGCATTTGGATTAGGGGTACATTTTTGCTTAGGGGCACCTTTAGCAAGACTCGAAGCACGTGTTGCTTTACAAGCACTCGTACAGCACTTTCCGAATCTAGCATTTGTAAATTCGGGGGAAAGAATTAAACCATTCTTCTTATGGGGCCGAAAAACGCTTCCTGTTCAAGTAACTTAATTCTCAAATGCTTGTACAGTTAAGTTGACCAAGTGAACATGCGACCTAAAATTGTTAGATAGACTGGATAAAGTATGACAACCACTAAAGAGACAACCACACTAGAAACACCCATAACGGAAGAGTTTGATGTACTTATAGTTGGTGCAGGTATTTCCGGAGTAGGCGGTGCTTATCACTTAACGCAACAACTTCCTGAAACCAGCTTTGTCGTTCTAGAGGGGCAAGATAGTTTTGGAGGAACATGGTGGTCCCATCGATACCCTGGTATCCGTTCAGATAGTGATCTCCACACCTTTGGCTATAGGTTTAAACCATGGAGTGGGCCACCTATTGCAACAGCAGAAGAAATTCTTAAATACATGGGAGAAGTGATCGAAGAAAACGATCTTGCAAAACACATCAGATATAACCACCGAATCACATCAGCAAACTGGTCAAATGAAGACAACCTCTGGACGATCGAAGCCACACAGACTGATACAGATAACGTAAAAAGATTTACGGCAAAATTCCTCTGGATGTGCCAAGGCTACTACCGCCATTCCGAAGGATATACACCAGACTGGGAGGGAATGGACAACTATGAAGGAAGAATTGTACACACTGAAGCTTGGCCTGAAGACTTAGCATACAAAAACAAAAATGTTCTTGAACTTCTGTGACTGTGAGTAAACAAGGAGTGAAATTGCTGTGTTACATTCTCATTGTGCAACAGTTCCAGTCAGAAAACCAACC
>CAYFHW010000186.1:0-1950 GCA_964343095.1 uncultured Anaerolineaceae bacterium | reverse complement strand
TGCCAAACATATGCATGCATTACTCCAACAGGCCAGCCATCTTTTGTGGACCAATTGAGGACACATTCTCCGGAAAGGTTACATATCTTCTCGAGTTGTTCATTGTCGTAAGGATAAATAGAAACTGATTCGTGATCTGTTGCTTTTTGAGCGAATGCCATATGAGCCTCTCATCGTTATCGTTTTAGGTAAGTGATGATAAGAGACTAAAGCGCGGTCTTCAATATGTTTATTCTTATTTAGGTTTTATGTTTTTGGTCGGGGTGGACAGATTCGAACTGTCGGCCCCACGCTCCCAAAGCGCGTACTCTACCAGGCTGAGCTACACCCCGACTGTTCAAGGCTACTCTATATATGGGGTGTAGAGAAAATTCTGACTCTATTGTTGTGCACATCCAATAATGTCAGACACATCTTTAATATTGTTTTCGTCAAACCATTTTGTTAACTCTGAAAGTATGTCAAGGGTTGCGGTCGGGTTTGAGAAGGAGGCAGTTCCCACTTGTATTGCTGTTGCACCAGCCATAAGAAATTCAATAGCATCCATTCCATTGGTTATTCCACCGCACCCAATTACCGGAATTTTTACTGCACTCGAAACTTCATAAACATTTCGCAGGGCAATTGGCTTTATAGCTGGTCCACTTAGACCGCCTGCTCCTCTTTTAAAAACTGGTTTTCCGGTTGCTGAGTCGATAGCCATACCGAGGACAGTATTTATTGCGCATATCGCTGCTGCACCTTCGTCTTCGCAAGCCATGGCTATACTTTTTGTGTCAGAAACATTAGGTGTTAATTTTACGATAACTGGTACCTCTGAATGTCTCACTACTGCTCTTGTAACAGAAGCTGCTCCTTCAATGTCTTGGCCAAATTCAAGACCAGAATCAACATTAGGACATGAGATATTGAGTTCAAGAGCAGCAATGCCATCTATATGTCCGAGTGTTTCAGCGAGTTCTATAAATTCCTTTTCAGTTTCCCCTGCGATATTAACTATTACGGGTAAAGATAGTTTTTCCCACTGAGGTGCAAATTCTTTAATGATCTTCTCAACACCTACGTTTTGAAGCCCTATTGAATTAAGCATGCCTCCTGGGGTTTCAACAGCACGGGGCTGACTGTTTCCGGAACGCGGAAGCATAGTCACACCCTTCGAGACGATAGCGCCTAAAAGAGTGATATCGAAATGCCTTGCAAATTCAAGGCCCCATGAAAAGGTTCCAGACGCAGGCATAACTGGGTTTTGTAATATGAGGTCGTTTTTTCCAGACGGTGCAAGGTTCACATTTAATTTTGTCGCCATAGTATAAGTTTACGAGAAAGCACCGAACTCTTCCTGTGCAGTTTTATTTTCCTGTTAGAAGAACCCCAGCTACCATTGATGTAGGCTACTTTTCGTGGTCTAAGTAGAATTGGTTGAGCAATCGATCTTCTTATATACCGCGTTAAGCAGCTGTATTTCTTATACGAATAAGTGATGTGACTATTCCCGATCAAGATACCATTATTCAAGCACTTACGGCTGTGCAAGATCCCGAGCTACATCAGGATATTGTTTCTTTGCAGATGGTTAAAGACATCGAAATTGAAGAAACAAAAATAACTGTGACAATTGAGTTGACTACACCTGCTTGTCCTCTACGTGAAACTATAGAAAACGACATACGTGAGGTGTTACTACCTCTGGATGGTGTAGAAGTTGTGGTACTTGAGTGGACGGCTCAGGTTAAAGCTAGTGTGCCGCGTGAGGGACAGAAAGTCGTTGAAGGTGTCGCAAATATTATTGCTGTTGCATCCAACAAAGGTGGTGTTGGTAAGTCAACAGTGGCTACAAATTTAGCAGTTGCATTAGCAGAAGCTGGGGCAAAAACTGCGATAATTGATGCAGATATTACTGGCCCTAATATTCCTACAATGTTTGGTTTACCTGCTGGTTTGCAAGCTGAA
>CAYFHW010000185.1:0-1959 GCA_964343095.1 uncultured Anaerolineaceae bacterium | reverse complement strand
CCTTTTCACTCGCAGCTGGGGGAAGCGGAGTCCAAGACCAGGCAAACGTTGAGGAGCGCAACGATGTTCTTGTCTTTACATCGGATGTCTTAAGTGAATCCCTCCACATAGCCGGAAATATAACTGCTGAAATGTGGATCACAAGTAGTGCTCCAGACACAGATTTCACAGCGAAACTCGTAGATGTTTCCCAAGATGGATACTGCGCCGTAGTCGCTGACGGAATTCTTCGTGCCCGGTTCAGAAATTCCTATGAAACCCCAGAATTCTTAGTTCCAGAAAAGCCAACACTGATCACTATTGATTTATGGGACACTGCATATACTTTTGAAGCAGGTAACTCAATCCGCTTAGAGATTTCCAGTAGTAGCTTCCCTCGATTTAGTAGGAACGCAAACTCAACAGTTCAACCTGAATTCGCAAGAGAAGAAGATTTTGTTTCTGCAACCCAGTGCGTCCTTCACGATGAAGAACATCCATCTAAATTACTTTTGCCGGTACATAACTAACTAGCACCGACATTGAATTCTTTTATACCGTGCTCTGAGTTATTAGATTTTTCGCTTCAGAACGAAACCCGTAATGCTACTTAGAATTAATTAAATAGTCCGCGTACCTTGTATCCGCGTAGTCTAGTGCTTCGAGGAACACTTCTTCACCATGTTCTGGGCTGCCAAATTCCGCTAACCAAACATAGCTAGACCAAAGAATAAAATTATCCTGAAGCACAATTAGCTCAAGAGAGGTTGCGTACTCAAAAACTTCTATACCATCAATGTATGTCCAGCCAAAGAAGTTTTTGAAACCATATACATCATCCTCTGAAACCTCTTCAACCATTTGTGTAATAGATCTAGGGCTAACTGGATCATCCCAATACACTTGTGACGCACATTCTTCCCATAGATAAACAATGCGATCAAACTCGCTTTTAGCTTCAGATTCTTTTTCAAAAACGATTAGAGACTGTAAAAAAAATGGACCAATATCTTTTTGTTCATAGGCAACCTCCTTTAGGTCACCACCCACAAACTTCCCTGCATTGACATATTCCCCGTCACACGGACCATCGAACCCATCATCTACAGGTTTATGTTTCGACCAATCTCCAGGCAGCTCACTTGCCGGAACAAGTACTGATGGCGCATCTACACTAGAACCGCAAGAAAAAAGGGCTACAGCCCCAATTAATACAAAACTACAAAAGCTAACTCTCCACATATATCACCTATGCGACCTCATTGTACTTAGACTCAACTCCCCCCAGCAACTTGTAAAAGTGCGCCCGTGGTGTAACTAGAAGCAGCTGATGCAAAGTACAACGCAGCACCCACAATTTCATGCGGATTACCTGCACGTCCTAGGGGGATTGATTCTTCGGCTCGTTTCTCAAAACTCTCCATATCCCAAGCTTTCGAAATATCAGTCAAGAACGGACCCGCAACAATCCCATTTACTCGCACATTGGGACCATATGCCTGAGCAAAACCAATTGTAATTGCATTTAATCCTGCCTTAGCAGCAGCATAAGGAAGCGCATTTTTACCCGGACGAACCGCCGCCATACTCGAAACCATAATCACAGACCCACCATCACCTTCAGCCATTCGCGAACCAATTAGTGCAGTGAGTCGAAATGGACCCTTCAAGTTAACATCTAGGACCTTGTCATATAACGATTCATTTATTGCAGCTAAATTGTCATACAACGGTGACATACCTGCATTATTTACTAAGATATCCACCTTTCCAAAATGGTCATATGCAGTATTCGCAAGTTGATCCACTTGATCCCAATTACCAACATGACATGCAATCGGCAAGGCTTTTTTTCCAGTCTTATCCCTTACTTCTTTCGCTAACTGTTCACACGAATCAAATTTACGGCTCGCAATCACAACATCTGCACCAGCATGAGCAAAGGCTAAGACTATCTCACGGCCAAGGCCACGACTGCCA
>CAYFHW010000184.1:0-1961 GCA_964343095.1 uncultured Anaerolineaceae bacterium | reverse complement strand
CGTTGTAACTAATGAAGAACTAGCTGCAACGATCAATACAACTGATGAATGGATTACATCTAGAACGGGTATCAAACAGCGGCATGTGGCAGCTGAAGGCGAATTAACTTCTGATCTGGCTCTGAAAGCTGGCGAAAGAGCACTTGAGAATGCCGGTGTAGATGCTGCAAGTGTAGATCTATTGATTTTAGCTACGACAACCCCAGACAATACTTTTCCAGCAACTGGAACAAAAGTACAAAGTAAAATTGGTATGGTGAATGGTGCCGCATTCGACGTACAAGCGGTGTGCTCTGGGTTCATTTTTGCACTGTCAGTAGCAGATAATTTTGTGCGAACAGGGCAGATGGAAACAGTGTTGGTGATCGGTGCCGAGACTTTTTCCCGAATTCTTGATTGGGAGGACCGATCTACGTGTGTATTATTTGGTGACGGTGCAGGTGCCGTGGTTGTTCAGGCAGGAAACGGTGACGAAAATAATGCAAATGAGGTGTTCTCAGGGCATAATGTTGGTCGAGGCATACTGTCTACCCATCTACACTCAGACGGCAAATATACAGATCTTTTGTATGTTGATGGTGGACCCTCTTCAACCCAATCGGTTGGCTATGTTCGTATGAATGGCAGGGAAGTATTCCGTCATGCCGTGGTGAATCTAGCCTCTGTAGTTGATGAAGCTCTAGATGCTAATAGCTTATTGCGGGACGACATAGACTGGTTGGTGCCACATCAAGCTAACAAGCGTATTATTGATGGTACCGGAAAGAAACTTGGAATACCTGATAGTAAAGTGATCCTAACCGTTGACCAGCATGCTAATACCTCGGCTGCTTCAATTCCACTTGCACTCGATATAGCAGTTAAGGATGGTCGGATAAAGCGTGGTGATTTGTTGCTTCTTGAAGCGATGGGTGGGGGATTGACCTGGGGAGCAAGCCTGGTTCGTTGGTAGTGTTATTGCCCTGTTGAAACATGCACCTTTGAGATTGACGGATGTTAATATGGAGGTTACCTTTTTTAAGGAGTTTTTTGTGAGAGGGGAAAATGGCGGGAAAGACTGTAACTCGGGCACAGTTGGGTGAGAGTGTATACTTAGAAGTAGGATTGTCTCGGATAGAATCTGCAGAACTGGTTGAATCGGTGATTGAACATATTTCTGGGGCACTTGTTTCAGGGCAGTCAGTCAAGATAGCCTCATTTGGGAGCTTTCTTGTTAGGCAAAAGGGTGAACGTTTAGGACGCAACCCTAAAACTGGTGAAGAAGTACCAATTTTGCCTAGGAAAGTTCTAGTGTTTAGGCCGTCACACGTTCTAAAAAATAGAATTAACAAATAATATAGAGATCAAAGCAGATTGATTTTTGATTGCAATTTGTGGAATTATGAATGTGGTTAAATCGGATTTAGCATTTCGCACAATCAGTGAGGTCTCTAAAGATTTGGATCTGCCCCAACACGTTCTTCGGTTTTGGGAGACAAAATTTCTCCAAATTCGGCCCGTTAAACGGGGGGGAGGTCGGCGTTATTATAGGCCGGAAGATTTAGAATGGTTAAGGCGTATCAAAGGGCTTTTGTACGATGACGGCTTCACTATAAAAGGAGCCCAGAAGGTATTAGGGACGAACTCGATCAAGAAAAAAGGATCGAGTACAAAAGATAAAGAAAAGGCTCTGTCTTCAAAGGGGGAATCAAACCACGACAGGTTAGTAAATAATCTTGAAGATATTCTTTCAGACCTCCGTGTCTTACGTCGTGATCTATCAAGTCTTAATTGAAGGACGAACAGTTTTTCTAGTTATGGTAACAATGTTTTTAACTCTGGTGCTTGTTGGCGTACAAGCCTAATTGAAGTACGGGGGGTAGCTCAGTCTGGTAGAGTTCACGGCTGGGGGCCGTGCGGTCGCAGGTTCGAATCCTGTCCCCCCGACCACTTTTTGTCAAGAAGAGCACAAAAGGGAAAAT
>CAYFHW010000183.1:0-1980 GCA_964343095.1 uncultured Anaerolineaceae bacterium | reverse complement strand
GTCAGTCCAGTACGTAGACGTGCAGACATCGGATAGGCAATGGCCATCTTGACGACCGGCCGCAGACTCCCCCAACGACCGATCATCTTATTTACTATCCAGACCAGCACGTCTGCATTGTGCATTATCACCCATACAGAAGCAGCTACAAGGCAAACCCCTGACAGGATAAACGTTTCGGGACCACCGTCAAGTTCTCCGGTAATGTTATCCAAGGCATCAAATGGAAGACTGTAAAAAGCCAGCAACATGATCCCAATGAAAGTCATTGAGACACGTTTTTGAAATTCCTCCCTATAGCCTCTTGAATCAAGAATTTTTCGAATCCACATTCCAAGCCCAACTACAGTAAACGTCGCACCAAGAGCGAATAAGGCAGCATTTCCTATAGAAAACGAATCAAATCCCTTATCGGGATGAATACCAACGATCAAAGACAAAATTCCCACGGGGACTAATGACCAAGAACGGAAAAAAATTGCAACCAGGAGTCTAACCAGCTTCCAAATATTTATGAACGGCAATATTAGACCCATCATTGCATGATTAAAAACACTATATTCCGTTTTTCGCAATTTCCATAAGTCATACCAATAGCCAATTGGCAAAGGCAAAAAATAGAACGACGGAAACGCGACAACGAACACACCCAAAACCTTTTCATTTGGACGTCGCAAGACCCATACCTTGTATAAGTGACCATGGACCGTGGTGAAGTAAAAATCCTTGAATCGTTCACCGATCCCTACCCGTTTTTCCTTTACAAATTCCTGATTCAATCCACGGATAGCCACGACTATGTTCAGTTTGCTGACCCTGAAGGCAGAGATCGTAACCGTGAGAGCTGTAAGGACAAAACCCGCTGCAAATGCAACGATAATTGAGCGTAATGTCACGGAATAAAAGAATGTTACATCGTCACTTTCAGCAAATGCCCTGATCATAATCTGTATAAGTAACATGCTGGCCAGGATACCCAAGACAGTCCCAACAATCGATGCTCCCAAAGAATAGACCAGACCCTCATATGTGAACATCTGGACGAGGTGTCTCCGCTTTGTTCCAATGGCACGTGCTATCCCCATTTCGGTCGTGCGAGACGCAGCTAGCATAACGAAAACCAGGAAGATCAGTAACAGACCCACTATGATCGAAAAAGAACCAAATATAGTGAAGAAAAACACTATTCCCGAACTGACCATCTCCGCAAATTGAAGACTCCGATTCTTAATCGGATCCACCTTTATTTCAACCAATGCTCCAAGAGACTCAAACACAGATTTTGTTAAATCCGCGTCCCCTGATGCCTCAGCCGCTTCAAAAATAGTGGCCTGAGTACCCCCATCAATTGCAGCAATCTTGAACTCATCTGAAGGCGAACTCTGGTCGAGGCTTTTTAAAAGATCAGAAAGTGGATCATCAGTATCGCTTCCACGTGCGGCAGACTCCTGCTCCACAAGCTTCTTTTCCAAAGCATCCTTAATAGACGGAGTCTTTAAATTCTCAAATAAAGCCTCGCTAGCGTCACTGTTTGTGAAAGCCAACTTCAGTTTTTTCGTCACATCTTTGGACGCTTTCTCATCGTGTGTAACGAATTCCACTATTTCCTTACCTGTAATGGAAACTTCGATCATGCTGTAACCGTCACGCCCGAATAAGCGCTGCAAAGATTCGTCGGGGAACATGGCTGAGGCTCGAGTAGATTCTGTGCCCCCAAGAATTCCGACAGGGTCAACAATATCCAGCACTTTATGATCACTCCGACCAACAGGAGAAATCAGCGTCAGAAAATCACCAATCTCTAAGTCCAAGTCGTCTGCCATCGGCTGATTTATAATCGTCTCACCATCCCGCATCGCTGCGAGATCAACCTTTGTACTCCCTTCCTCTTCAGTACCTATTAGGCCATCAAAACCAGTAATTGAATCAAGTTTAGGGCCAACAACCACAGCACTAGAAAGGGTCTTTTTACTCTGCTCA
>CAYFHW010000182.1:0-2003 GCA_964343095.1 uncultured Anaerolineaceae bacterium | reverse complement strand
TGTTAAAAATTCTGCGGGCTGAGCGTCAAACCTTAGAAGCCTCTTTTCTAGCCTATGAACTTTCTCTAAAAATGGAGTTTTCATGTGCAACCCCGGGCTAACCTCAGTTCGTTGATATTCACCCAATCTAGTTATGATTGCCTGCTCTGTCTGGTCGATAGTGTAAAGAAATTGGTTAACCCCAAATACACCTAACGCTCCGAGTAGGACAATAAAAACAATGAACGTCCTCATTTGTCAGACCCCCCTACCAATTCTTGTAGAGGTAAAAACGGTTGGATATTACCACCAATTTCTTCGTCAATAATTATAGTTTTCAGTTGAGGCATAACTTCCTGCATTGTTTCAATGTAGAGTCGGCTTCTGGTCTCTTCAGGGTACAGTTCATATTTATCTAATCTAGCTAAGAAACGAACAGCTTCACCGCTTGCTTCTGCAATCCGTTCTACTTTGAACGCTTCCGCGTTCTGAATAGTTCTCTGGGCGGATCCTCTTGCCCTTGGAACTATATCTTCTTGGTATGCTTCCCCTTCGTTAAGGTATCGCTCTTTATCTTCTCTGGCGCTAATAACATCTTTAAAGGCTCCTTGAACTTCTTCGGGTGGCTGCACGTCCTGCAATTGAACGTTAACAATCCTTATACCTGCACCATAGACATCAAGCAAATTCTGGAGTAATAGCTGTGTCTCTATCTGGACCACTTCTTTACCTAGAGTCAGCACGTCATCTATAGGTCTTTGCCCTACAACTTGTCTCAAAGCTGACGCTGTAGCGTCTCTCAAAGTACTTCCATCTGGAGTTCCTTGAGGGTCTTTCACATTAAATAGAAAATTACCAGCATTTCTTACTTGATACTGAACAACCATTTGGACATCAACCAAATTTTCATCACCGGTAATCATTCTCGCTTCATTGGCAACAGCACTCGTCCCTGGGTTACCAGCCGAATCAGCAAAACTGCGAAATCCAATCTCCATGCTGCGAACCCTAGTAATACTTACAATATCTACTTGTTCAACAGGCCATGGTATTCGCCAATGTAATCCTTCGTCTATTTGATCGCCATTCCACGATCCAAACGTTCTTACGATGGCTACTTCGCCGGGGTTAACGATATAAACACCCGAACCAACCCAGAACGCGACAGCCAACGCTATTATTGCCAAATAGAATTTACCAAACCCAGGCCTAGGCACTCGAGTACCACCACCATTGCCTCTTCCAATGCCTCCGAAAAGTTGCCGGAAGGGCCTTAGTAGCTCATCAAGTTCGTTTTCACCATCTTGTCGAGGCTGATTAAACAGTAATATGTCAGAGATTTTTTTCATCTACTATTTTTCAATTTCTATATTTTGAACGATCATTTCAGATAAATCCAGGACCCTCATATTATCCTCTTGACCTTTAACTTTTACGCCGTCTTCAAACATTTGAGCGCAAAAAGGGCACGCAGTAGCTATGACATCAGCTTCTGCATCTATCGCATGTTGGGTACGTCGATGGTTAATTTTTTCATCTCCTGGTCCATCTTCCATCCACATATGGCCACCTCCAGCACCACAGCAAAATGCTCTATTCTTGTGCATCTCCATTTCGTTCATGGTATCAACACCAGGTATGCCCGATGCAAGGTCTCTAGGAATATCATAAATTCCGTTATGTCGCCCTAAGTAGCAAGGATCGTGGTAGGTGATGGTTCCAAATGATGGAGCTTCTGGTCCAGTAGAAAGCTGCAACCGTTTCTCTTTGACGAGTTTATTAAGATACTCTGTATGATGCATGACTTCAAAATTTCCACCAAATTGAGGGTACTCATTTTTGATCGTATTAAAACAATGTGGACACGTCGTTATTATTGTTTTTACATTGTACCGATTAAGGGTTTCTATATTTTGTTCTGCCTGAACCTGGTACAAATATTCCATACCAATACGGCGGGCTGGGTCACCGGTGCAAGATTCTTCTTCCCCAAGTATCGCAAATTTAATGCCCGCGTTAATCAA
>CAYFHW010000181.1:0-2012 GCA_964343095.1 uncultured Anaerolineaceae bacterium | reverse complement strand
CTCAGGATCCTGCGCTAACTTCACATGACCCTGATGGTATGAAGCAGCGCTAGTAATTTAAACTTGCCCCTTCTAGACTCTTTGGACAATCAGTTTTAGAACAGACTTTAGATGAAGTCTGCTGCGCTAGGAGATCATATGACCACTTTTACGGAGCCCATTGCACATCATTTAGGCTGGGCGGTACACGATGCCGATGTCACTGCAGCACGGTATACCCAAATGCTCGGAGCGCAATTTAAATTGCAGCCAATTTATGAATTCTACGATTTATACAATCGCCCTGCCAGTATCAAGGTGTACTACGGTGCAGTTGCCGGAATGGCTTTTGAGATTATTGAACCACTAACCGGGACGACTCCACATGCAGAATTTCTTCGTGAGCACGGTGAAGGAATTCAACATATTGGGTTCTGGGTTCCTGATGTAAAAAAAGCTACCGCAGATCTTGTCGCAAAAGGTGCCCGTGTGGAGTGGATGTACACACGTGACAGTGACGATATAGAAGGTGCGCAGGCTGCTGCTCAGTTAACGGTGGCTTCAAGTGTTGAAGAGATTGTTGATGCAACAAGTAATCATGGTCTTACGTACTTGGACATCAAAGAAGGTGGAACGCAAATTGAATTTATAGGCCCTTATGTCCACAACATAATTTTTTCTGAGGAAGGTCCTTTGCACGGTATGGAAGAGTTGATACAAACTTTCCCACCAGATGCAACGTAGACAAAAAAATGTGCCGAGACTGGAAAAGTCGTAATAACCCAGCCCAAGCACACGTATTAGTGTATATAAATAGAGCATAGGGAGAAGTCAGATGGCAAATGAAGAGCAGGAGAAGCCTGCACTTTCCGAGGAGATAGAGCTTTCTGTAGGTGAAATATTTGAGGCTCGTCGATATATTAGTTTATTGAGCGATGCACAAAAGGAGCAGCTGAAAGAAGAGCTGTCAGAAAAACGATTTAATGATCTGTTCGGAGATGATTAAGCTATTTAGCTTACCTGTAAGTACTCAAATGTTAAGGTGATTTGATGGCAAAGGATTCAAAAGGTCGTACTCAGCCCGGTTATCAGCAGCATGTATTTATATGTGGTCATGAACGAGCGGCTACTGCTGAGAGGCCCTGTTGTTCTGCACGGGGTAGCTTGGATGTTCTTAGCAAGATGAAACGGGCAGCTGAAGCTGCAGATATGCCCGAAGTGCGAGTACAAAAATCAGGATGTCTGGATTTTTGTGAGAACGGAATTTCTTGTGTGGTGTACCCTCAAGGCACTTGGTACTCAATCAAAAATCCAGAACAGGATATTCCGGCGATTGTGAATTATTTAAAAACCGGTGAGGTTGCAGAGAACTGCCTCATGAATTTGCAGGATGAAGTTTAGTCATAATAATTCGTTAATTACTCGCTAAGTTTTTTTTATCTATTACGACATTCTTCGCTGCAATATGATTCCCCTTTTTCACCACTAAGTGAGAGCGAGGGTACTTCATGCCCACATTGTTCATGGTTTTGACACGGTAGGTAGGTGATTTTCAATGTGGTATCACGAGCTATTAAAAGCCAGCACCAGCTACGCCAGTTATCGATTACTATTGCTGTTTCGTTAAGTGTCTGATATTTGGTTATTACTAAGTTTTTAGGATCAGGTTCTCCTTTTTGTACAGCCGCGCCAATAGTTTTCCATTCCTCATACCAATCCAAAACCCGATGTTCCTTATAAGATTTGTCGTAGATATTGTCAGTGAAGAAATCACCGTAATTTTCAGTAAATTTCTGTACCACTTTTCTAAATGCGCGTGTTGTATCGGCAACCGTTTGCAAAAGTAAGTAATCCTTGATGCCTTCGTGATTATTGGCTTGTTGTGTTACCCAGCGATGCATATCTGCATAAGGAAGTGCGGGTTCCTCTTTTTTGGTGAGTTGATATTTTTTGTTTTGATAATCGATTCGTGACTGGTAATCAATAACACCGTTCATATGATAAAAGAATCCGTAGAGTGGTATGTACGTGTA
>CAYFHW010000180.1:0-2020 GCA_964343095.1 uncultured Anaerolineaceae bacterium | reverse complement strand
GAGACAGTGTTACGAGCTAGTTTGAAGGTTTTGAAAAAGGATGGTAGAAGTGAGGAGTTTCAAAAGGAAAAATTACTTGCAGGATTGGCTAAAGCAGCTGTGAAATGTAGCGTTTCTGTTAGTCAGCTGGAAAATATCGTAGATAGTATAGAGACACAAATCTATGACTCTGGGCTTAGTGATATTACTTCATCTGACATTGGGGAACTCGCTATCGAAGAATTACGAAAATTGGATCATATTGCATATATACGATTTACATCGGTTTATCATTCATTTGCGGATGTGGAATCACTAAAAAATGCTATACAAGCACTTGATGATGGTAATGCCGCTGGTTTTGAAGCACGTACTTTACAGTTGGCTTTTCCAGGTGAAGGAAATGTTTCTAAATCTGAACAAGTTAGTGATAAACAAGAACCTGTTACACCTGCTGTGTAGATTGTGATTGCAAGGAGTTTATTAAGCGATTAAATTAAGAACAAATGTTCTATTATTAAAAATAAAGAAAGGAAACTTTAAGAAATGGTTACTACTTCAAAGTCTGATGTCACTGCTGGTGATGATTTTAACCCCACTCCGCTCGCTGACAATGCCGAGGTTGTTATGGAGCGCCGTATTGTTGCTCGCAGTAGTAGTGGCGATCCCATTGAAACTGCACAGGAGTGTTTTCGTCGCGTTGCGCGTAATTTAGCAGAGGCTGAAAAACATTTTGGTGCCTCTGAAAAAGAACAGTCTTCGGTTGAGGAGATGTTCTATAGGCTTATTTCATCATTGGATTTTCTTCCTAATTCACCAACTCTTGTAAATGCAGGTCGTGATTTGCAACAACTTTCTGCTTGTTTTGTTTTACCCGTCCCTGATTCGATCGATGGTATTTTTACTGCTGTTAGACATACTGCAGTAATTCATAAGTCCGGTGGAGGAACAGGTTTTGCCTTTTCACGTCTTCGACCAGCCTCTGATCGTGTACAAAGTACGATGGGTGTTGCTAGTGGACCTGTTTCTTTCATGAAGGTTTTTGATGCGGCTACTGAGGCCATTAAGCAGGGTGGGACCCGACGTGGTGCCAACATGGGTATTCTTCGCGTTGACCATCCTGAGATTGACGGATTTATTTCGATGAAGTCTGACATGTCTACGCTTACCAATTTTAATATTAGTGCTGCCGTCACTGATGATTTTATGGGAGCTCTTGAAAGTGATAGTGAGTATAGTTTAGTTAATCCTAATACCAATGAAATTGTTGGTACTAACCAAGCATCTTCTGTTTGGAGCTCACTTGTGGAGAACGCTTGGGAGAATGGTGATCCAGGGGTTATTTTTATTGATCGAATAAATGATTCCCGGGCGAACCCTGTTCCCGATCGTGGCCCAGTTGAATCTACAAACCCATGTGGAGAACAACCTCTATACCCGTATGATTCCTGTAACCTTGGTTCCATTAACCTTGCGCGTTTTCTTCATGGCGATCCGGGAAAACGTTCTGTTGATTATGATCGCTTAGCTATCGCGGTTCATCAATGCGTTCATCTTCTCGACAATGTAATTGAAATGAATCACTATCCAATCCCAGAAATAGATGAGACTTCAAATGCGATAAGGCGTATTGGTCTCGGTGTAATGGGCTGGGCGGATATGCTTTTTGATATGCGTGTTTCCTATGCTTCAGAAGAGGCAATCATTCTTGCTAAAGAAGTGATGGAGTTTATACAGAAAGAAGCTGATATTGCGTCAGAACAGTTGTCAGCAGTGCGAGGCAGTTTTCCGGACTGGGATCGTTCTATTTATGGCCCTAATGGAAGTGAGGGTCCTCGCCCCATGCGGAATTCTACTAGGACTACAATTGCTCCGACGGGAACGTTAAGCATTATTGCGAATTGTTCAGGAGGTATAGAACCGGCTTTTGCTCTCGCATTCGTGCGTTCGCATTATTTAGACAAGGATGATCCAACTAAGCGCACAGATTTAAATGAGGTAAATGACTAAATTTATTTGTTAAGTACTAGCAACGAAAACT
>CAYFHW010000179.1:0-2057 GCA_964343095.1 uncultured Anaerolineaceae bacterium | reverse complement strand
CAGAGGAACAAATCCATCACTAATCTCAAAGTGATCAAGTAGTAATCGAGGCGCATTGCCATTTCCATCGCCAAACTTAAACAAAACCAAATCTACATTCTCGGGCTCAAATTCAAACAAACCACTCTCTTCAGCCAACAAAACCATTGGTCCATCATTTTGAGCGACTCCGACTTGAACTGTTTTCGCAAGATCATCATAGGCTAGCTTCAAATTTAAAACGTCACCATCCTGAAAACCAATCTTGTTGAAGCGAGCAATGTTTTCACCCAATTCCCCTGAATAAACCCTAATATCATCAAAACTGTTATAAACAATCTCGACCAATCCCCCTACCAGAAACCTAAACTTGAAATCGGAAGCAGAATTAGAAAAATCCAGTAATTTCAGACGTGCGTTGGCCGTAAAACTTCCTGTTCCTTCAATCTGATGCCGAATTCCTGCATCGCTACCCCGTTGACCCTTTATCTCATATAGCCCATCAGTGAATCCAATCTGTGAAGCTCCCCCTGCCTTGTCCAGCGGTGTCCATCTTTCGTCAAGTTTCGGCCCAGAAAAATCATCCACAAATGATGAAACACCGATAGGGAGCGCCTTATCTTGAATTTGTAAACGATCGATAAAAAGACGTGGGCTATGTTCACCTTCGCCAATCCTGAATAAAACCAAGTCGAGACGTGTCGGTTGAAATTTCTGCAAACCACTGATGGTATTGACCAACTCCATCTGTTCATCCTCCTTTGCCACTCCTATTCGCATGGTCCCTGTGGATTCCGTCCAAGCTAAACGGATATGCATTCTCGACCCTTCTTCGTATCCAAAAGATGGAATTTGCACGGTATTGCTTCCACGTTCACCAGAGAAGACCCTCATGAAATCATTCTGGTTGAAAACTAATTCCATGAATTTCGGGGCTAAAAATCGAAACTTAAAGTCGAATCGGCCTTCAGAAATATCCTCAAGACGAATCGTGGCATCAGCGGTGAAATCGCCAGAACCTGAGAGTTTAAGGCCCAAGCCTGCGTCTGACTTTGATTGAGAGTCGACGATTTCATACTCGCCATCGTCGGTGAAGCCAACATGCGTGCCCCCTTCATTATCAAAGATAAGCCAAGACGGGTCCAAATCAGGTCCGTTAAATTCTTCCAAAAAGGCCTTCTGCGCAGAGACAGTCTGTTCTCCAAAAAACAAAAAGGAAGCAGACAGCAACATAGAATTTAATACTATTTTCTTCATATATATGTTAAAGATTAAAGACTCATTTACTTCATTAAAAAACTGAATTTTTTTTATTTAAAAAATAGTTAATAAGGGCAACACTATTGCGAGTGGTTTTTTTGTCAAGTTTTTTGCATTTCATTTATCAAAAATCACCTGAACTTCCAAAATGCCCACAGCGGAATCCGCGGGAGGATTAATATTGATACGGATAGCATCACACTTCGTTTTTGCAGCCGGATGGACAACATTGAATTGATTGGGACGAACGTCATAACGGTCTGTAGTGTATAATTCGAAGGGTTTCCAATCACCATGATTTCCGACTTCGAGAGACCACTCTTTGGGAAACTTTACATCGCCTTGCCAACGATTCATCCAAAACACACCCACGCTGCGGATTTTTTTGGATTTGTGAAAACGTCCGACGATCCACTGCTTTTTACCTGGCTGACCTCGACTGCTCCAGCGAGCAACCTTGTTTCCGCTCGACCATTTGTCCACACGACCGTCGCCGATGGCGTTTGCGGAGTCTTGAACTGCGGTGTGGGAAGCCTTAATCTCTTTGAATACACTTTCCCTTGGAAGCGCGAGCGGATCGTAAATCGCCATTTCAGCCTTGGCAGGAAACCAGACTGTCATGGAGCCAGTGTCTCGATTGTTCCAAGCATAGTATGGTGACAGACATAAGTAACTAAACGAACTATCACCAACAATATTGGTAAGCCTTTTCGCCGGAATAGTTGCTTGTATGAATGAGCCACTCTTGATCTTCTTCTTCGCGATCTTTGCTTCAGATGTGTCTAGCTTTTCATCAAGAAAGTAGCGCTGGGTCACGC
>CAYFHW010000178.1:0-2059 GCA_964343095.1 uncultured Anaerolineaceae bacterium | reverse complement strand
TATTTGCGCTAATGCTGGAATTGATTCATCCAATATTCCGGGTAAGGATTTAGTTGCTACTCTTCCATTGGATTCCAATAGAAGCGCCTCTTTAATTAAGACTCGTATTGTAGAGAGGCATAAATTCCGAAAATTTGGTGTGATAATTTCCGATACTTTTGGGAGGCCTTGGAGAGAAGGGCATTTAAATTTTGCCATTGGGTCCGCTGGTATACAGGTTACAAACGACTATACAAATGGCGTCGACAGAGTGGGTAAACCGCTCCGTGTGACAAAAATAGCAATAGTAGACGTTCTAGCTGCAGCTTCGGAATTGGTTTGCCGCAAAACTAATGGTGTTCCTGCGGCCATTTTTCGGAATTTTCCTTTTCAGGACTCAACCGAAAATGTTTCTTCTTTGTTGAGACCAATTGAAAAAGATCTGTTTCGATAATTTTCCGTCAAAACGACTCTTCCGTCTTGACAGTTTCGGCCATTTGCGAGTAATTAGTCCCATTCGAACGGGAACCAGAATTTCTGAGGGTGTCCAAAGACACATCAGTTCCCCACGAGGAACCTTCAAAGAAATTCGCGAACTCCTTATCTACACCGCAAATTTTACAAGTTCCCATACTGGTAGGCCCGTCTGGGTTTCCGATAATCCAGTGATGAACACAAAGACCACTTCCCGCTGTTATGTCCTCAGGAACTTTTCCCTCAACGCTCAACCCTTCCATTTTATTCAACTCCTATTTTTTATGATAAATGTATTATATCAGAAAATGATGCAAGGGAGCACACCCATTACGTTTTGCAATACTGTGCAATTGTTCACCACGTTTGAAGTGTGTAGGCAGCTTGCCAAAATTGGTATTCGTATTGAGTGCTCTTTAAAAAAATTTCCATTAGTTCGCGCTCTTCTCTCTTATCCATATTGGTGGCCTGTTCATCGATTAAGGCCCTCAATTCCTTAGATAGAAGCCGGAAATCCTCCGTACTGTAAAGAGCTATCCATTTGGATAAATGCGGTTTGTTGTTTGCCGTTTCTATATTTTTTAATTTGTGACCGATCTCGGCATAACTCCAGCAACAAGGTAATATAGCAACCTCAGTGGCCAGTGATGTTAGGCTATATGCGGTTTTGATGAGGTGGTTAGTATAACCAATTGTGGCCGGTGAACTGGCTGTAGCCAAGAGGTCCTCACGTGATATCCCAACCTCCTCGCAGTATTCAACATGTAAACTCATCTCTGTTTGTAGAGTTTCATTTAACAGATGTGACAGCCATTCCATTTCCTTTAGGGTCCTGCTTTTGGCAATTGCCAATGCGATGGAGCGGGAGAACTCTATGAGGAACAAATAGTCTTGCTTCATAAAGTACTGGAATTTTTTTTGAGAAAGAGTACCATCAGCGATGCCTTGAACAAAAGGATGGTTAAATTCCCTTTCCCAAAGGGAATCGACAGATTGCCTCAACATGTCAGTTAACTTCATCCTCTACTTACCCTGGAGACTGATATCATAGAGCCGTTCTTTACTTTACGGAATATGCTTTCGTCACCTTTTACAGTTCCGATTATGTTTACGGCGCTGGCAGCCCTTATTTCCTCTCCAAGGCTAGCTGGCGTAGGCCCGTAAAAAATACAAAAAGCGGCGCCCGGAGGCCAATATGCTAGATCGCCATTAGTAACGAGATCTGTTGCATCAGGTTCAAGTGCGGCGTTAACGCCCGTGTCAAAATAGATTTCATCGCCCCATAGATTTACCTTAGCATTTAAGGGTAATTTTTCCCATATGAGGTTGGACGTATTACTCTTGTTTAAGTCCGCTTTTATCGATATGTCTTCAACTTGGATTAGGATAGTATGCATGTTTACCCTTTTATTTTTATATTGTTGGTAATAATTCAAACGGGAAGATATTGCCAGCGATTATAGTATATTAAGTTTTAGTGGGATAAGATCTATTGCATGGCTGAATATGGTTACATATTGACTCTGGACCAGGGCACATCCAGTACAAAAGCGGGTCTGATAGACGTTTTTGGACAAGTGTTCTCATCAGCCCAGATACCTATTCG
>CAYFHW010000177.1:0-2073 GCA_964343095.1 uncultured Anaerolineaceae bacterium | reverse complement strand
AGAATACTACCTCCGTTTGGCATTAAATCTTTTGATTCTCGAGATAGGGCAATTAGTGAATACACAGAAATATTTTGTGCTAGTAGAAATCCTTCCCTGCTCGTGTCCACGAATTGTCCAGCAAGATCATCACGATTAGCGAAGGCTATTGCATGTACCAAGATATCAATGGTGCCGAATTTCTTTTTTACTTTCGTAAATAGCTGTTTGATATCTTCGTCGCTACTAACGTCACAATTCTCTACGAAATCGCAATCTACCTGTTCTGCAAGCGGCTGCACACGTCTCTCCAATTTTTCACCTGCATATGAGAGTGCGATAGTTGCTCCTGCTTCATGAAAAGCACGGGTGATACCCCATGCGATTGAACGATCGTTTGCTACGCCACATATGAGCGCAGTCTTTCCTTCAAGTAAGTTCATACTATAAGGATACAACTGACTTGCTTCGCTTGTTTGCTATTCTGGTATTAGGATCTTGTTAATGCTTCTTTTTTCTGGTCTACTCAGCAGTTTTTTCTTGGTTATTGATATAAATATCAACCCAAATATTTTTGAAATAGGTACATTTGCTCTTTCTTGGCATGGTGTTTTTACCGCTATCGGTATTATTGCGGGCGTTGGACTTGCAGTTTCGTTGTTGCGTCGTGATGGCGTTCCTTCTGAGGTAGGCCAAGAAATAGCTTTGGTAGCTGTGTTATGTGCACTGGTAGGTGCTCGACTATTTTATGTTTTTGAGCATTGGAGCTTTTTTTCTGATGATCCCAGTGCGATTGTTACTGGGATTACAGAAGGTGGTATTACGCTTTATGGAGGTCTGATAGGTGGGGTTCTAGGAGGACTGTTGTATGCCATCATTCGTAAGTGGCCAATTGGAATTGGTTTAGATGCTGCAGCACCAGGAATGATCTTAGGCCAGGGAATTGGTCGAATAGGTGATCTAATTAATGGAGAACATCTTGCTACGGAGAGTACTCTCCCTTGGGCGTTTAGATATATTCATCCAGAAACACTAGGTGAGTTTGGTCTTTCTGTGCACCCTACTGCTGGCGGGTACGAATTACTTGGGGATTTTTTAATTTTAGGTATTCTCCTTTTTATAGCCCGTCCAAGAATAAAAATTCCCGGATGGACATTCTGTCTTTATGTAATTTTGTATGGTGTTCTTCGGTTAGGTCTTTCAGAAATGCGTTTTGATGAGCAAACAATTGGTGCCTTACCAGTTCCTCAGCTTGTAAGTATTGTGATGTTAGGGGTTGCCTTTATTTCTGCAGGAATTCTTATTAAGCACCACGGTCCAATTACACATGAATGGGAGCGACGTGTTTTTGGTCGGAGAAGGTAATAAAATTTCGTAAAAGACTCAACTTTATTCGGAGTATAGGTTCTGGTTTTTTATATATTCTAAAACTTGTGTAGATAGCCCATTACTGGATCTTTTTGTTTGCAAATCTCGTTTTATTTGAGTTGAGCTGTAATCTATGTTCTGTAGTCTTATTATTTTTGGTTGTTCATGCAGGTTTGCTTGTTTAGCTAAAGACAGAATTTCGCTTTCAGTTTGATTATTACGGGTCACAATCATAATTTGTGCCAATTGCTCGATTTGTTGATATTTGTACCACTTTGAAAAATTAATGAGAAGGTCACTGCCCATAATCAGCGCGATATCTTTTATACCGTCAGTTTGCAATGATTTTAAAGTCTCGACTGTATAACTGGGCCCTTTTTGATGTATTTCACGTTCATCAACTGTTAAGGATTTATAGCTTTGTGTGGCAAGTTTTGTCATTTCCAGGCGATGTTTTGCTGAAGTGATGCTTGTATCTGCTTTGTGGTAGGGATCGCCTGCAGGTATGAATTTAACCTCTACCAAATTCTGATCTGAAATTACTTTATTTGCTAGTGCCACATGTCCCAAATGAGGCGGGTCAAAAGTACCTCCCAAAACTCCTATTATTTTGCTAGCCATACCGTAGTATAGGCAGAATAAAGACTATTTCAAAAGCAAAAGAGTGGATTTTAAGCAATATTTAGCACTCTTGACCCTAGAGTGCTAAAATAATCTGGGTGGAAA
>CAYFHW010000176.1:0-2075 GCA_964343095.1 uncultured Anaerolineaceae bacterium | reverse complement strand
GATGAACGTCCAGTGCAAGGATTGTTTGCTGCTGGTGAAACAGTTGGTACTTTGCATGGCGACCGTTATATAGGTGGCGGCGGATCTTTTGGTCCTGCTTTGACTTTTGGCCGAATATCGGGAAGGGAAGCTGCAAGACACGCACTTGAAACTGCGGGATTAATTGAGTAGTACGCTCTTAAGAAGCTTCACTACAATTGCGGCTGCAGTACTCCATATCTGTTTTTCCATCGAGGGTAATTGAAGGGATTTCGTGTTCACATCCGTTTGGATTTGTTGTACTTTGATAATTTTTGCATCGTGAATAAGTAATGTTATCTGAGATATCACGTGCTATTAACGCCCAGCAAAGGCCTACTAGATTGATAGGACGAAAAATACGAGAACGAACTCCTCCTCCTGGGGGACGTTCTCCAGACCAGGCGCCACGATAGTCCCCTATTCCTGTGTGTTTGTAGAGATTGGCATCTAGGATTGACTTCCCTTCTGGAACAGTCTTAGTAAGTTTTTGTTTTCCTTCTTCCGATTGTGCGTCCATCGCTGCCGTGCCAATATTTGTCCATTCGTCGAACCAATCATCTAATCGATTTTCTTGAAATGAATCACTATGTACATTAGATGTGAAAAAGTCACCATATTTGGTAGTAAAGTCTCGAACAGTCTGTTCAAAAGCTTTCGTGCCTTCTGCTATTTCAGATAAGGGTATATTTGTTGCTTTGAACAACTGGTTCTTTTGTATTTGTGTATTAACCCACCGGTGCATGTCTAGTTGATAGAACGTGGATTCAACTAATTCTCCGTCATGCTGGTAGGTTGCACCTTCTTCGGGACTCACACTTTCCATTATGTTGGTGCTTGAAGGACGCTTTGTAAAAGGATCTGTTCGGAAATTCGAAAGCCTACCCCCTGGGACTAATCCTGTTGCGGGGTTGAACACGGGAGTGCGCCCTCCTCTTAGGTAGTCGATTCGGGAATTATAGAAAACGTAACCTCCAGAAGGTGTAATAAGAAACCCTTCAGGAACAACATATTCATACGGAAGAATTTTTACAGATAGTGATGAGTGCATTCATGTATCTTCATGCGTAATAGGGGCACTGTAAACTATTATTAAATAAAAGGGATTGTCGTTCGTGCTGTACATCTAGCGTTGACATCTTTTCCGACCGGTCATATTTTCAGCTGAGGATGAAGAAGTAGTGTCGTATGAAGAAGTAGGTCCAATCGCAGTCTCTATTACAGATTCTGCTGCGCGTATGAAGTATGAAGACTTTAGGGAAAACATACTGTCAAGAGATCAAGTGGCCTCATTAGGAACTATGCATGACTTGTTGAAGATGGATCGGTCAATTAAAGAGATTCTGTCCGAGACAGTTCGAAATCATGCTCCCTATACCCATGTTCCTTATCATCAACGGATTGACAGGGGAATAGTGCGCTTTGTTAACAACGATCATTGTTTATTGTCAGCAAGTGCAACACTTCGTTTAGAACGGTATATACCCAAGAAATTCGCTGCTCTTCCTCTTGCTCAAACGGTTTGGTATGTGCCTATTGGGCTAGATATTTGGAATCAGTTGAAGGGTCGAATGCCAGGCCACTATGCAAGGCAGGTCTACGATCCTAAGAAGTATCCAGGTGGGGCGCTTCCTCCTGAGGTACATTGGAAAGATGAAGAACCTAGTGCAATAAATGGAACCTTTGACGATGCATTGAGTGAATGGTTGCAATTGGTTGAGCGAGGTGATGTTACTGCGTCCTATAAACAATGGCTTGGTATGTGGGAAGACCAGGAAAATCGTACTAGGTTACTTTCTGAAACAGTGTTTGCGGGATTAATTGATGTTCAGGATCGTTTAATTTTTAATCGCTCTTTTACAACTGGACATAAGAGCTATAGGGCTCGTGCAGCTGTTGAACTTGGCGATAGCATTGGTTGGGAAAATGCACGTCACGTAATTTATGCAACAATTCCCGATTTAGCTGTTGGGCCACGCTGGTATTCAGCATATGAGGCGGCTTGCCAAATTATGATGTATCAGCTTGAAGATACATCCCCAAAATCTTCCGTTTCT
>CAYFHW010000175.1:0-2141 GCA_964343095.1 uncultured Anaerolineaceae bacterium | reverse complement strand
GCAATTAATCCAGGAAATAGTGGTGGCCCTGTTATTGTAAATCAAGAAATTGTTGGGGTAGTAATGCAGGCTAATGCGGGAGGTCGCGCAGAAAACCTTGGCTATTTCGTTCCACCAAGTATTGTGCGTCATGTTTTGGCAGACAGCGAAGATGGATTTAATAATGGCTTTCCTGATTTGGGTTTTCGTACTCAGACACTTGACAGTCCATCAGCAAAAGCTGCCTATGGGTTGCGCAAAGATCAAAATGGAGTGTTGGTAATTAAAGTATTTGATGGTTCGCCAGCAGAAGGTATATTTCAGGAAAATGATGTCATTCTGAAGATCGATGATTACGATATTGCCGAAGATGGCACCATTAAACTTTCGGAAGATTTGTTAACCGATTACAAACATGCAATCGACATGCATCATATCGGTGAAGAAATCCTAGTGACCTATTCCCGAGACGGGTCTGAGTACACAGCGCATTTGGAAGCACAAAAGTCTTTGGAGAGCTACAGCCTTGTTAAAGGTGAGCAATTCGATCAAGTACCTGAATATTATATCTACGGAGGAATTTTATTCGTACCGCTTAATATGAATCTGATTAAGCGCTGGGGTAATGATTGGGGAAGAACGGCTCCGGTATCATTACTACAAGCGCGGAATGAATGGAGTTCGCCAGAACGAAGCGAAGTCGTTGTTGCTTTGCAAGTTTTGGCTGCTGATGTGAACCTCGGGTATCATGATTGGCGTAATTGGCTCGTGGAATTTGTAAATGGTGAACAAGTTCGAGATTTTGAACATTTCTCCCAATTGATAAAAAACAACCTAGAAGAAAATGTTGTTTTTGAAAACAAGAATGGCTATCAAATGGTAATCAATCATAAAGAAGCCATTGCTAGCGAAGATGCGATACTTGCTCAATACCGAATCCCCGCCAGTCATTCAGTTGGCTTGTTTCCTGAATAAAGCAAGTTATTAGCACTATAACGACTTGCTTTAGTCATACCCGCAAATGGAACTCGAGTTACCGGGGAGATATGAACAAGGCAAAGCGACAAAAAATTTTTACACGACTACGGGATGCCAACCCACAACCCACCACCGAATTAAAATTTAGCACCAATTTTGAGTTGCTGATCTCCGTTATACTTTCTGCTCAAGCAACAGATATTAGTGTTAATAAAGCAACTAATGAGCTATATAAGGTAGCAAACAATCCGGAAGCAATAGCTGCACTAGGCGTTGATGGATTAAAAAAATACATTCGCACCATTGGTCTTTTTAATACCAAAGCTGAAAATATCATCAAGACCTGCAAACTATTAATCGATGAGCATAATTCCGTAGTTCCAGATAATCGCGAAGCTTTGGAAAAACTTCCTGGGGTGGGTAGAAAAACTGCTAACGTGGTATTAAACACAGCTTTTAGACAAATCGCTATGGCGGTAGATACCCATATCTTTAGAGTTTCTAATCGCACAGGCATCGCACCCGGGAAAAATGTTACTGAAGTTGAAAAACGGTTACTACTGTCAGTTCCGGAAGAGTTTCTGCTAGATGCTCATCACTGGCTGATATTGCACGGTCGCTACACCTGCTTAGCCCGAAAACCGCGCTGCGGGTCTTGCACCATTGAAGATCTTTGCGAATTCAAACAAAAAATCGGAAAGTAATTGAATTATTGGTTTTGTCTGTTCAGCAATTACTGCTGCACTTCATTGAACGCAAAATTGCTATATAGAAAAACTACCAAAATTTAACTACTTGCGTCCTTTTTGAGCAGCTATTCTAAGACGGAGAGCATTTAATTTGATAAAGCCCGCTGCATCGGTCTGATCGTAGGCGCCAGCATCATCTTCAAAAGTAGCAATGTCCTCATCGAATAACGATTGATCGGACTCCCTCCCCAACACAATCACATTTCCTTTGTAAAGCTTTAAGCGGACCTTGCCATTAACGTAATCCTGAGAATTATCCACTAAAGCCTGTATCGCAATGCGTTCAGGCGACCACCAATAACCGTTGTACACGAGAGATGCATAGCGCGGCATTAAATCATCTTTAAGATGTGCCAACTCCCTATCCATGGTTATGCTTTCGATAGCGCGATGTGCTTTTAACATCACTGTACCACCAGGAGTTTCATAACACCC
>CAYFHW010000174.1:0-2154 GCA_964343095.1 uncultured Anaerolineaceae bacterium | reverse complement strand
ATTTTGCACCTCAATAAATCCCCAGCACTAGTCTCTGGCTGCTTTGCCCAAACAACATCCGAGTCAAACTTGCCAGTCGATGGCGAAAATTCGTCCTTATTAGCATCGCAAAATGTCGCATTACATAAGGCAGAGCTGGAAGGATGTATGTTATCAGTCGACGAGGGTTATTTGTGGCGTGATTGGCAACCGACAGTCTCAAGCCCCGGACCAGATGGTGGGTCACCACTTTACGTCTCGGTAGTCGTTTCGTTTGCTAATTCAGCTGACTTAGAACAAAATATTATATGGCGGGGGTACATTCAGGATTTTGAAAAGAATCTCTATCCGATTAGTTTGATAGTCCGAGATGAGGGACTGAAAACTACTACAAAAGTACTCTCCGAGAGCGAACTTAAACTGATACTAATTGCGCACGATGGTCCCTATCTTAATATTGCTAGCAGTGCACGGCTTCTTGTTCAATTTAGCGGTGGTGGTGGAGGTAAAGTTCTGATAGCTACAGACTGGCTCACTATCAATAGGATACTATGAGCTAGATTATTCTAGCTTCGAATGGGTTTGTCGATAGAGCGCAAACGACGAGCAGCTGGCAGTAACCACAAATAATGAAACTGAAGACCCGCGTGAATAATGTAATCAAGGAGAATGTTTAATGTACTTTAGAGTAACTACCTATGGTTTTGATGAAAGTCGTCTTGAAGAGGCTTTAGCTAAGATGGATGCAATGATAAGAGATGATCTTAAGACGATAGCCGGACTTGAGTCCCTCCACGAATGTCGAATTGGTGATGGACAGGGAATGATAATCTCAACTTGGGATAGCGAGGCATCAGTTGAAGCAGCACAACCAAAGATTCAAGAAATTTTTGGAAAGATGGCTGAATACATGACCAGCCCACCTGAGGTCAAAGGAGGAGACGTAATTTGGGAAATGTAGAGGTTCAGGCAGATTATAAAAAGCCCCGACTCGTCGGGGCTTTTGTTTTGGGGGATCTAGTATGTCAAGTTAAGCCGGCTAGAGTTGCAGCATATTTTGATCGGATACTAAGTAGGAAAGTTACAAAAAGATGCATCTGACATTGGAGTTGCTACAGCGGACTCGAGCACTGCGCCCGCATCGATTCTTGCCTGTGTAAGCTCCGCATCATTCTGGAAGGCTTCTAAGCTTTCTTGCGATTCAAATTCTATGATGACATGCAATTTACTGTCATCGTTAGCCTCAGTTCCTGCAAATATTATTCTAAATCCGTGTTCTTTCATTTTTTGAGGATTGCTATGTACCATCTCCTTCCACGTAGCAAATCCCTTAGAAAGGTCTACACTCATTTTGATAATCATTATTACTCTCCTGCGCTGAAATGTTGTTTATTAAAAGGGCTTAGGCGGTTAATTCTATCAAGGCATGCAGGAATTTAACTGGTCCATCATGCTAGATCACTACAGATAGTTGTTGAGCAATTATTCAGCGTAACTGCACCTCTGGGATGTTATCATGTAAATTATAGATTACGGGAAAATATGCTTATGCATTTGACCTATAAAAAATATGATCAAGTAGTAACTTGAGAGCATTAGGCGATGAACCTGGGTTTTTTTACAATGCCAATCCATCCTATCGATCGGGCATATTCGCAGACTCTGAGAGAGGATAGAGAACTTGCAATTCTTGCTGATAAATTGGGTTTTGTAGAAGGATATTTTGGGGAGCATTTTACCGATTGTGCTGAGAACATTACATCCTCGCTAATTTTTGTCGCATGGTTGTTAGAAGAAACTAAGCTGATCCGGCTTGGAACCGGAACTCTTAACTTGCCCAATCATCATCCAGCGCAACTTGCAGCTGAAGTTGCTATGGTGGATAACATGGCCAAAGGTCGGTTCATGATGGGAATAAGCCCAGGTGGATTGCTCTCTGATGCGGAGGCAATGGGGAACTTAGATAAGGATCGCAGTGAGATGTTTCTCGAATGCATCAATCATGTGCTTAAGATTTGGGAGAGTGAACCGCCGTATGATATCGTGGGTAAATATTGGAATGTCAATATTCACCATACGTCGATACTGGAAATTGGTCAGGGTCGAATAATTAAACCCTACCAGAAGCCACACCCGCCAATAGCATATGCCATGCGTAGTCCAAAGTCTGGCGCC
>CAYFHW010000173.1:0-2207 GCA_964343095.1 uncultured Anaerolineaceae bacterium | reverse complement strand
AGGTGTTTGGATTATTGCTCTATCAATAGCGTCGTTTACTGTCGGTTCCGTTCTAACTGGTATTCCAGTCTCCCAAAATGCGTCTTCAATTACTTCTGTTTCCATAGATCTAGCATGATTTGACTTGGAAACAACTACCCCTTTAGCAATCTGCGACAATTCTCTTGCAACAGCGCTGGCATCCTTATCCTTAGAAAGGCCTACTACCATTTGCACCGGACGGTTAGGAAAATCGGTAGCAATTGTTTCGACTAATCGCATAGCGGAGTATGGATTGTGCGCGCCGTCAGCTATCACCAAAGGGGTTTCTTTAATAATTTCAAACCTGCCGGGCCAATCTACATTGTTGAATCCGAGCAATATTTTATCGTATGCAACGGGGTAACCCCGGTCCCTTATTTTCTCTAATATTCCGATCGCCACAGCCGCATTTTCTAGTTGGTATTCCGCTAAAAGGTTGGTTCTCAAATCATGGTCGACAGGTCTCCCCTGAATATCTCCCCAAACCCTAAATTCTTGGCCAAGCATAGAGCCCGCGCTTTTCGCCACGCTTAAATTTTTCCCGACTAAAGTCAGTGATGCTTTTTTTTCATCACAAATGAGTTTTAATAAGGGTACGATAGTAGCGTCTTGGGGGGCACTTACGACGTCCACCGATTGTTTAATGATCCCAAATTTCTCTTTGGCAATTTCAACCAAGGTATTTCCCAATATTTCCATATGGTCTTCGCTGATTGAAGTTATCCCGACTATTGACGAATTCACTACGTTGGTTGAGTCTAAGCGTCCCCCTAAGCCCGTCTCAATGATTTGAATATCGACGGCGCTTCTCTTAAATGCCAAAAATGCCATGCAAGTTAATGCTTCAAAAGTGGTAATTTTATCATTGGGATGGTTATCGTTGTGAGGTTGTACAATGCCTCGTACTGATACTGCCAGGTCAGCAAATTCTGCCTGAGTCAGTTTTTCACCATTTATGCTGATTCGTTCTCGGATCGAATGTAAGTGGGGAGAGGTAAACAGACCCGTGTTATATCCATTGGCGGTTAGTACCGAATAGAGCAATGCGGCGGTAGTCCCTTTTCCTTTGGTGCCAGCAATGTGAACAATCAAACCAGTATGATGAGGTGACTCTAGTGATTCTAAAATTTTATGCACCCTCGATAAATCAAATCTTCGTGGAAGAGGTGGTGTCCCATCGGTTTGGTTGGATGAAACATTCGTTGTTTCATAGTTAATTAGGTCGAATAACCATCTAACGGATTCTTTGTAGTTCATAATAATCGAGTATAGGGTATTTAGCAGGTAAATTAATAGCTATCAGTTAACTAAATTACTTGGATTGCTACGCATTTGTTTACCACGAAGTTCTCACCGAAAATATGTATGTTCGTCGCTATTTGATCTATTATGGATGCCATAATCGTCTATAGATCCCCTGTAGAGGACTCCATAAATATGAAATGGGTTTACGTATGACACCAGAGCAACTAGTAATTGCCTTAATACGGGTCCTGGGCTCACTGCCAGTCCTTAAATGGGCTTTTATAGGGGCTATCATCGCGATAGTAGTGGATTTTTCCGACCTTTTTTGGATGAGTGTAATTAATCTTGGCGGTGTACAGGATTACCAAACCTTCGATAAATTTTTAGATCTTGTGTATATGTTTGCTTTTCTGTATGTATCTTTTCGTTGGACCAATCTCGATAGAAATATCGCGATTGGTTTATTTATTTTTCGAATGATTGGTCTAATAGCTTTTGAATTTACTGGTGACCGTATGTTTTTGTTTTATTTCCCAAACGTTTTTGAGTTCTGGTTTATATTTGTGGCTGGGCGAAAGCGTTTCTTCCCCTCGAAAGAAGGGCACATTTCTGCAGCCTACATAGCTTTACCCGCCTGTTTATTAGCAAAACTCGGTCAAGAATGGATCATCCACGGCGCAAAATACCTGGATCAATTCACTTTTTTTGAAGCCGTAGATGCTATTTATTCACTATTGGTATTTTGGGTATAGAATCACTGGCCTCCACCTTACAAAAGATCTAGGCCAAATGCATGGCTCTATTAAGATTACGGTTGGGTACGGCTGTAAGGCGATTACTATATGAACAAACATATTTTACATGTTCGATTTGATTATAAGAAAGTAAACTATTCTAGAGAATACTTGTTTATTATGTATTTCTGATAAACAATATATGAA
>CAYFHW010000172.1:0-2211 GCA_964343095.1 uncultured Anaerolineaceae bacterium | reverse complement strand
CATGATCCTAAATCATGCTCGTCTGCCAGTTCCGACACTTCCCCTTGTCGTCACTCATGTTTCGAAGCCTAAACTGCCTTGTGAGCCGCCAAGGATTCGAACCTTGAACCTAGTGATTAAGAGTCACTTGCTCTGCCATTGAGCTAGCGGCCCATTTCCGGAGAGTATAACCGTCTGAATGCTGTGCCACAATACTTTTTATAAACTTAATGCTGAAGAAAGCAGGTGAATCACCTCATCGACGGTAGCAACACGCCAATTAGCCCAAGTTTCACCTTTTTGCCATTGCTTATATCGCTCTCGACTTTCGGTACGTGCTTTTTGTATTTCTTCCTCACTCGGTTCGTGGCCAAGACGTTCTTTAATGGCTTCAGGACTCACATCACCAAGGACCTCTTGTATTACCCCAATTTCCTTATTTGCCAGTTCTGGTCTTTCTATAAAGTGGCAAATTTCCTTGTGTTTTTCGTTATAAAAAATGAAAACGGGAATAGATGCAAATTCACCACCTTTTAGATATTCCTCAATCATATCCATATTTTGATCACGCTCAAAAATACGTACTTCTATGTCTAATGTTTCGCCAATTTTTTGTCCTACTGGTAAGCCTCGATAGACGTCAGGACACCAATCTTCTCCGATAATTACCATGTGGTCTGGTCCATTTGGATGATTTCTTAAATCTCCAAGGGCAGCCTCTTGCTCAGGTGAAAGTGCGAGATTTTCGTAGTTTTCTTTAAATTGATCATAATTACGAATTCCGCTCTCCATATATTGCGTGAACGTTTTACCCTTGGAAAATCTTTTTTCTGTGATTACTGACTGATTTGTCATGGTTTCCTCCACTCCAGGTTGTTATCTTCCTTGGAAGACTTATATTTTAACGAACTTCAACTGTGCTCGCTGTTTTTAACTTCATCCCAAATTGCATCCAACTCGGCTAGCTCCATTTTCGTAAGTTCAAGTTTTCGCTCTTGGGCCAAAGATTCAACTTTTGTAAAGCGGCGTTCAAATTTATCGTTTGAAGTGCGCAAGGCCTGCTCCGTATCAATGCCAAGTCGCTGTGCTATTCCTACTAAAGTAAAAAGTACGTCGCCAAATTCCTCACTTTTATTTTGTTCGCTGTTAGCCTCGGCTAGTTCCTCTATTTCTTCAGATAATTTTTCTAGTGGCCCGTCTATATCTGGCCAATCAAAACCTGCAATAGTTGCTCTTCGCTGCAGCATTTGTGATCTGGCGAGGGCCGGTAGTGTCTTCGGTATAGATGCTAGGGTGGCTTCTTCAGGACGTTCTTTTTTTTTGAGCACTTCCCAGTTTGTTTCAACTGAGTCCTTTGTTGTTTTTTGTGGATCACTAAATACGTGTGGATGTCGTGAAATTAACTTTTCGCTTATGTTGCTGGTTACGTCGTTGAAATTAAATTCGCCAAGTCTTTCAGCTATTGCACCATGCATGAGCACTTGTAGAAGTACATCACCTAATTCTTCAATAATGTTTTCGAAATTAGACGGTTTTAGCTCATCTATCGCCTGGAGCAGTTCATAGCATTCTTCAAGCAGATGTGGTCGAAGTGATAGATGGTCTTGTTCTCTATCCCATGGGCATCCATTTTCGGTTTGTAGGTGCCATATGATGTCCTTCAGATCTCCCAACTGTTTCGTTTTTTTGTTAAGTAGTTCGTGTAGGTTTGTATCAAGGCTATCTTTGTGTTGAGCGTTCGCATCCATGTTCAGAGAATACATCAGCTTTGTATCTACGAGAGTTTTTTAAAAGTATTTTTGATGTTTTGTTGAAGGATTTGTATCACTCATCTTGCTGACTGGTAAACTTATTGCATGGAACAAAATATGAGGACCTGGGGTGGCCGTTTTTCTGATAACACAGATGCGCTTACTTTGCAGTATACCGCTGGTGCTGACAGCTCTCTTTATGCTTTTGATATTGCTGGTTCGATGGCACATGCGCGAATGCTTGGCCACGCAGAAATCATTTCCTTAGAAGATTCTGAAAAAATTCTTACTGGTCTCAACACTGTGACTGAAAGAATTCAAAAAGGTGATGTTGAGTGGAGACCAGAGTATGAAGATATTCACACCCATATTGAGGTCTTACTTCGTGAGGAAATAGGGGAAGTCGCTGGACGTTTGCATACAGGTAGGTCTAGAAATGACCAGGTTGCCTTGCTTAACAGATTACTAGTACGGCACCTGT
>CAYFHW010000171.1:0-2213 GCA_964343095.1 uncultured Anaerolineaceae bacterium | reverse complement strand
TGTAGCCCGCGGTGATGCTTCTGCGATAATTACCGGCAGCTCGGATGCTGTCTTATTACCCCTTTTTCATGCAACTTGGACCTCTATGCGTGCACTTTCCAAAGGCACAGCCGAACCATCTCAAGCAATGCGCCCGTTCGATCTTGAACGAGATGGATTTATAGCAGGAGAAGGTGGAGCATCCTCCATCGTAGAAAATTACGAACATGCACTAGCACGTAAAGCCAAGATTTATGCAGAAATAATTGGATATGGAAGTGCAAATGATGCACATGACATGATTGCACTTGATGTTACTGGAAAAGGCTTGAGTCGTGCGATACGAGCATCTTTTCAAACTGCATGCATATCACCAAGTATGGTGGACTATATTAATCCTCATGGAAGTGCGACAAAAATGAATGATTTAGTCGAAACGAATGTGTTTAAGGAATTTTTTGGCCAAGAAAAAGCGTCTCAAATTCCAATTAGTTCGGTTAAGCCAATTATAGGTCATTGCATGGGTGGCACAGGATCATTGGAAGCACTGGCGTGCATATTAGCTATCAGAGACCAAAAAGTAGCGCCGACGATAAATTATCGAATTCCAGATCCGGAATGTGATTTAGACTATGTACCAAACGAGGCAAGATCTTGCGATATTGATGTTGCCTTGAGCACCTCAGCCGGCTTAGGAGGACATAACGCCTCCTTACTTTTCAAAAGGATTTGAAATTGACAACTAAAGCAGTAATCACCGGAATTGGAGCAATCACCCCGTTAGCCCTGACTGCAAGCGAAAGTTGGGAAAAGTTGCGACTTGGCCATTCTGGGGTAAGTCGTATTACAAGTTTCGATGCTTCCGATTTAGATGTTCAAATAGCTGCAGAAGTTAAGGGTTTTTTACCAGATAACTATATGGACCTAAAAGCTTCTCGAAGAATGTCTCGGTTCGCTCAATTTTGTGTAGCTGCTGCCAAGGAAGCAGCTCAAGATGCAAAATTAGAATTAACGACAGAAGAAAAGCCACGAGCTGCTTCAGCCATCGCAACCGGTGCCGGCGGTATTCTTAACACCTTTGAAGAAATGGGTAACTATGTCGCAAAGGGACCTTCCCGTGTTAGTCCTTTTTTCATTCCGCTTATGGCTCCCAACATGGGAGCATGCCAGGTGGCTATGACCCTTGGGTTACGTGGCCCTGCACTAGCTAGCACTGCCGCTTGTGCTAGTGGGCTTTATTCGTTTATTGAAGCCCAACAGCTAATATCTAGCGGTATGTGCGATGTTGTTTTAGCTGGAGGGGGAGAAGCTGCTCTTCACCCAGTAGCTATAGCAGCACTTTCCAACATGCGTGCACTAAGCCGAAACAACAATGATCCTGAAGGAGCCTCCAGACCATTTGATCAAGAAAGAGACGGTTTTGTGTTTGGCGAAGGAGCTGTCATCTTCGTTATAGAATCAGAAGAACGTGCACTACGCCGCAATACAAAGATTTACGCTGAATTATTAGGTGGTGGACTTAGTTGTGATGCAAATCACATTACTGCACCTCTAGACGATGGTAGCGGGGCAGCTCAAGCAATTGAAACAGCCTTACAGATTGGAGGGGTGGAGGCAACTGATATAAGTTACATTTCCGCACACGGAACAGGGACAGCCCTCAATGACGTATCAGAAACGAAAGCAATTAAACTTGCATTAGGAGAGCATGCCAATAAGGTAGCTGTTAGCGCGACAAAATCTATGGTCGGCCACCTGCTAGGTGGAGCTGGTGCCTTGGGTGTCTTTTCCTGTGTTAAAGCTATCGAAGAGGGGATTATCCCCCCGACAATAAACTTACACTCACCTGCTGAAGACTGCGATCTCGATTACGTTCCGTTAAAAGCAAGAGACAAAGAAGTTAACTATGCGATAACCAATGGATTTGGGTTCGGTGGACAAAATGGCTGTGTTCTTCTTGGCAAATACCACTGAAATTAATTAAAAATCCACGATCTACTTTTTAAAGCAAATGATATTTACGAAGGATCAGGTGCTAGCGCACGTAAACGTTCGATAATTGAAGGTAACTTCTCAAGAATATATTCAATCTCATCATTTGTTGTTTCAGTACCTAAAGTAAGCCTCAATGAAGAATGTACTAAATCATTATCTACGCCCATTGCTGTCAGAACATGAGATGGCTCCAATGCACCAGTTGTACATGCACTGCCTGAACTAGCAGCAACCTCAAT
>CAYFHW010000170.1:0-2231 GCA_964343095.1 uncultured Anaerolineaceae bacterium | reverse complement strand
ATTGCAGGCGAGGAAATTCCCCGTGCAATTGATGAATTACCCCTAATCGCCTTACTTGGTTGCTACGCAAAAGGACAAACTATCGTCCGTGATGCGCAAGAATTACGGGTTAAAGAATCTAACCGTATTGATGCAATTATCAGTGTTTTGGGAGCAATGGGTGCCAAAATTAACGCTACGGAAGATGGTTTCGTAGTAGAAGGTGGCCATACCCTAACTGGAACCCTTTTAGATGGCCAAATGGATCATCGCATCGGAATCTTAGCTGCAATTGCAGGTGCACTCGCGGAAAATGAAACAGAAGTGATAAACGATGCGGTCTCAATATCTTACCCGACCTTCTGGAATACCCTAAAAAAAGTAGCGCAGGTTTAAAATGACCAATGGTGAAAATCCTTTGTTAGTCGTTATACATGGACCGTCTGGGGTAGGAAAAGATAGCGTTATTGATGAACTTACACGAGATAAAAAGGTACGACGAGCAATAACAAGCACTACTCGCTCACCACGAAAAAATGAAACCCATGGGGTAGATTATTATTTTTTGAGCACTTCAGAATTTGAAAAAAGAGTGCAAAATAACGAATTTATAGAATACGCAAAGGTTTACGAAGACTTCAAAGGTCTGGAAATTGTAGAACTTAAAAAATGTATAAGAACAGGTGGTACCACAATTATCAGAACAGATTTGCAGGGAGCCAAATTTTGGAGAGATTTTTCAGAGGAAATTATCATTATCCTGCTCACCCTTGAAGAAGATTCTCTGCGTGAACGACTACTAGATAGAGGCAGTGAAACATCCAAACAACTTAAAGAACGACTTGCAAAATCACAAGAAGAACAAGCCCACTCAAACCTGAACGATTATGTTATCCAGAATAACGATGGGGAACTACACAACACAGTTTCTATAATTGAAGAAATTCTACGAAACGAGTTACAAAAACCCAAAAAGCAAAACCTTTACAAAAATTTTGAAAAATACTTTATTTGAGCATTTTATCTAAATTAATATAGTCATCAGCAGCTTTTCTAAGATGTGATGCTATGGCATTACCCACACTAGCAACTTCTACTCGGACACCACGACTCTGGACTGCTTCTACTAGTGGCTGAAAGTCACCATCGCCAGAAACAATACAGGCAATATCCAAGCGATCGCTCATTGTTAAAAGATCGATTGCCAACTCTATATCGACATTCGCCTTAACCGTACCGTCACTAAATCGTTTCAATGGCTTTGTGATAACTTTGTATCCATTACCTAAAAATGGCTCCACAAATCTTTGACTTTCCATACTAACATTCACGTCTTCATGGACCGGAGAATAGGCAATTGCACGAACTAGACGGCGCCCTTTTGTCAAAGTTTTTAGCACTCTTCCCCAATCAAGTCTCCTCTTAGAACGATCAAGAGCCAGTTCAACGTTTGCTGAATCAACAAAAACCCCAAACCTAGGAAGGTTCTCCTCATCTTCACGCTTCTTTCCATCAAAACGCTCTTCGGTCCACTCAATAAAGCTTTCAAGGCGTTCACTTTGATCTTCAACAATCTCAAACAACCTGTCGATATCGTCGTCTGAAGATGCTTTGTTGACTTTCGGACGACGATTATTTGATTTCCGATTTGATATTTCTGAAACAACTTCCTTGCGAGATTCTTCACCGTCTATAGCATCTTTATCTTCAGAAGAATCTACTACTTCGTTCTCGTTGTTTTTTTCATTTATATTTTTTGACATTATTTAAATACTCATCCTTTGTAATACGCTTATACGAGCAGCAACGGACCCTGCGATTTGCGTAAATGCTTTCGCAGAATCGGAGTCCTGAGCATTCACTACAACTGGAACACCTCGATCAGCACCCTCACGTATCGCAGGCTCAATTGGGATTTCACCAAGAAAATCGATACCCAGCTCATCTGCAGCCTTTTTAGCACCACCATGACCAAAAATGTCATACGTTACACCTGTATCAGGAGCAACGAAATAACTCATATTCTCAACCATCCCAAAAACAGGCACATCTAATTTTTCAAACATTGAAACTGCTTTCATTGCATCTTCCAACGAAACGTCTTGAGGTGTTGAAACTATAACTGCACCAGCAATTGGTGCTTCTTGAGCCATGCTCATTGACGCATCACTGGTTCCCGGGGGTAAATCAATTATTAAATATTCAATCTCCTCCCAAGCCACATCATGCAAAAGCTGACGCACCGCACTCCC
>CAYFHW010000169.1:0-2248 GCA_964343095.1 uncultured Anaerolineaceae bacterium | reverse complement strand
CAGGAATATCCAAAGAAATACTAATCGCTTTGGCAGCAGCAAGGCCGATACGAATCCCAGTAAAACTCCCCGGCCCAATTGTTACTATCAAACCTTTGAGATCATTAATTCCAATTGCAGATTCAACAAGGGCAGATTCAATAGCTAGATGTAGCTCAGAAGTATGGTTTCTATTAGATAACCAGTTTTTCTCGTGTATAACATGGCCTGCCTTATTCAGTAAGGCAACACCTGCATGCTCGGTAGCTGTATCCAAAGCAAGAAACATATTAATTCTATTCCTGTCTACTAAATTCCCAGTTCTTTCTAATCATGCCCAAGGTTATCTCAGATTCTGAGCCTTTCGACTCAATTATGATATCCCTAACATCGTCAGAAACAACCTCGATCGTTATGACAATATGATCATCTGGGAAAATATCTTGTGCTCGATCACCCCATTCCACAATCACCACTGCTCCAGTGAACATATAGTCATCTAAACCCAACAACCAGGCCTCCTCTGTTTGTACTACTCGATACAAATCTGCATGCACCAGCGGAACTCGGCCCTCATATTCATTGACTAAAACAAAGGTCGGGCTTTTCGTGTATTCGTTGACTCCAAGGCCATTCGCTATGCCCTGAGTCATCGTAGTCTTACCGGCCCCCAATGACCCAACAAGCAAAAAAAGTTCATCACCCACAAGAGTTTCTCCCAATTTCCTCCCAAACAATAAAGTTTCGTCAGAATTCGACGTTCTAAGGGTCCACCGCATGAGATAATGCTCCTATTGGGGAATGATTTATAATCAGCAACGATATGATACTACAAAGCTGACCACTTATTTTATTTAACAAACAAGAATTTTGGCTGTAAAAGTAAAACAAAAAGTACAGATATACTTAAAACGGTTCCCATTGATATCAGAGCGAAGGCAGGTCCAAAAAATTCTGCAGCGTATCCTGCAACTAAACTACCCAAAGGAACAAATCCCCGGTCTAATAAATATAAGCTTATTACGCGGCCATGGAACCGGGCTTCCGACAAGGTCAGAAGAAGTCCGTTTGTAACTGTCCTCTGCGTTGAGTCAAAAAAACCAACTAATATCAGAACTCCCATGGCCAGAATCAGAAATGGAGCCGAGCCCAAAGCAACCAACGAAATACCACTTAGGCACATAGTGACAGATATCATTGCTCCCTTGCCTTGAAAGTCACCCATAAACGCTAAGATCAAGGGGCCAATTAACGACCCAGCGCCCATCATACTAACCAATAAACCAAAACCTTCCGGCCCTATGTCAAATCTCTCACCTGCAAGCGCGGGTAAAACAACCATAAATGGCTGTAAAAGCAAAAGCGACAAAAATCCCAAAACCAGAAGGATCACTATATTTCTATTATTTTTTACGTATGCGAGACCCTCTAATGTGCTCTTAATAGCCGATTTTTCAGGTTTACCAAGTCTCTTATCTTTAGGAACCTTTATATTTAGCCAAGCAATAATCACAATAATCTCAAACAAAACAATTACTGCAAATACCAAGGCAGAACCAGCAAAAGCAAACATCAATCCCGTAAATATCGGAGATATCACGCGAGTTCCATTAAACAAAAATTGTTGAATCGCAACAGCTGAACCAATATCTGCTTCTTTTACTAGTGAGGGTATTAAAGCTTGCCTAGGAGGTTGGTTAAAAGCTATCATTACCCCCCTCAAAAAAAATAGTGAATACACGTGCCAAATCTCTAATATATCCATTAGCAATAACGCTAAAATCGAGAGATAAACAAATAAGATACCAATCTGTGTAGTTAATAATATGATTTTCCGGTTTACCCGATCCGCTAAAACGCCAGCAGGTACAGCCAAAAATAAAATCGGTATTGTCCGCCAAAAATTAACTAAGCCAACTGCTGCAACAGACCCCGTCATCTCCCAAATAAGCCAATTCCTTGCTACTATCTCCATCCACAAGGTAAAAGCATGAGATGTAACGCCTATCAATAGGTACTTAAACGAACCTTGACTCAATAGCTCGGACAAATTCCCAAAAGCACCAACCTTAAAAAAACGCGTTATTTTAGTGAACATTATTAAAGGTTAGCCTAAAACAGTTGATACCCATTGAATAAATTTTCCCTCTTGGAAATCCAAATTTTTTGTCACTAATCCAAATTGTAAATCCGTTTTGAAAAAAACATGTAGTAGCCTGTTACTAAAATCAATAAAGCGGCGGTGGTTCCCACAGCAATTTGAACTCCA
>CAYFHW010000168.1:0-2304 GCA_964343095.1 uncultured Anaerolineaceae bacterium | reverse complement strand
GCGGAATGGGCGGAATGGGCGGAATGATGTAAAAATCGACTCCGCGGCGTTGGCCTAAAAGTCAGTTTTATCGGTGCATAAAAAAGCGATTGCGGAATTCCACAATCGCTTTTTTTGTTGGGTGAATTGATTTATTTTCTATAAGAATTCTATTATTAACAGCAGGGCAATCATCAAAGCCAGACCGCAATGAATAACTCCAGTAACGCTCGTCATCGGTCCAGTCTTTCCTTTAATAGCGTTGTACTCTATTGCTGCAACTACCAATAGTGTTAGACCAATTGCTAACTGGCTGGTGCCCTCATCAGAAGACATGGGTACCCGTCCAACACCTGTTAAGTGAGCCGATGCTCCCATGAAGAACAGCATTGGCAGTGAGAAAAGAGTATTAGTCCGAGACGCTAGACCAGCCTTTGCTAATGCGCCAGCAGCCTCAGGCATGGCTTCACCACCACCTAGAACTTTCTCATTAGAAGCAATAACAATTTTCTGGTTAGGCCAGATTATAAGCCAAACATTTAGGAACATCAGAGTTCCTAGTACCATGCCGATAGTAATGTAATAGTTAATTGTGCCGCCTAGGTAGGCAGCTAGAATTACACCTGAAAGGAAGGTAAAAAGTGCTCCGTAACGGAACCACCACAAGGCTCTGGGTACTAACTTAGAAATCGCCGAAGATTTGGCTGCAGCATCTGTTTCCTTGAAGTACTCAGTTTGAACAAAGTTGAAATAATAAAGAAGACCTATCCACGCTACACCAGCAAAAAAGTGAATCCAGCGGAAGAGGTAGTTAAGTAGATCACTAAATTCCATTATTTAAGCCCCGATTTAGTCAATTTTTGTAACTGTCAGCACTGTATCGGTTGGCTAACGATGAAGCTGAAGTGAAATTCTCACTCGTATGCTAATTGCGCTATCTGTGGCTGGGGATGGCACGATATCGAGTTTTTTAGGATAATAGGCATATGAATGATCGCGACGAATTAAATGATATTCCACCCATGGTCCCTGAGCGGGACGATGTGGATACTCATCTTTCTAATAAGAAGGCACAGAGCCAGGAGATCGTGCGCCCCAGCTATTACACCCAGAAGGTCAAGGTGAGCACTTTGCCCGTGCGAATTATGCTCACAATCCTTACTCTAGTAGTTGGAGCAGGGAGTTATGGTGCTTACTATTTTTATGGCATCTATGAGAGCGATTTGCGTCAGGCGAGTTTGCGAATAGGCGATTTAGAGATGGCGCTTGCATTGGCTGGTGAATCAGCAGAGGAATCAGATAACGATTTGATGGAAAACATCAATCGAACCATCGAGCAATATGACTTGTTATGGGCCAACTGGCGAAATAACAACGCACAGTTCGATGACATTCAGGGCGAAATAGCTCGCTTAAAGATGGCTAACGAAGGCCAGGATGAAACAACTGCAACTAATAGTCAGGCAATTGCGGCGGCCAATGAAACACTGATGACTAATGAAACGAGGCTGAACAGCCTTAATAATGAGTACAATCAACTAGTACAATCGGTAACGACATTAAATACCAGCATGGATGAGATGAGTACTATGAGTGGTGATCTGGAGGCAATCAAAGCAGCGTTAAGCAGTGGCGATAGTACAGTGCTTGGTTTAGTTGGAAGACTGGAATACATCGAGCAGTCGATGGAATCTGTGAATGCGCACAGACTCCAAATCAATGAAAGTCTTTTTAGACTGCAAGAAAATATCGAAGCTCTGCAAAGAGTGTCAGGCGTCTCCAGTAATGGAATCTAGTTACCAGTAAAAACTGGGCTTCGCTTTTCTATAAAAGCGGTTACACCTTCTTTAAAATCGCCTCGCGAAGCACAATCGGAAAAGTATTCAGCTTCTGCTTGTAATTGTGATTCAAATTCACTTTCCAGTGATCGGTAAAAAAGGGCTTTGGTGTTGCCATATACATGAGTTGGCCCATTAGCTAATCTGGTTGCAAGCTTTTCAGTTTCTGCTTCAAGCTCGTCGGTTGGCACAACGAAATTTACCATGCCAATATCTTTTGCAGTCTGCGCATCAAACCGATCACCAAGCAACGCAATTTCCATAGCTTTCTTGATGCCTACTGCTCGAGGCAAATGAAAAGAAGAAGAACCGTCGGGGCTTGTGCCTATCTTGCAATATGCCAACGTGAAGAAAGCATCTTCTGAAGCTATTACCAAATCACAGGCAAGCGCTACAGATACTCCTGCCCCTGCAGCAGCTCCTCTGCAGCTTGCGATTATAGGTTTTGGCATTCTACGCATCGCGAACATGATTGTGTGCAAATCAT
>CAYFHW010000167.1:0-2328 GCA_964343095.1 uncultured Anaerolineaceae bacterium | reverse complement strand
TCTCTCCTCCCTTTATCTAGCCCAGGTCAAACATTACACCTGGACCAGTTTTCGGGGCTGGTCATCTGAATCTAGGCACAAAACCTTGATAAAACAGCTTCTCGCATGCTCAGATAGCGGAGCGTTTTCAGAAAAGTTTCTGAGGGCGCTCTTTTTGCCCAGCGCCAAAAATGAAAGAAGCCCACTCAACCGAGTGGGCTTTTCTTGTTTCAGCCCCCAATCGGAAAGGCAGCGGAGGCGAGATGCTGATGAAGGTGTCGATAGCGGACTGTATCTTGCAAATCTCAGTGTTAAACACGCAAGTATCTTAAATCATTGCGTAGCATAAGCATCGAACATCTGCCAGGCAATTTCCTTTAGGTCAGCATGTGTCATGGCACCTCCTGCCGCCTCTCGGGTGCGAGCATTTGTGTGTGAATTTAACTGTATAGAGACCGAAAGATCGAGTTCTGGTGAATAATAGAACTGCGATGTATACCCACCGCCGCCCCCGGGATGACCGTACGCAAATATCGTCATATTTGATAAGTTTATCTCCCGTTTTGTCGAGTGGTACCCATATTGCTGATCCGCAGCACCGATTTGGATTAATGGACCAGCGAATGATTCCAAAAGGGTTGCACGAGCCTTTGTTGAAAGTACCGAACCGTCTGCGCTAAAAAGCTCATATGCCCACCTGGCCATATTCTCTGGTGTTGTTATTATCCCTGCTGCATTCCATGTGGTTCTACCTGTAGCCAAATACCACTCATCTTGCAAATATGAGCTCGCTAGGATATCGCCGAACCCCGTTCCACTCCACCCTTCCCCATGAGGTCGAGCTGTATTTGTGGGAGCATCGTCCCTTGGTAACAAGAGAGCCACTATGTCAAAGGGATCAAATAACTCGGTCTTATACAGCTTATTTAGATTTTGGCCGCCGGCATGCTCTGCGATTATTCCGAGTAGTAAAGTATTAGTGTTTGAGTACTCGTACTGGCCAGGTGTTTTAAATTTTACGGTCGCTAATTGAAGGGAATCGACTGGCTCCCAATTCTGGTTCATTTGAAGAGCGTTAAAGGCGTCGTTGTACTCTTCATCGTCACCATATTCTTTCTTTTCTTGAATTCCAGACGTCATATTTAAAAGTTCCTCAATAGTCACCATTGGGTTAATCACGTTTTTATCCAATGCTTTATAGACGTCGTTATCGGACAAGACCTTATCTAATGTGTCCGACAATGAATATAGGCCATCGTCGATTTGCTTTAGCACCAGCCCTGCGATAAAGATCTTCGAGGAGCTTCTAATTAATATAGGAGTTCCTACGGTCATTGGCACTGAGGAACTAGCGTCTCCATTGGCATATTTCCAGAGATATCCGTTTTTGTAGACTGCTGCCGAAACCCCCGCCTTCTCAGTGTATTGGTAAAACCGATCGTCAACGGCATCCTGGAATTGGGTTTCTAGTTCGGCAGAGAAAGGTTTATAGACAGATGTAGATTCGAAATCCACCATCGAAGTATGGGTTGTATTAGATGTTTTTGGTTCTGCCTCCTTTGAAGGTTGATTTTTAGATGATACCGGGTTAGAAGCGGCTTCGGATTCACACAGGTCCCACGTTGCACTCAGGCTGTACAAGTGTTCTCCCGTTAGTTTGCCAAAAGCCTCCTCGATTCCGTATTCAATCACACCTTCTTTCGATTCGCGGGTCATTTTTTCCGTGTTCGCTATAAAGCATTGGCCAATTGCATCTCCATGTGCCCAAGTCCCCCATGAGTTTCTGATGTAATTATTTATCGAAGTACCGAACCTCAGGTCTAAGTCGGAGTCGTTTCTCTTAGAAATATTTGATGGACTCGACTTTTCGGCTCCTTGTTTTTCAGGATCGAGAGACGTAGTCCTAGTAGATAACGAATTACCACCACAGCCGGAGATCAAAAATATCAAGCTCAAACCTATTAGAATACGTATCAACAAGACATGACACCTGTATTGTTAGAGATGTTGCAACGAGTGGCAGGGAGTCGGTATTCGAGGAAATAGTAATCTAAGCCAATTTTTAACTCAAGAGACTAGTACGAAGAGATCTACGAGTCTCACTCACAAGAAGCCAAAGATATGAGTCATAATGACTATAGAAGCATTTTTGCGGGGTAATGCTCCTTCCATTACCTTTGACTAAATTGGACGTTTGCATGCTAGTTACCAATAAAATGCCATCTCATTATGACCACTGCTAACAACCAAGGAAACAACCTAAGCCCCTGGCAGCGAGGCCAGTCTGGTAACCCTAGTGGGAGGCCAAAAGGTACTAGAGACCTAGCTGGATATGTACTTAGACCACTG
>CAYFHW010000166.1:0-2330 GCA_964343095.1 uncultured Anaerolineaceae bacterium | reverse complement strand
CCTGAACCGGTGATTCACTCACGAGCATTGGCATGAGATACAAGCTTATGCCCTCGTCTCCGCCGAGGAAACCAAATCCAGTAGATGCCTCTACGACATCAAACCCTAAATCACTCAACTTAGCGACCACATCAGGTTTGAGCGCAGCATAATCTTCTATCTTCCACACGTCTTTTCCTGGGGCTGGGTGTGGAAACTTGACGACTAATGCCTTGCCTGGTCTGCCCTTTCGGTCATAAGAAGAAAACGACTGAAACTTTGCTTCCTGATCGTCGAAATACGCAAATAGTTCAGGGTATTTATTTCTGCCAGCTTCTTTCGAAGCCTCGATAGCTCTCTTCGTGTCAGTTGAGCCCACCCCAAAGGCATTGAATATACCGACTTTGCCGACGAGGGGATCTAATAAGCTCTCTAATAACCCCTGTAGGTCTTTAGAGTGCTCTGAAGCTATATCTTGGGTTACTGCATTGTTGGGAATTTGAATGTCTCTGTCAACCTCTTTACCGTACCCTCCTGTTTCGCCCTTCCAAGTAGAAGGTATGCCCAGCTTAATCTCTTTGCCTGATTTTAGATAAGCTGCAAAAGCATCTGCCAAAAGGTCTTGTTCGCCACTGACAAAGTCATAACCAGGAAAGATTTCAGAATAGAATTTTCTAGCCTCTGATTTGTTTACCCCGAAAGTTCTTCCGGTTCTCCCCAAAGCTTTTGACGTCGCTTTATATTCACTGCTCATGGGCCCCAGCGTGTACATAAGAAGCTCATCTAAATAAGCAGATAGGATTTCTCTGAACTTATCTGACGCTCCAGCATCGAGCCTTCTCAATTCAAATATGTGGTGAAGATCATGTGCGATATAGTGCGGACTGACACCGGCGACAAATTCATCGCTGACCAAGTATGTCTTGGGGTAGACATACAAAAGGTTTATCGCTGAGCCATCTAGTTTTTGTGCTAGCTGTGGATAATTTGAGGCAAGACCTGCTGCATCTGTTACCTGCGTAGTGCCGCGGCCCTGAATATGATCAGGCAATTGGCCAGCAACGCCGGCTGGGAGATGAGTGGCCCAATTAAGATCATCAGTATGAGCCACGTACACATTGACCTTCTGCGGAATGTCTTTAAAGTAATCAGCGAGCGCGCTTCTGACTATAACAGGTTCATCTTTCTTCGTAGGTGCAACGTAACCGAAATCGTCGAGGGGCACCTCCATAAGAAGGCTCCTTACGTAATTACGTACAACTGACTCTTTCATATGCTTCTTAAGAAGATCGATCAGCTCTTTATCTTTACCGCTTGGTTGCTTACCAAAGTGGGGGATAACTAGCCCTTTTTTATCGCGTGGCCCCTTCACCACCTCTGGCACACCTTCCTGTGCATATTCATTTTCAAACTCCGCAAGGGCTCCCTCGATCTCTTTTTGAGACATCATCTTGATCGCAGCCTCAGGATGTGATGTTGCCCTCAGGCCGCTTAAGCTGGCTTGGGCTTTTATCCAATCAGGGGACTCTCGTCTGTCGCTATGTGTACTCTTCCGTTTAGCATCTCTAGTCCAAGATGATTCAACAGAATCCCATAAGTCCTGCTGACTCATGGTCTTACCCAGAAACTCTATTTCTTTGCCAGCTTCATTCCATACTTCTTCCGGAATAAGGATTTCTGAACCTACGTCGAATCGATGTATGCCTCCTGACTTTGCGATGACCCATTCAGGCACCTTGTAAGCATACACGTTGCCACTTACTCCATGATGCTGAACAATATCTGTCGGATTGGGAGTCAAAAATACACCAGACTTAACTGGACTAGATAACCAATAGCGCTCCCACTCCTGTTCCGGTTGTCCTTGGCTTTGCCATCGTTGCTTTGGCTTGGGTTCAGCAGGTCGCGGACCGATGTGATAAAGAGTGCGCTTGCTCTTTTGACCCCGAAGTTCCTTTTCAACTAAAATAGCCCTGATGTATTTTTTGATTTCATTCAGCATCGTGGAATAGGCTTCTATTTCTGCAGATTGCATAGCATCGCCGATCTCTGATCCGGAAAGACCTTGAGACATTAGATCTTTGGGGTTGGCTGCAGGAGGTGCGGCCGCAAACTTAATAAAGGTATCGACTGCCTTTACTGTCGGAGAACCCACAGCGTCTGTAAAATCCCTTAAAGAATCTGGTGAAATACGGACTCTATTGAATTCCTTCTTTAATTTAGGGGCATCCGCCGGAGTGATATTGGTAAAATTATGCAGAAACTTAATGGTGGAAACTTCCTGGTTTGTGTATTTCATCTGCCGCAAAGTACTTTCAACTGAGTTTGGATTGTTGCCGACTAAAAGTAAA
>CAYFHW010000165.1:0-2356 GCA_964343095.1 uncultured Anaerolineaceae bacterium | reverse complement strand
ACCGTTTTTATAGAAGATTGAACTTAAATCGAAGATTATAATAATTATATCATTGAATAGGGGTTTTGGGGCACCAATAATCGTTAGTATTGACCGCCCCCTCCATGAACTGAGCACACTGATCGAGTCCGATACAGATGAATTCGTTCGTTGGGATGCCGCTCAAGAATTAGCAAAGAAAATCTTGACGATAAAGATGCAAGGACAGGATGTCGAGGATGCCCTGGGAATATATATTTCCTCGCTTAGATCCGTCTTTGAGACGGCCCATGACAAACCTGCTGAAACAGCACTAATTCTAAATATTCCTAGCGAATCTGTTGTTGCATCCAACCTACCGATCATTGACCCAGATGCCATCTACCAGGCTCGCAATTGGATTAAGGATGTTCTCCTGGAATCCTTTGACCAAGAGTTCCAAGCCCTTTATGAGGCCTTTAAAATAGAAGGGCCTTATGAGCCGTCATACAAAGATATAAGTGCACGATCACTGCGCAATGTAGCGCTAAGCTATCTTGTGCGTGATCCAAATGGTAAAGGACTTGCACGCGCTCTTTCGCTCTATTGTGGCGCAGACAACTTGACGGATCAGTGGGCTGCCTTGAAGTGCCTGAACAATTTTGATTGCAAAGAACGAGAACATGCTTTGTCAAGCTTCTCGGCAATTCACAAAGACCCCCTGGTTCTAGATAAGTGGCTTGCCCTGGAAGCCACGAGTTCCATTAACGGAACACTTAATCGTGTTAAAGCACTCCTTAAGCACCCTGAGTATGATAGCAAGAACCCCAATAGAATTCGGGCTTTAATTGGAAGCTTTGCCCATTCGAATTCTATTCTTTTTCATCACAAAACGGGACAGGGTTACGATTTCATCGCCAGCCAGATTTTAGAAATCGATGCATTTAATCCTCAAATCGCTGCTCGCCTAACGTCATCCTTCCAGAAATGGGCGCGCTATGATCACGAGCGAAAAGACCTGATGGAACAGCATCTACTAAGTATAAAAGGGCATCGAGGTCTATCAGCAGATGTGAGAGAAATTGTAGAAAAAACTTTAGAGGTCTACGCATGAGGTAGAGGAAAAAATCGCTTGGCCAATGCCGGAACAAACGACGGTGTGCGAACCCTTATCTTGCACTCCTCAGACTCAGCCTGATCCAAAATCTCGCATAGATCTCTGCTATAAGACCAGTATTCTTCTTCATAGTTTCTTTGCCAGAAGCCGCGATGCACGCGATGAGTCACAGACATCTTACTCAAATAGTCATCTTCATCGGCATGAGACCAGGGCTTTGTGGCGGCCGCAAATGCCATGCCATCGCAACCATAGATTTCAATAGACTTTGTAAGGCTAAAAGCCACCGGCAAGACTAGCATTGTTATGATGTTAGCAGTGGAAACCGAAAGATATTCACTTAATAGGTCGAGATTGAATTTGGACCGGCGATCGTTGCCAATACCAATAATTCTATTATGGAACTCGGAAGGGATTACAGCTTGGAAATAGGGAACATATCCAAGCTGGGTAAAAAGGTATCGACTGGGGTACTCAAGCGCTTTCGCAAGATCTCTCCTATATTGGCCGGCGTATACAGAAACCCCGCAATGCTGGACTGGATCACCGCAAAACAGAAGCTGAGGATTCAGGTACTCCAAAGCCTGTGTATCTGAAATGGTCGAGTTACAAATAGCCCGCACCGTCTCTCCCAACTCCACTTTTTGTTCTATCACCTTTTTCAAAGATGGGCCGTTTCCTAAAACGCTGATAGAGCGACCTCTAAACTCTTTGTAGACATTCAAAAACTTCGTATAGGAACTTTGCACAAGGCTATTAAGTTCTGTTTCTGTCCAAAGCGAGTATGCAAACCGGATCATTTGAAGTGTCTCCTGCTGCGTACGTTCTGGATCAGCTATGACTAGATCGCAACCAGCATCCTTTGCGATTCTCTGGGCTTTAGCGGTATGCGCAGCGTGAGACGTATTCCAGACAATTACACCTTTTATATTCATATCTGCTATGTAGGACTCTTCTGAAACGAGTATTATCTTACCGAGGAATTTGGCCGCTAATTCCATTATCCTGGGGTCAAAGTCCTCCGGCAGGTGACGATTACTTTCAGATAGAATCTTATTAACGTTCAGACTTTCGGCATCTTCTCCAGAATACAGAAAAACTAAATGATCAATTTTCTGCACCATAGGTGCATAATGCCAAATAGCTCTATAAAGCTGATCGATAAACGATTCAGGATTGGGAAAAGAAGGGTAAAGCAGCAACGTCGCCATAATATAACCGCATGGATAAGCCGATCATTAGCATGCCATCATTACCCGGATACAATGTTTGAGACTAGTG
>CAYFHW010000164.1:0-2369 GCA_964343095.1 uncultured Anaerolineaceae bacterium | reverse complement strand
CAACTATTCGCATTAAATCCCTTTAAGTTTGTGTGCTACTCAACTCAGGGGGGAATGCAAAAGGGTGGACTTTGAATGTCCACCCCTATGCATAATCATCTTGTTCTACTTATTCAGCAGATGCTGCTTCAATTACTTTTTTGGCCGCATCAGCAGTAACCCAAGACTTCCATTCGTCTGTGTTAAGTACGAACCACTTTGCAACTTCAGGGAAATCAGATCCAGAGTCGCTCATATATGATTCGGCGGCTAGCTGGTTCCCGGCATTGAAATCCCACTTCTCAAACATTTCAATAAGATCAGGAGCTGATTCAAGCAGTTCATTTCGAACCACAATCAGAACCTCTGATACTGAATATCCACATTTCTTAGTGGTTTCCCAACATTCCTGAGAATATGGAGGTTCTTCAAGAACTTTATACCCACCGAATTCATTTGCGAGGCGATGGGTCAGTGTGGTTGGACCCCAGTAATAGAAAAGTACATCTTCTTTCTTTTCAAACGCTGCCAAAATCTCAGCTGCCAATGCCTCTCCGGATCCTGGGTTGATGATTTCAACTACATCGTCCAGACCATGTGCGGCTACTTGGTCGATGTTATGACCTTCACATTCCCAACCTGGTACGCAATTCAAGAGTTGAGCTTTGCCATTAGAAATTGGTGTCACGAAAAGGTCCATGTGATCTCTAATATCGGCGACTGTCTGAAGCCCAGGATTAGCATCAGCAGTGTACTGAGGAATGATAAAAGCAGACTGCCAGTTATCTTCCAAGCTATTACCGATCCTCGTGATCTGACCTGCTGCTGCTGCTGTTTCGTATGCCTCAAGCTGGTTTGGTATCCAGATTTCCATTGTGACATTAGTGTCACCATTAACTAAGGCCTGCATTAATGGGATTGTGCCACCAAAAATTTTCTCGGTAGGGTAGCCATAGCCTTCAGACACAATCAAATCAGCTATTGCAGTTTGGGTCTGGGCACTATCCCAGTTAAGGTCAGAGAAAATAATAGTTGGCTTCTCTTCCTCTCCACAAGCACTCAATGCAAGGGCCAAAACTAAAACTAGCCCAAACAAAAATGCCAGGCCTTTCCTAAATCCTAAACTCATAATATCCCCCTTATGTTACAGATCATACTATCCTTTAATGAATAGTGCATAAAATTTATTTTTTTAAAGCTTCCGTTCGCCACTTAGAGCATCTTGGCGACCTTTAGCAGCTGCCTGAGTTACACGGTCAGTAATGATGGCCAGTGCCACAATCGCGAGACCTCCTAATAATGCCTCCCCGGGCTGGAACCTGCTAAGTGCCCTGAGAACATCTTCTCCAAGTCCCCCAGCACCAACCAAAGAAGCTACTACAACCATGGCTAGAGCCATCATAGTTGTTTGGTTTATTCCAGCCATGATAGTCGGCACTGCCATTGGAATCTGTACTTTTAACAATAATTGGCGAGGAGTCGTACCGAATGACTCCGCTGCTTCTACTACTTCGCTTGAGACCTGACGGATTCCAAGGTTAGTAAGCCTAATAGCTGGTGGAACTGCGTACACAACAGTTGCAAAAATAGCTGGCACATTACCTATCCCAAAGAACATAATAGCTGGTACGAGATATACGAAAGCTGGCATAGTCTGCATTCCATCCAAAAGAGGACGAAGAACCGCATCAAATTTATCACTCCGAGAAGCAATTATCCCAATAGGAAGTGCGATTGCAATCGAAATAACAACAGCAACAACAATTAATGCTGTCGTTTCCATTGCGCTAGTCCACATCCCAAGTGCACCTGTGACAAGCAAGGAAAAGACTGAAAATAAAGATACTCTCCACCCAACCATCCTCCAAGAAACTAACCCAATCGCAATAATGATTGAGGGCCACGGTATCCAGATAAAAAGATCTTCAAGGAATAACAAAAAGTAGAGTACAACATTTGATATTGCATCAAAGAGGAACGCACCCTCACGAGTGATATCACTTATCCTGTCGTTAATCCACGCTGCAAGTCCTTCACCATAGTTAATTGGGAATTCAACGCCAGGTTCCCAAATAACTACAAGTAGCAAAGACAAACAAGCAAATAATGCTAACCAAATAGCAAAACGTTGGCTGCCGGGTAGGTTATTGAATTTTGAAATAGAAAACCTATGACCATTTTGAGGTGAATTTGAAGCCATACTTAAGCTAAAGCCTCTTCAGAATCAAAAGTTGCCTGTATCAGAGCATCGCGCTCAATTTGACCTACGAGAACTCCAGTATCATCAATGACGGGCAAATTGCCTTCCTGTGACCAAGCCTTTGATAGTGCATCCTCAACACATTCCTTTGCGAATACTGGTAAGTAACGACGGTTGACTGCAGCGCTTA
>CAYFHW010000163.1:0-2371 GCA_964343095.1 uncultured Anaerolineaceae bacterium | reverse complement strand
CCATAATCAAATAATGTAATTGCAAGGCCTCCCAGCATTGGGCCACCTATCTGTGAAAAGTTTTGACCAATACTCATAAGGGCGATGCCGTTGGGTAAGCGTTCAGGCTTTACAACAGCAGGTATCAAGGCGTTACGTGCTGGAAATCCTAGGGCAACGGTGGTCCCAAGAAATACGGCTATGATCATAATCGCCACGAAGTTCAGTGCATCTAAATAAAAAAGCAAGGCTCCAAGAGCCATTGCTAATATTGATCCTACTTGACTAACAAAAAGTAATGTTCGTTTATCCATTCGATCTGCTAGGACACCCGCAGGAATAGTGACAACAAGAACAGGAATGCCAACGGCGAAAACTACGGCACCAGCACCAGCTGCTCCCATCTCTAAGCGTTGTATAACGTACAGGGAGAGGACTAATTGTTCTGCAGATCGGGCTAATGCAAAGAGCAGGGTGTTTAGCCATAACATGCGGTAGGCTGGGGATTCCATTGAGGAAAAACGTTCCCCTGCAAACAGTCGCAAAACGGTCCTCCTAAGGCGAAGTAAAAAGGTTTGTTCTGGTGTCTCTGTATTATTCACAAACTCGCCTTGTTGGAGTAAAACTTCGTTAAGACTACGCTTCTTGTTATCAAGACGCTATATTCACATAAGATTTAACTATGAGGTGTTGAATGGCAGGAAAATTACAAGATCAGGTAGCAATCATTACAGGTGGAGCAAGTGGTATCGGTGAAGCGATTGCTTTGCTTTTTGCCGAAGAGGGCGCGCATATAGTTGTTGCAGACTTAAATGAAGAACGGGGAGGGCAAACGGTTTCTGCTGTAAAGGCACTCGATCGTGATGCTATCTTCGTCCGTACTGATACAAGTAGTGAAGAGCAATGTGAAGCGCTGGCAAGTGCTACTGTTGAGCACTTTGGTGGTATCAACATACAGGTTGGAGCAGCAGGTATCAGTTATTCGCAATATAATTCTGAGAGCCCAACAAGTCCTGCTCTGCTAACAGATCCAGAAGCAACCTTTCTAATAAATGCAGATCTTAATGCTTGGCAACGTGTCTTAGATGTGAATTTGACGGGCGTAATGCTTTCAGCACGTGCAGCTGCGAGGCAAATGATCGAATCTAATTCCGGGGGTAACATCATCAACTTGGCATCTATTATGGCTAAGGTTTCACGGCCTGGAGTTGCTCCTTATTGTGTTTCAAAGGCTGGTGTATGGATGCTGACAAAGTGTCTTGCTATGGAACTCGTTGGCTACAATATTCGTGTGAATGCGATAGGACCAGGATTTATTGAAACGCCAATGACTGCCCCGATGAGAGCATTTGAATCCGGAAGCGATTGGGCAATGAGTTTGACTCCTATGGGGAGATTTGGAACTGCAGAAGAAGTTGCAAAAACAGCTCTCTTTTTGGCCTCTGATGACTCATCTTTCTATACAGGTAAGTTATTGCATCCAGATGGTGGTGTACTTACTGACTAAAAGTTAATCACACTGGAATACTTGCTTAAACTAGTTCAGAATCCAGATGGAGGATTTCATGACGATAACTGAAGATACTGGTAAATATGACGTAATTGGCACACGCCCTATTAGGCATGATGGACTTGATAAAGTTACCGGGCGTGCACGTTATGGTGCAGATGTTGTCCAAAACGATCTTTTGCATGCCAAAATACTCAGAAGTCCACATGCACATGCTCGTATTCTTAGCATTAATGTCCAAAAGGCAGAGGAACTTCCAGGTGTAAAAGCCATAGTGACAAGTGCCGATCTTCCGATCATAAAAGATCAAATGATTGATTTTGGTGAAACTTTAGGTAATGTCCGGCTTCTTGCAGAAAATGTACTAGCCCATGAGAAAGTTTTTTATAAAGGCCACGCAATTGCTGCAATTGCTGCTACCGATGCACACATAGCCGAAGCTGCGCTAGATCTTATTGAAGTAACCTATGAGCCATTGACACCAGTTCTTAATGCTGCAGATGCAATGCAAGAGAATGCACCTTTGTTGCATGAGAATATGACGACACGTTCAGTAGCTGAGCGTTTTGCGCGTGGTGACGATACTGGTCAGAAAAGTAATGTCTCGAGTCATCTGCAATTTAAAAATGGCGACTTAGATTCGGGATTTGGCAAGGCTACGCACATAGTTGAAAGAGAGTTCACTACCTCGACAGTACATCAAGGATATATAGAGCCGCATACCGCAACAGTGTATTGGGGTACTGATGAGCATATTCGTGTTTGGACAAGTACCCAAGGACCATTTGGTGTACGTACGCAAACTGCTGCGATGCTTGGGGTTCCTGAGTCACGAGTAACGGTCTATCCGATGGAAATTGGTGGTGGTTTTGGCGCAAAAAT
>CAYFHW010000162.1:0-2386 GCA_964343095.1 uncultured Anaerolineaceae bacterium | reverse complement strand
TTTCCTCATTACTTGACACATCTTTCGTTGGTCGAAATTTTGAGCAGTATCAGGTTGTTTCTTCAACAATGGATATTGCTCGGGAAAGATCTCTTGCAGGGTGTGCTCATGGGACAATTGTTTTAGCTGAAGAACAAAGTGCAGGTAGAGGACGACAAGGGCGTTCTTTTTACAGTCCTGACTCGGAAAATCTATACTTTACTGTAGTTCTACGTCTTTCGATTGATGCACATGCTCTTCTTTCCATAATTTTGGCTGTATCAACTATTCAGGCTTGTAAAGCAGTAGGTGTTGGGGCTGCTATTAAATGGCCAAATGATATTTTTATCGAAGATAAAAAAGTTGCTGGGATGATTGTTGATGCAGAAATTTCTCAAGGAGATCGTGTCGCTTTAGCAGGAATCGGTATAAATGTTAACGGTACGCCAAGTGAACATCCAGATTTGAAGACTTCTGCAATAAGTTTAAAACAGGTTACTGGTTTAGTTGTTAGTCGAGAGCAGTTATTAGCAAGTTTCTGTAATTCTTTAGAAAAAAATTTGGGAATCTCAAGCTCAATATTGCAGGAAGAATACAGGAAGCATAGTTTTTTGATTGGTCGGTCGATACATGTGAAAGAAAAAGATACAGTTTATGAGGGGATTGCAGTGGATATTGCTCAGGATGGTGGATTGATTGTACAAATAGTGGATGAAGAAAACCCCCGCAAGCTTATTGCTGCGGAGGTTTCGATCCAACCGAATTATTAGAGATAGTACAGTTAACTATCTGTACTCGAATCACGGTTTATAAATTGGTTCAAGATATCCATTGGTATAGGGAATACGATTGTATTGCTATTATCATTTGAAATTTCACCAAGCGTTTGCAGGTAGCGAAGTTGGAGTGAAATGGGTTCCTGTGACATAACAGCAGCGGCTTCAGCCAATCTCTCGCTGGCTTCGAATTCACCATCTGCAGCGATAATTTTTGCTCTACGTGCACGCTCTTCCTCTGCCTGAGCTGCCATTGCTCGTTGCATTGTTGGAGGTAGTTCCAAATCCTTGACTTCGACAGTACTTACCTTGATCCCCCAAGGCTCTGTTTCCTCATCGATAATATTTTGAAGTTGTTGGTTTACATCATCGCGTTTCCCTAATAAATCTTCGAGTTCAATTTGTCCCATGACTGAACGAAGTGTTGTCTGAGAAATCTGAGAAGTTGCACGGATGAAATCTAATACTTTTACGACGGCATATTCGGGATCAAGAACACGGAAAAAAATTACCGCGTTAACTTTAATTGTTACATTGTCAGCTGTGATTGCTTCTTGAGTTGGAACATCCAATGTGATTGTCCGTAAATCCACTTTTACCATACGGTCGACAAATGGAAGCATGACAAAAAGTCCTGGACCTTTTGCTCCTTCTAATCGCCCAAGCCGAAATATTACTCCTCGCTCAAATTCTGAAACTATTCGAATCTGGAAGGGTAGTAACGGGATCAGTAAGATTGCGCTTACCCCAATTAAAAACGCTTGAATAATTTTAGTTAGTGTACTTTTTGGTTCTTTAGAACCGTTAGTTTGTTGTTCCATCTGTTTTCTCCAGTTTACTTACCTTTAGTTGTAAGCCATTTACTTCTAATATGCTTACTTGTTCACCTTCATTAGCAGTCCCGTTTACGATTTCTGCTCTCCACAATTCGCCTTCGAGAAAAACCATACCATTAGGTTCTAATGACGTACGTACCTCCGCTATTCTACCAATTAATGCGTCACCTCCGGTAGGGGAGACTTTGTTTCTCGAACGAGCGAGGCCTACTGCTATTGAAATGAATAGCGTAGCAAGTACAAATATTAACAAAAATGCAACAATTTTATTTGGTTGTAAGTCAGTTGGAGTTTCGCGGAAAGTAATGATGATTCCAAGTATTAAAGCGACAACCCCACCACCACCAAGAATGCCCCCTGAGGTAACTAGAAGTTCTAAGAAAAGAAAAACCATTGCGGCACCAATGAGTGCAAGTCCCGCTGTATCAACAGGTAACGTTCCAAGTGCAAGAAATCCGACAACAATTGCAATTACACCTGCAACGCCTGGTAAGAATAATCCAGGGTTACTTAATTCAAAAACCAGGGCTAAAAAACCCAATGAAAGCAAAATTGTTGCCAATGTCGGGTTTGAAATAAGTTCCAGAATTTTTTCCCATTGTGTTTTCTCTAGATAGACACGGGGAGCTTCAGAAATGTTTGTTAATGTTTCTGTTGTATCAGGAGTCATAATAATAGCTATATTTGTGATTTTTACTAATAGGTCATCGATGTCATAAGCGATGTAATCAATGACATTCAATTCAAGAGCTTTATCCTGAGTGATTGAAACAGCTTCACGAACTGCTAGTTCTG
>CAYFHW010000161.1:0-2398 GCA_964343095.1 uncultured Anaerolineaceae bacterium | reverse complement strand
TTGTGTTCGCGAGCCCAGTTCATCCCCTCATCAAGTAGGGCATGTCCCGAGCCACTATTTTGTGAATTTTCAGTGACTATACCCATGAATAGGTAGAGATTTTTTTCTTTTTTAATATGTTCGGGAATAAGGCCTTGGCTAAGAAAACTAAGCATTCCGATCGCTTGTTTCCCATCATATGCTAGGAAGTGAGGATTTTTTTCTTCGCGCAAAAGTTCTGTGAAAAAAGTTTCTGCTAATGGTCGATCTTCCTTGTCTACGGGCCAGAACATGAACATTGGTGAACTTAAATGGTGTCTACCCAGTGCTTCTGCCAATCCAACCACTGTATCAAGATCGGTCAAATTTGCTTGCTTAATAGTTATTTGATTGGCTTTTTCTACTGATATCGGACCAGTTTCGGAACGTGTTGAGATCGTTGTATGGCGCCCAAAACCTAAGTCAATCCAAGCGTCTTGTGCGCGCTGGTCGCAGGCTGCAACGTGCGTAGTATGGTGTGTATAGCCTGCCGCAACCCATTCTTTTGCAAGTTCTTTATAAAGTTCTCGGTACACAATTCTAGCATCGACACTTTCAGAAATTGCATGTGCAAGGAAATTGATCCCTGCTGAGTGAGGAACTGATAGTCGAGACAGCCAGCTATTATTTGTTTCAGGATTTTTTTTCCCTGTTACGAATCCTATGACCTTTTCCCCTTGTACTGCTACGTAACTTTGAGCAAGTTCATCATTTTTTTGGTTCACAATATATTCGATAGTGTGACCAGTATCTAAGAAGTCTTCGTTGATACCAGGAAGATTTTGGTATTCAGACTCTATTCGCTGGACAAGTAGTTTCCCTACATCTTCTAGATGTTCGTTTTCAAGTGGTATGACCCTAATTTGGTTCTTCATATCACTATCCTAGCGCGTGTTACCTTAGGATAGTGATATGAAGCATAGGAGTAGGTTTTTATGGATTTGGGATTAGATGGTAGTAAGGTGATGATTCTTGGCGCTAGCCGAGGTATCGGGAGAATGACTGCTGAGATTTTTTCGAAAGAAGGGGCAGATCTTGCAATTTGTGCTCGTAATCTTGAAGGCCTTGAAGTTGCAAAAAAAGAATTGCTTGCTGTGGGGAAAGGTGCAGTTTTTTCTAGTACTGCAGATTTATCGGATGCAGAATCATTACAAAATTTTGTCCAAACAGGAATACAAGAACTTGGTGGTTTAGATATTCTTATTCATAATGCAACAGGTGTTTCTGGACAGGATGAGGAAGGTTGGCGGGGGACTTTCGAAGTAGATGTTTTGGGAGCAGTTCGAGCGATCGAAATTGCTCAGCCAACATTGGAAAAAAGTGATAATGCAAGTATTACATTTATTGGTTCCACTGCGAGCAAACAATGGTTCGGGAGATGGTCCTCTTATGGTCCTCTAAAAGGTGCGATGAGGGTTCTTGCGAATGAATTGGGACAAGCCTTAGGTAAACGTGGTATCCGAGTTAATGCACTTTCACCAGGTGCGACTTGGTTTCCTGGTGGGAGCTGGGATCGTACCAAGGAAGCAAACCCTGATTTTTATAAAAGTGTAGAGCGCAGTGTTCCATTTGGACGACTTGGCCATGTGGATGAGATAGCGCGTTCGATTGTTTTTCTAGCTAGCCCGGCTGCTTCATGGATAAATGCAACCCATATAGTGGTTGATGGTGGCCAAGGTAAGTTTGTGGATTAGCTACTATTTAGGCGTGTCGTTTTAAAAACGCTCCAATACTTGCGTAAGCATCATTTCCTTCAGGAATTAGTGCTGCCATATTTTGAAACACATGATGTTGACCGCCATAGATCTCTGTACGAACACTGACTCCAGCCTCTTGTGCTTTTTCTGCAACACGTATTGTGTCATCAAAAAGAACCTCATCCGTTCCCACTTGCATCAGTAACGGTGGCAATCCACTTAGATCTGCAAAAAGTGGAGAAGCTAAGGGTGTTGTTAGATCAGCATCACCTACGTAAGCACGACCCCATATATCTAAATGGACGCGCCCAAGCATCGGATCTATGGAATCTCTTTCATCCATAGAAGTTCCTGACAAAGATAAATCGGTCCATGCTGACATTGTTACTGCGGCACTGGGTAGTTCTGCACCCTCATCCCGCAAAGCGATAAGTGCAGCAAGTGCAAGGCCTCCCCCTGCAGAGTCCCCACCCACGAAGATCGTCTTTGCGGTACTAGGCCCTTGGGGACCATTTTCACGCGCAAATTGAATTGCGTTTAAAGCATCTTCTAGTGCTGCCGGATATGTATGCTCAGGTGCCAGACGATAATCGACATCTAGAACTACGCAGTTTCCTTCTCGTGAAATTGGGGCGGTATTGTCAGCACCAGGACCACCCAGTACGTAACCACCACCATGGAAA
>CAYFHW010000160.1:0-2404 GCA_964343095.1 uncultured Anaerolineaceae bacterium | reverse complement strand
ATTCTGAGTGATAAATGGGCTAATCAAAAAGTCCCCAAAAACCTTAACGATGAACTTGTTTATCAAATCGCAGCTAGCAGCGGCGGTTATGGGGTCCAGACAATAGATAGCGAAAGTGAAACCAAAGTCTAGTTAAGGGCCAAGTTATTCATGAATCCAACCAGCCACCAAGATACCGAGTATTCTTCATCGAAAACACTGAAATCGCTTTCTGTAATAACCTCGATCGCCGTGTTTTGCTTGATCAGTTTGGGAGGAATAGTTAGGGTTACCGACTCGGGGCTTGCATGCCCAGATTGGCCATTGTGCCATGGAAAAATAATACCTCCATTCGAGTTTCATGTAATTATAGAGTACTCCCATAGGTTATTGGCGCTGATTGTGTCCTGCCTAGTAGTTGCAATAACTATCTGTGTGTTTCGCCTTCCAGCCCATAATAGCGGCCTTAGGAAAATGATTTTAGTGTCTTGGGTCTTATTAAGCATACAAATCCTCCTAGGAGGGATGACTGTTTTAACAGAATTACGACCAGAGTTTATTGCATTACATTTAGCAACTGCACAGGCTTTTTTCGGAGTACTCCTACTACTGACTTGCAGGGTTCTTATCCAAGATTCGGAAAAAGGGACTACTGCAGCGCTCTGGTTAGCAGATAGACCCTTATTTGTGACCCTTATTTTGATTTTCGTAACTCTAATTAGCGGCAGCCTAGTCACGAATACTGGAGCATTCGCAGCTTGTGCTGGTTGGCCGTTGTGCAATGGTCAGCTGTTTCCAACCAATCACTTGGCGAGTATTCACTGGCTCCATAGATTATTTGTCATAATGACCACCTTATCAGTTTTTTGGCTGTTTCTTTCTGGACGGAAACAACGAACAAAAGGCCTCAGCCAAACTTTTGTTTTATTACTGATTATTGCTATGACAATCCAAATTCTTGTAGGAGCGGCAACTATATGGCTACATTTCACGTCATTTTGGAGAGCTACCCATCTTACGGTGAGTGCTCTGGTTTGGGGGACAGCAGTTATTAATTTCGGCCTTGTATTATTCAGTCCTGGAAACAAAGGCACACTAAGGGGTCGCGTGTGAATCACAGTTCTAATTCCAAAAAATCTACAACCTCATGGTACAAGGAGTCTTTAGGAAATCTAGTTATAGATTTCCTTGCTTTGACTAAAGCGGAGATAGTGGTACTGCTCCTAATTACGACTTTTAGCGCCATGGTTTTGGCTTCCGGAGGATTACCTGACCCTGTGCTAGCAATAGCAGTCTGCTTATCAGGAGCGCTAGCTGCCGGAGGAGCTGGCTCCATTAATCAATATGCTGATCGTGAAGTTGATGCCCTCATGGCTCGTACAAGAAGAAGGCCTCTTACCGTAGGGAGGATTGCCCCAAGCACAGCGTTAAGTTTGGGAATTGTGTTTAATGTAGCTGCTTTCATAATATTGATTTTCCTAGTCAATGCTCTTAGTGCTTTGTTGGTCCTAGCAGGCTCGCTGTTCTACATAATTGTATATACCCTTTGGTTAAAAAAAGTGACACCTGAAAACATTGTTATCGGGGGTGCAGCCGGAGCAATAGCACCATTAGTCGGATGGACTTCCGTAACTGCATCTGTTGACTGGCCTGCAGTATATATGTTTGGTATTGTTTTTCTATGGACGCCTCCGCATTTTTGGGCCTTGGCACTACTCCTTAAACAAGACTACACTAAAGCAAATATTCCTATGCTTCCTGTCGTGGCAGGAGTAGCAAAAACGAACCAACGAATACTACTTTACTCCATTATTCTTGCCGTGTTTACTATGTGCTTTCCTTTCATCACTTCACTTAGTTGGATTTATATCTCTGTCTCATCCCTTCTCAATATTTTCCTTCTATATGCCTGCTTAAAACTTTTCCGGGGCCCAGTTCCCCCTGCTGCAAGACACTTGTTCCAATATTCCTTAGTCTATCTTTCCTGTTTATTTGTAACATTGGCCATAGAAGGTGCGATTTAGGCGCGATTTGATTCTTCTCTAGCCAGCACTTGTCGTTTTATTATTGACGCTATCTAAAGCTTGTGGTATTTTTCAGACTCGAGAAAGCCTGTGTGAGACTAGTTGTTGGTCGCTCAGGGCAGTTAATTTTAATAGTATGATCTCCAAGTATTTTATACAAAAATTACTAGTTGTTTGCTGTTTGGCAGCAACCATAGGGATACTGTCAGCATGCGCATCTGACAGTCCTATGTCGACATTTGGAGCCCAAGGTCCCGGTGCAGCGCAACTTGAAGATTTGTTCATTCTGATTTTTTGGGCAGCCCTGGTTGTGTTTGTTATTGTAGGCGGAGTCTTGGTTTTTACAGTGGTCCGTTTCAGGCAAAAGCCCGGGGATACCTCTTTACCACCTCAAATTCATG
>CAYFHW010000159.1:0-2437 GCA_964343095.1 uncultured Anaerolineaceae bacterium | reverse complement strand
CGTGAACTTATGGGTGCTACTAATCCAGCGGAAGCTGATCCAGGAACTATTCGAGCAGATTTTGCGAAATCAATTGATGCCAATGCGGTACACGGTTCCGACTCGACGGCTTCAGCAGCAAGAGAAGTTAGCTACTTTTTTAATAATGATGAAATCTGTTCCTGATATTTCTATATAGTTTCTATTTGTATGGTCTCAGTAGAAAAACAAAATTTGGCTGGACTCACTAGAGCAAAGCTCAGATCCTTGTTTATTTCGCTAGGGGAGAAATCTTTCCGAGCTGACCAGGTTATGAAATGGATTCATCAACATGGCGTTACGAACATTGATGCCATGACAGATATTAGTAAATCCCTGCGCGAAATTCTTAAAGAGCGAACCAAAATTCGACTTCCAAAAATTGTTGAAGACTTTGTTTCCAGTGATGGAAGTCACAAGTGGATCATTGAAGTTGAATCAGGCAGTAAAGTTGAAATGGTTTTTATTCCAGAGTCTGGTCGTGGCACTTTGTGTGTCTCTTCTCAAGCAGGCTGTTCGCTTGATTGCAGTTTTTGTGCAACCGGCAAGCAAGGTTTTAACAGCAATCTCACGGTTGCAGAAATTGTTGGACAGCTTTGGTGGGCAAACAAAAACCTAGGCGGCTATAAAGATAAACTGTATCGGCCAGTTAGTAATGTAGTCATGATGGGGATGGGAGAGCCCCTACTAAATTTCGAAAATGTCATGGATGCAGTTGAAATCATGATGGACGATTGCGCATTCGGATTATCAAAACGCAAAGTAACAATTAGTACCTCCGGTGTAGTTCCGGCAATTGATAAAATGAAAGACCATACCGATGCATCATTAGCGGTGTCTTTACATGCGCCTAACGATGAGCTTCGCAGTAAGATAATGCCAATCAATAAAAAATATCCGATTGCTGAATTATTGCGCTCGGTAAAAGATTACATGGCAAGCCTACCGGACAAGCGAGTCCCGGTAATTGAATATACTTTAATAAATGGTGTAAACAATCATCGTCAACACGCGAGAGATTTAGCGAAACTTCTGGAAACGTTTCCTTGCAAGATCAATCTTATTCCTTTTAACCCTTTTTCCTTAAGTGATTATCAACGGCCTAGTGGTTCTTCCATCACCAACTTTCGGCAAATTCTGTTAGAGGCAGGTTACACGGTAACTGTAAGAACGACTCGCGCAGACGATATCGGAGCAGCTTGCGGTCAATTGGTTGGTGATGTCGATGATCATACTCTGCGCAGTGATCGGCACAAAAAGCGTGCTCAATCGAAAACAAGAAAAGTCTTTGACGAGGCTGATAATCTGGCCATGGTGGTTGACAGACTATAGGGTAAAGTAGATGGTTAGTATGATCAGGATTGAATCTTTCCCAAAAAGAGAATTCTTACCAATCTTTATCAATGATCTCCCGGAATACGAGGCCTATCAAAGGATAAGTAATGCAAATTGAACAGCTCGGGGAAGATTTAGTGGAAGAAGTTTTGCTATCTGTTGGGGAATTCCTGCGACAGGAACGGAAGCGCCAAAATCTTGGTATACATGAAGTTGCAGATAAGCTTCACATCACTAAGAACTACGTTGAAGCTATTGAGTCTAACAGCTTTGAAAAATTGCCAGCTATGATATTTGCAAAAGGATACGTTAAAAGTTATGGAGAACTTTTAAAACTAGATCCCAATGAATTGATGGAACTTTATGAAACTTATATAAGCCTACAATTAAAAAATAAAAATGAGGGAGCCATTGGTCAATCTCGAAAACGTCGAGATAAGAATCTACCTTGGGTTATTCTATCGGTTGTTGGTTTTGTAGTCGGATTCGCCGGGCTTTGGGCTTACAACAATTTTGGAGCTGGTGAGTCGGCAGTTTCCGCACCTGAAACAGATAGCTCTGCTGTTGAGCAAGAATCTGTGAGTGAACAATCTGTGGTAACTACGACAACTGTTAGTCCAACTCCTTCTCCGGTTATACCAACTAATATAGAAGTGGATACTGCAGTACTGCAAACTGCAATTCAAAGAGTAACATCATCAAATATGGACAATGTAGTTCAAGAGGAGGATGCTAATTCAGCTGTGGCTGGAGATTTCGACGTTACTCAATCCACCTTGGTAAATGAAACAAGGCCATCAGAACCTGATGGAATTGAAGATAGGCAAGAATTTTCTACCGCTTTGATCGAATCCTCCGAACCCTTGGATCAGGTCATTGAAATCAATGCTGTGGGCTCTGATTTGTTGAGAATTTCCTTCTCAGGGGAAAGTTGGGTCGAAGTAAATGATGGAGCACAGAATCAAATTTACCGCGATATACGAAGTGCTGGTGACGTACTTGAGATTACTGGCAGTGCTCCATTCAGTATTCTTCTGGGAGACGCGCCTTTTACCAATCTCACCTTTAACGGCACTGAAATAGA
>CAYFHW010000158.1:0-2498 GCA_964343095.1 uncultured Anaerolineaceae bacterium | reverse complement strand
TACTCTTAACGAGGAATACGAATCTCTTCATCCCCCAAATAAATTTTTTCGGTTTGGGTTAATACGAAAATAGGATCTTTAAATATCCAACCGATACTCAAGTCACTGGGATCTTTAATTTGGAGAAAATAGACCACTTGGTTACCTTCAATCGCCGAAGTATCCGCTTCGTCTATGTGAAACGTAAAACCCTGCGTCGCTTGACCATTCTCATCAATTGGCACTGTTGCTATGGGTCCGTCTTGACCAAAACCCGCCCCTTCAAATACAAGATTCACTGCAACAACTGAATATTGCTCGAACCCAGATAGGCTTAGCTCGAAGCTTTCGGTGGTCGATTCTGAACTGTAAGATTTCCATTTTAAAGATATATATGGGGAGGGTTCCTCTGGGTACGCCGCGGGCGCTGCAGGTTTTGGCACTGCTGGGCCTACACCGTTCACTTGCCTCAGTTGATCTGTATCAGAACTGGAGGTAAAAATCGGTAAGCGAATTTCGTCAATCAATGATGGCCCTATAAGAAATCCAAGGATCACAACTGGTGTTAACAACGGACCTGCTACAATTTTCACGTAGTCTGATCTGGATTTATTTTTTACTCTCCCGAGGTTAAATAAAATTGCTAATATAGCTCCTGCTACCATTCCCAATAAAAAGCCCATACCAACGTAAAACATGAGAAAAAAGAGAAAGAAAAATCCCATTGCGCCTGAGGTATCTGAAGCAACTTCTTGCCATCCAATAAAAAACCCAATCAATCCCCCAATAATTCCTCCGACCCCAACAAAAGGCACAGAAAAAACCGTGGATTTAATGAACTGATTTTCTTTTATTACAACTTGACGGCCACAAGACGGACAAAAAGTCGCTCCGACATTAAGAGAAGACCCACAACTTGGGCAGAGAATCGAACTATCCTTATTAGATGAGTTTTTCATCGCCAGACCTCACATACTAACTTGTATGTAACCATTCCTTATTTGAGTTAGTATGGTTCACTGCTACAGCTTCAGTGATTCTATTCAGGATATGTGTTCTCAAATAGGCGTGCATGTTCTTAACTATGTGGTTTTACCCTTATACCTGGATCATGCAACTTTCGCATACTGATTCTGGTATTAGCCCCCATTTCATAAGGTAGGCAAATACGAAACAGCCTGCACAGAACCCTGCTATGGATTCTAAGGCTGCAAATACAGCTAAAATAGTTAGTGTAATCTGGAATGCCAATACTAAATCAAGCCAAAGCATGACGAAAGCAGTTGTTGAAAAAACCAATCCAACGGTCTGTGCAAAGCGCTTGGGAGGTCCTGCTACTGGTTTTTCAAGGTTGCCTAATGCCGGCACAATCACCCTCGTTGCGAGTAAGCCCATGGGACTCAATGTCGGACCAGTCGCGACCCATGCGAGAAATCCATATACTAAGAATCCTGCAAGGATTTGATTTTCAGTCAAAATTATTACAGTGGTCAAAATTAAAACCATCCCTGCAACAAATCTGGCTGCTATTTCATTTGCCGGATTTGGAAAACTAAAGATATCATTGATCGTATTCATACTAGCTATTCCTATTCACCCTAAAATTTGTGACTTGTTTTGATTTGTACTTACCATAATAATTTCATTCTGCCGATCACCATTTAATTTTCGTTTGGTAGTACCGCCTCACCGATCGGAGTCCGACCAATGAGACGGCAGTTCGACCTTATAAAAAGCTTTATCTGAATATTACCTCCAGACCGTGCGGGTCGGCGGCTGATATTTTCTGTCCAGGGAAAATTCCATCAACCAGCCTTGCAGGATCATCCATTGACGCAAGGTCCTTCGATTCCCAGCTAAACCCGTTACAACTATCATTGATAGTAAGAACGGCAACACCTGGAGTTCTACCCGCGAACTCAAGAGCGCCGATAGCCGATAAGGGTTTTGCGCCTCTCAAAGCAATAAACATCTTATTACCCACGATGTCTGCCACGTCGGGCTTTGGGTCCTCGCTGAAAGGAGCGGACATCGACTGCGTCGCCACAACCGTATTGGTTTGTAAGTCGACAAAGTTGACATCATTGCTGACACGCATGCTGGTTACAGCGAATAAGTCACCATTCTGATCGGTACAGGTAACTGCACCATGGGTATCCTCACCCGGAAGCTCAATTTGCACCGGATCCGGGAATACGCCATCGGTAGCTTTACTTGCATCAAAAGTATAAAGGAAATCATCTCCTCCTTTGGCTCCACTTTCACCATTGGTCATTATCTTCCCAAGGGGGAGACGGGACACGCCGCAGCCGATACCCGGAACTGTGTCCTTGTCATAGACCTTAACGACGCTCATAGGTGATGTTCCATCTGGAGAGCCCACATCGACCACCAGCAGACCACCGCCCGCTAGAGTTACGTAGGCGAACTTACTATCTTCAGTAAATTCGTGGCAAATCGGTCGTGCCACCGAAGTTCCTAATTCATTGGAGAACTGGTCTAATGACAATGTCTCCACT
>CAYFHW010000157.1:0-2520 GCA_964343095.1 uncultured Anaerolineaceae bacterium | reverse complement strand
ATGGCTTGATTTAATTGTAAATCTCGAGTGACACCGGAAGCTTTGGAAAATTTTTCAGCTTCCAGCGGTTCCCGGCTAAATGCTTTCACTACACGAATGCCACCAAGCCCTTCATCTGCTATTTCTGCAAGACGTGCCTGGCTTCTTTGGATAAGCAGCCAAAGTGGTCTCATAATTTGGGAAATCCGGACTGAACGCCAAATGATAATGGGCATCGTCGCAAGGCTGATTAGAGCTAGCCTCCAATCGAAATAAAACATTCCCCCAATACCAAATCCAATCATTCCAGCAATCATTAATAGTCGAAGAGAAGCAAATGAAACAAACATGCGAACAGCTTCAACGTCTTCAGTGGCCCTAGACATAATTTGACCGGTCTGAACATTATCGTGATAGGCATATGACAAACGTTGTACGTTCCCATAAAGCTTATTTCTTAGGTCATAGGCAACTTTTTGTCCAAGAGTTTCTGATGCATACGTCAATCCAAAACGACTCATGCCAGATCCAACAGCAAAGGCAAGTATTGCTCCGGCGGCAATGATTAGGGTTTGCTCACTTCCTGCAAGGCCCGTAATTTGATCGGAGGAATCGCGAATCGGATTTAATCCGAAATCAATAGCTCTTTGAACAAGTAAAGGGCTGCCCATCTGAAGAACAATTGAACCCACCATAGTCACGAGCCCTCCAATAAGAAGCCGCATATGTGGGCGTAAAAAACCTGCTATTCGTAAAATTGTATACAAGGAAAACTCTTCGATCCTCAAGTTAGCATACCTTCACGCTAGCGTGAAGGTATGCTAACTATACCGTCAAAGATGACTGTTTTATCGGGACCCAGCTGGCACTCTATCAACGAGAGTGCTAATATCAGCGATACGCTTTTTAAAAGAACCCTGTTTTAAGGGTGGAGAGAAAACGAAGGAGATATAGTAATGGCAACTGAGACCAAGACCCAATTAATCCCTCTAGCTGACAGAATTGTAGTGACGGCTTTGAAGCAGGATGAGGTAACCGCTAGCGGTCTCGTCATTCCTGACACCGCCAAAGAAAAGCCACAACAAGGAGAAGTGCTTGCTGTGGGCCCAGGTAAAATGGATGATGCAGGTAAGCGGATAGTAATAGAGCTTGAACCAGGTGATCGTATCCTCTATGCAAAGTACTCAGGTACTGAAATTAAGTTAGACGGTATCGATTACATTGTTTTGAATGAAAAAGATATCCTAGCAAAGCTGATTGTCTAACAAGGCTGATTGTCTAACAAATTTTTAAAGGGGGATTTGAATCCCCCTTTAAAAACCTCTGAATATAGTTAAGGAATAAGGAAAGTATATGGCTCCAAAATTATTACTTTTTGATGAAGATGCACGTCGTAGCCTCAAAGAAGGCGTAGACGCACTTGCAGACGCCGTAAAGGTAACGTTAGGTCCTCGTGGGAGAAATGTTGTAATAGAGAAGAATTATGGTGCTCCTCTAATTACCAAAGACGGTGTAACTGTAGCTCGTGAAATAGAGCTTGATGAACCTTTTGAAAATATGGGGACACAGCTTGTTAAGCAGGTCGCAACAAAAACAAATGACATTGCGGGAGACGGCACAACGACAGCAACTGTATTAGCCCAAGCTCTGGTCCGAGGGGGAATTCGAGTAATTGCCTCTGGTTCGAATCAGATGGCAGTAAGACGCGGCATTCAAGGTGCTGCAGATGTTGCTATACGGGCATTATTGGAGACTGCAGAACCAGTACTTAGCAAAGCACAGATTGAACATGTTGCGGGTATTTCTGCAAATGAAAAAGAAGTCGGCGAAATAATAGCTGATGTCATGGAGAAGGTTGGGAAGGATGGAGTGATAACGGTGGAGGAATCTCGAGGACTAAAATTTGAAACAGAGTTTGTTGATGGCCTCCAATTGGATCGCGGTTATCAGTCTCCTTACTTTGTTACAAATACCGACAGAATGGAATCAGTTATTGAGAACCCATACATTCTCATGACGGATAAAAAGATTACCGCAGTTCAGGATTTGGTCCCCATTTTGGAACAAGTTATGCAAGTAAGTAAAGATTTTGTTCTCATAGCTGATGATATAGAGGGTGAAGCTATGGCCACCTTGGCTATGAATAAAATGAGAGGAACGATGAATCTTCTTGCACTCAGAGCTCCTTCGTTTGGAGATAGGCGTAAGGCTATTCTCGAAGACTTGGCAATTCTTACTGGGGGAACTTTTATAACAGAAGATGTTGGGCGTAAACTCGAGAGTGTTACTTTGGCTGACCTTGGCCGAGCTCGCCGTATAGTGGCTAGTAAAGACGACTCTACGATTGTAGAAGGACAAGGCACAGATGAAGCTATACAAGATCGAATCAAACAGCTGAAAGCACAAATAGAAGACAACACTAGTGACTTTGACCGTGAGAAACTGCAAGAAAGATTGGCTAAATTAGCAGGTGGTGTTGCTGTAATAAAAGTTGGTGCAGCTACTGAAATCGAAATGAAGGAGAAAAAAGCTCGTGTGGAA
>CAYFHW010000156.1:0-2524 GCA_964343095.1 uncultured Anaerolineaceae bacterium | reverse complement strand
CCTGCCGTTGATCCGTCAACTTCTATCAGGTATGGGATTCTCCCAGATTCCTTCCAATAAAGATTCAAGTAAGGGTAGGGAAAGAACCCGTCTTTATCAGTTCTCATTTCTGTGAATGCCGAAAGCTGGCGCAAATATTCTTGAAGCAGCGTCCAAATTACACTGCTTTGAGATTCGTCTGCTTCAATTAGTCGTATATCCATCTCATGCTCATCCTTACCCCGGTGACACTGTTAGTCTCCCGCCGCCACTTAGTACGCCTATCTCCTGTATGGTCAATGTGTTGGGAAGATTATCGGCCTAGCCTGATCTTTCAGTGAAACAATCAGGGGTAATAGTGTTACTTCACATTTATCTAAACATGCTCAATTCCTTCAAAGTTGCATCTATCTTGGATTGATATTCCTCCATTCGTATGGCTTGTATTTCTTCAAATTTATCCACGAGTGGCTGAACACAAACGACAAAAATTTCGTCTCGTTCTTCAAAATACTTTCTAGTTTTTGTGTCTGTCCACCGCTGCATATTCGGGGAATCATAGTAGTGAGGACATTCTTCTCTGACTTGTACGGATAGCTTATTGCTCTCCACAGGGCTAGTTTGAAGGCTTTCAAGTGCTCTCAAATAATAATATTTTTCTTGCTCGGTTGTGTGTCGTTTAGATTCATAAAGGTCAAGCACTCTTTGATAATTTCCCTCAGCAGAATCAAAGTCTAAGCACAGATTTGTCTGAATGTCTGCTAATTCAAGGATATACTGAAGATTACCCTCTGAGCTGTCAATCAAATCCTCAGCAGACTTTATTTGAGCGACACAACTATCAACCCGTGCCTCCTCTACATTCTGTTCGTAATTCGCGATTTCATTGGAAGTTTGGTCAATGTTGTAGACGCAGCTTCCCCCAGCACCAAGGATCAAGATAATGAGTACAGCGAGATTGCGCTTTTTAACTTTCCCTGCCTTAACCGTCAAAATAATGAGAAATACACTAGTGATCACGATGAGGACAGTACCAATGGACCACCAGATCATTATCCAAAAATCAGCTTCACAAAACAGGAAAATTGATCTGTCGCAAGTACTCATGGACATGTTGGAGGCGATTGCCATGGAGATCAGTAACGTCATCAAAGACAAGAACGCGAACAGGAAGAAAATGCTCTCTGAAATTCGTGCGTTCCTTGCAGGTTTTGCAGACTGTCCGGTTAAGTTTCTTCCACAATTCTGGCAGAATCTTGAACTATATGGATTGGATTGCTGACATGAACTGCACTGCATCAGATTGTTCCACGCTATCTTCCAGTAAACTGTGGAGGTCGTTTTTCTACAAAAGCTTGTGCGGCCTCAATATTGTCTGCACTCCCCATAGACATGTCTTCCATAGCAAGTCCAAATTCGATAACAGAATGATACGTTTGCCAGAGAATGCGATTTATTGTGAGCTTCGTCCATCTTATCGCCATCGGTGGCCCTGCTACGAGTTCCTTTGCAAACGCCGTTGCCTCATCCAGTAAAGTTTCCCCTGAAACCACGCGGTTCACGAGTCCGATTCGAAGCGCCTCCTCTGAACCAATTAGCCTTCCACTCATAAGAAGTTCTTTTGCTCGATTGATGCCTACCAAATGTGGCCAAATTAGAGCTCCCCCATCTCCAGCAACGAGCCCTGCACGAACATGAGTATCGCCAATTCTTGCAGTATCTGCCATAAATGTGACATCGCACATAAGTGCTACAGTTGCACCCAGTCCTGCTGCAGGTCCATTAATAGCTGCTATCAGGGGAACCTCACAATTAAGATAATCCTGTATAAGATATTTGGGACTTTTTTGTAGTTCTCCCTTGACTGATGGTAGGTTGGGTGAACTCTCCTCAGATCCTTGTTTACTCATATCTCCCTGATCAGCACCAGAGCAGAATCCTCTCCCTGATCCAGTAATGATGATCGCCATGACTCCTGAGTCTTCGTTTGCCATTCTCATGATTTGTCTCCAGCCATCAATCATATCAGGAGCCATTGCGTTCAGGCTCTCTGGCCTATTAAGGGTGACCGTAAGAATCTTATCCTTGATATCGACGAGAATGTTCCCTTGGGAAAACTGACTATAATCTGCCATTACGCATACTCCTTTGAGTTGATATACATACTGTCTGTTTGCTGCATAAATATTGTTTGAGGTGATAGATTCTGTCAATGTGGCAAGTTTGATAGCGGTCTGTATTTATATGAAAGGTTAGTCGCTCTTTCTGCTAAACTACCAGCTAGGGCATGTAATGCAGGATGAACCTGAACTGTGCGATTAGAGGAGAAGTGCTATGAGTAGGCTGGACCGGATTGGAGTTATTTTCTTTGGAAGACTGAATGCTGCGCTGATGGGCCTAATTGGAATAGCATGTGGCACAGTGTATTCATTTGGGGGTGCAGTAATTGATCTGTTCGTCAGTGTAGAATTGCTTACGCCATCCGATACCCCTGGGTTATCTTACGGTACAGTTCTGGCTTTCGGTGCTCTTATTGGAATGCCCC
>CAYFHW010000155.1:0-2546 GCA_964343095.1 uncultured Anaerolineaceae bacterium | reverse complement strand
CGGTATTAGTACCCGGAGGCTTATTGGTTTATTTTGCATGGAGAGCAACCCGCAAGTCTATCTCCCTTAAGGCGGTACCTAATCAAACGGCCGAAAAAGAGGGATTCGAGCATATCCCAGACGATCTCCCGAGTCCCGAACAGGCGCTGGATGCCTTCCTTAAGGCTTTCCCCAAATATTCCCAGGACTCCCTTCGCGCGCGGAGCAGGGCCAAGCGCTTGCATATAGCCAAAACACGTCCGAGAAAAAAATCCCAGTAGAAATTTTCAGACTTTTTGTGTTACTGGCACATTATGTGCATATCTCCACAACATATTTTAGAGGCTTTCTGTTATAATGCTCTCTACTTATGTCTGTTATGTTGCGCGATCTAATCCCCACCGATAGTCCTGAACTCCTTGAAGCAATCTTTTGGGTTTGTACTGCCACAATTGTTGGCAGTGGTGCCTGGATCCTTTTTCACATCTGGTAATGTTCCCCCTCCCCTATATTTGTGTTGAGCGCGCCTATGGCTGGTTGCTAGGTATATCTCTCCAATACGGAGGACGCTCCTGGGGGAGCTGGTGCTTGCGCCTGTGTGTGACTGCGTTCTCGTGGGAGCTGTGCATAGGGTTGCGCTTTACAAAGCTGTTCTAGGCATTGTGAGAGCCCAAAAAATTAGCGAGAAAAAATCGCGGATTTTGGACTAGTTACTCATAGGAACAGTATCGTGATGTTAAGCAATATAATTCTTGGATGTGTGCTGCTTGTAGCTGTATTATTTTCTCTTTACTACGCTTTCTTAAGCCATAAAGCTTATAAAAACAATTCCAAGGTTAGTAGCGAACTCGACGTCCTTATGAAGGAAACACTTGAAATCGTAAAAAAGAGTCGTGCTGCGGTTAAGCAACAAAAGAAAACGGGATTCCTTGCAATGTCTGATGGAGATGCAACGATGAAAGGATCCCTCGATGAGGAATTAGCTGACCCTGCTGTATTGGCCACGATTGTTACTGTGCTGGTCAAAAAATTTGGCGATTGCCGGTTAAGTATTAACGATTTTATGATCCCCGATACGGAATTTGTGTCTGTGTATGTTGACTCAGGAACTCAAGAGATAATTCTCTCAACAGATAAAAATTTGGCGTCGTCGGAATCATACCTCATGTCATCATATGTTGATCCTGATGACTCTACTTTCCATTAGGTTCGGGCCTATTTATTGTGTGAAACCCGGCGACTTGGTAAAACTTAAAAAGGCCTCATTTAGCTCAATAGGTATTGTTGTTGAAATCTTTGATGATATCAACAAAGTCGAGCCATGGGTACGAGTTTTGTTTACCCATCCGGTGGAAACATATCAATGGGTAAAAATGAGCGGTCTTATGTTGGCGAATGACGACAAAGACAAGGGGGGCCTAAAAGACCCCCCTTGAGCGCTATATCATATGGGAGTCTATGAATCGCGCCACAGATTGTTGCTAGCAAACTTTATGACCTCTTCGGCAGAGTGCTCATTATAGCCATAATCTTCGATAAGGGTTTGAACCATTGCATTAAACTTCTTCTGTTGTTTAACGTCACGACTCTTGCTTTTAGTCACAATACGAGAAATATCACGTACGGATGACACCAGCTTATTTTCAATTGCTTCTCGCAACGGTCCGTAAGACCGCCAATCAATTATATCGCCCCTACGCAACTTGGCAAACATGTAAGATGTGATATCAGCCCGGAAGTTGTTTTTGGCTGAACCCTTAATGCCAATTTGTTCTTCAATAGTAGCTAAGAACTTTTCATCAGCTTCCATCTCTTCGTTTGTTACTCGATCCTTAACCTTTGTGTTATTAACATACGCTTCCGCATGGTCAAGGTAGTTGTTGAAGAGCGACTCAGCTTGCTCCTCATAAGCAGTAACAAAAGCTTTTGTAATCTCCTTCTCCAGAATGGAGAGATATTCCTCATGAAGTGTTTTCTGTAAGAACTGAAGGCACACCTTTCTTTCATCTGCATTTACAATCTGCTCTTTTACTTGCTTGATCAATGCATCTCGAATAGAAATGGGGGTGATCATACTCTTGGCGGAGTCGGATAGAGCAGCGTCAATAGCCTTCATAACGAAACGAGTGGAGATACCAGTCATTCCTTCGTCTTCTACTTCTTCGCGAAGATCTTTGATATCGACCTTCTTGATGTTGCCTTTTTCGACAATCTCTTCGCCGTTGTAGATCTTCATCTTGGTAAGTGGGTCAACCTTGTTCGAAGGCTTAAGACGAGAGAGAACCGCAAACATGGCGGCGACTTCTAGGGTATGTGGAGCAATATGACAATCAAAGTCAGAGCGCCCAATAAGCTTCTTGTAGATTTTAACCTCTTGCTCAAACTCTAGAGTGTAAGGAACGTTAACGCGGACGATACGGTCAAGGATGGCCTCGTTTGTGTGCTCGGCCTTGAACTTGTTCCACTCTGCTTCGTTACAGTGAGCAAGGATAACACCATCAAAGTAAATCATCGCCTGCTTGCCGGGAGAAGGTACGTTCTTCTCTTGGGCAGCGGTGATCATGGTA
>CAYFHW010000154.1:0-2561 GCA_964343095.1 uncultured Anaerolineaceae bacterium | reverse complement strand
TACCGGCCTTTAAAAATGCCTCTAGATGACGCAGATCTATTAATTCACTAACTATAGGTAGCCCTGTTTCCTGCCTCATTGCAGATGCGATTTCCAGCCCTTTTTCAATTTCCAGTCCCCTGTAATCGTAAGGACTCGTTCGAGATTTATCGACGAAAGTACGCAGTACATCTACCCCAGAATCCTTAGCAAGTCTTGCGGAATCCAGTGCCTGCTTCTCAGTCTCGATTGCGCAAGGTCCACCTATAATTGTCAGATTCTTTCCACCAATTTTTAAATTGCCTAAATCTATTACTGTATCTTCTGGATGAAAAGATCTACTTGCGTCTTTATATTTCTCCGTAATTCGAATCACTCGGTCTACTCCAGGCAACTCTGAAATCCTTCCTTCATCAATAACTCCAGCGATACCCTTTACTCCAATCACAATACTTCCTGTACCAACTATTGATTCACAAAAAAGACCATAATCAGTTTTTATCCGATCAATTACTCGCTCAGCTTCATCTCCAGAAGCACCTTCTACCATGTGAATAATCATTTCACTTACCTATACATTTACAAAACTAGACAGTTATTGTCCTATAGCTGAGCACAACGCGCGATCATACCAGTTAAATTTTCCGTGAATTTAAAACAGCAAAGCACTCAAACGTTTCTGGTATTCACGCACAAGTGGATTATCTAACCCAAGGATATCAAACACAGCTAGAATGGCTTTTCTTGCAGCATCATCGGCAAAATTCCTATCTATCTGGACCGACAATAATAATTCATCCAAAGACTCTATATACTGTCCGTTCGCTGCAAGCATAACTCCCCAGCGATAATGTGATCGTGGACTTTGAGGCTCATCCTCCACTTCACCTTTTAAATCTTCACCTTCATGTTTTTGGGCAAATTCATGTAAAAATATCTCGTGCTGCATAACCTTCGCACGTCTGTCAGGTAATGCTCGCTTTATACACTCTAATGCCTCATCTTTTTCATTCTTATCCAGCAATATGGCAGTCAATCCTAATAATGCATCCACATTATTAGGGGAATCCTCTAACGCAGCGCGAAAAGCAGATTCAGCAGATTCAAAATCACCACTGTCAGCAAGACCCTCTGCCTCCTGTATCGCAGATTCAGCAGCAGTTGGAGCAAGTTCACTAAAAAATTGAACAATATTTTCTTCGGGCAAAACACCAGTAAATTGACCAACCACTTCACCATCCTTGAAAGCTTTCACTTCAGGAATAGCTTCAATTTGAAATTTAGTAGCTGTTTCAGGATTCTCGTCAGTATTCAATTTTGCCAGTCGTACAGCCTGCCCTCTTTGAGCAGCAACATGTTCAATTGTGGGACCAAGAATTTTACACGGCTCACACCACGGAGCCCAAAAGTCGACTACAACAGGACGACGATTTGATTCGTCTATCACTAGTGCATCAAAAGAACCATCTGAAACATCAATGGCTGGCATAACAATACTTCCTATCTAAATTAGGCATTCACCTCGTATGCAGACCTCAAAGCCTCTAGTCTAGCTCCAACAGGAATACGCAGATCTGCATGCGTCATAATGTATGGATCATCATCTCGAATGCCTTCAAAAATCATTTCTGCGACGATATCCGGACTCAAGCCTTGCGCAATACCCTCTGCAGTTTGTTCCGCATCATCGTTCAGACCCTCAGGCCCACCAAATTGAACTGGCCGATTACGACCCGCGTCGACTATATTCGTAGCAACAGCACCAGGGCATAAAACACTAACTCCTATATTGAGTTCCTTGAGATCCCCTCGCAAATGTTCAGACAAACCCACTACCGCAGTTTTTGAAGCACAGTATGAAGCAAGGTTAGGGACACCAAACAAACCTGCCAGCGAAGCCGTATTCACTATATGGCCACCAGATTCAGCTTTGACCATCAACGGAAGGAAAACACTAACTCCATTAATTACACCATCTAAATTCACCCCCATAACCCAAGACCAATCATCACTTGTCATATCAACAATATTTTTAAAAGTAGCAACCCCTGCATTGTTAAAAATCAGACTCGGTATCCCTAAATCTCTAACTACAGCATCTGCTAATGCTTCAACGCTTGTCCTATCAGAAACGTCCGTTCGTACAACAATGGCCTTCCGACCTAAATCGCGTACGCCTCTAGCAGTCTCTTCTCCACCCTCTATATCTACATCCGCAATAGCAATATCCATGCCATTTTCCGCAAACTTTAAACTTGCAGCGCGACCGATACCACTACCGGCACCAGTCACAACTGCGATCTTATCCTTAAAGTCTTTCATCAATATGTTCCCTTCGCGTACACTGTATCACGGTCTTAGGAGGTAAAAAAATGGTAGCACATAAGGTTTCAAAAAATAGTGTCCTTCAATTTGATGCACTAGAACAAACTTTAGAAAATGATTTACGTGTCATAGTTGTACCCACAGGTCTTCCTCACTTAGTTTCACTGCAGATCCCTGTACAAACAGGTTCTCGTAATGAAATTGAAAAAGGGAAGACTGGGTTTGCGCACTTTTTTGAACATATGATGTTTCGCGGA
>CAYFHW010000153.1:0-2585 GCA_964343095.1 uncultured Anaerolineaceae bacterium | reverse complement strand
GTTTTCGCAATGCTTCAAACGTGCACCAAGGACGTGAAATTATTAACTTAAGTGAAAGCGATTTCGAAGATCCACTTGAGGCACTCGAAGAATTGAAACGCAAACGTGCACCATTTCGTAGTGATGACCGAATGTCCCCATATACAAAAGTTGTCCCAGGCGGTGGTCCCTTTATAAAAGTAGGTGGGGAATTTCAGTTTGTTAGGAACGCTCCCGTGCACGGGATTTTTATCAGTGCAAGTCAACTAATAGAAGAGGCCGATGAAGCCATATACAATCAGTGGTATAACGATGTATTCATACCAAATTTTCTTAAGCCTGGGATTTTTCAAAGTGCATACAGATACCAAATGGCTGCACCCGATCCACATTTCGAATCTGGAGAAGCTGAAAGAAAACATTACTTATGCATCTATGAAACTGACCGCAGAGACGTTGGAAAAGCGGTTGCCGAAAACAAAAAAAAGATACAAAAACCAGAAAAAGCTAATCAACTTTTTGATGGAATAGAAATTCTTTGGGAAATAGCAGCCTCTCGCATATTTCCACTCGAAGGCCGAAGGAGCAACTAATGGGAAGACTTGAAGGAAAAGTAGCGATTATTACAGGTGCAGCCCAAGGACAAGGCGAAGCCGAAGCAAAATTGTTTAGCCATGAAGGAGCCAATGTAGTCGTTGCAGATATATTGGATAAGGAGGGAAATACTGTTGTTTCAGAAATCAGCACTTCTGGCGGTCAAGCCCTGTTTACGCATCTTGACGTCAGTAGAACTGAAGATTGGGAAAAAGCTGTTGCAGCTACGCTATCTACATTTGGACAACTCGACATCTTAGTTAACAATGCAGCAATCTGGTTAGGAGAAGGAAAAGCAGGGGAAATGAGTGAAGAAGAGTGGGACAAAATGTTTGCGATAAATGCAAAAGGGCCCTTTCTTGGTACCAAAGCTGCTCTCCCAGCAATGTTAGAAAGAGGCAGTGGTTCAATTATCAACATAGCATCCGTATCAGGACTACATGGTTCTAAGGGAGGAGCTACTGCATACGGTGCTGCAAAAGCAGCCCTAACGAATTTCACCAGATCAACTGCAGGTCAATACGCAGATAAAGGTATTCGTGCCAACGTAATTCATCCAGGGCCAGTAAACACTGAAATGCTTCGCGGAGGAGTGGAGGAGGATCGACGCACTGCAATAGGAGAAAACCTCCCATTGGGTCGCCTAGGCTTACCAATTGACATCGCATATGGAGTGCTATATCTGGCATCGGAAGAGTCATCCTGGGTTACCGGTAGTGAACTCCGTATTGATGGTGGGTTATACATCTAAACAAGATGGTAATTACATGAACAAACAACTACTAGTTGAAAGAGATGTCATGGTTCCCATGCGGGATGACATTAATCTTGCAACTGACATTTACCGCCCTGATGATAATGACGAACACCCCGTACTTGTACATCGTATTCCTTACAACAAATCCGTCGCCCATTACACCGGCAGTCAAATGGTTAACCCTATAGTTGCAGCAGAACATGGTTATGTTGTAGTCGTTCAAGACTGTCGTGGCTGTTTCGTCTCTGAGGGAATTATGGAACCCTACACTCAGGAAGCCGATGATGGATATGACTGTGTTGAATGGGCAGCTTCCCAACCTTGGAGTAACGGAAATGTCGGTATTTACGGATCGTCATATATGGGAATTACCTGCCTTCAAACTGCCATTGCGGCTCCTCCACATTTAAAAGCTGTGATGGCCTATCTGACAGGTACAAACTTTTATCAAGGTTGGATGTACAGTGGTGGTGCCTTGGAACTTGGTTTTAACATGGGGTATACCCATGGGAAAGCACGCCAAGCTATTCCCCGACTTAATCTCACATCTGAACGCAAAGCTTATTTGTTGGAAGAACTTCGTAGCTCAGGAGCAAACCGAGAAGCACTTTCACGATTTCTTCCACTCAGTGAAGCGCCAATATTAAAAGAATCTGACGTATTGCCATATTGGAAGGAATATTTAGAGCATCCAAATTACGATGATTATTGGGAAAAACTTGATGTCGTAGCACGTGTTTCAGATATCAAAGCTCCAGTATTTCATATCGCTGGGTGGTACGACCAATTTCTAAAAGGGCATTTAGACCTTAATCTTGCTCTACAACAACATCCAGATAAATCTATTCGTGACACACATCGTTTTATAGTTGGTCCATGGGACCACAATTCCTATGAAGGACACCGTCTAACACGAGCAGGGGATCGTGACTTTGGTTTGAAAGCCCTAAGCGGAGTAATGGCCGTCGACCATCTACTCTTCGATTGGTTTGATTACTGGCTAAAAGGTGAGAAAACACCACTCATGGAGCAACCACAAACACGTTATTTTTCAATGCCTGTTGAAAATGATTGGGTAGAATGTGAATCTTGGCCACCCGAAAGTAACTCGCTAACGTACTACCTGCACAGTGAAGGATCGGCTAACAGTCGATTTGGAGACGGGAAACTTACCAATCTTCCTCCTGGGCCTGAATCAAAAGATACATTTGTGTACGACCCTCTTGATCCGGTCCCTACAGTTGGTGGCCGAACC
>CAYFHW010000152.1:0-2607 GCA_964343095.1 uncultured Anaerolineaceae bacterium | reverse complement strand
TTTAAAGAGATTATTGCAGAATTTGGTTGGAGTCGTGGAGTCGCTGCTGTTGCTCCTTCGCTGCACCGACTAGAGGCCAGTATTTTTGCGCCCTTTAGTGGATTTATAGTAGATAAATGGGGTGCAAGGAAAACCATGCTGGTAGGGCTATTTTTCGCCGGTTTAGGTTTTATGGCACTTAGCATGATTCAAAACCTCTGGCAATACTATTTGGTTTTTGTTGTTATAGCGTTTGGCTTAAGTGCGGGTTCTTACGTTGTCGTTGCTGCTCTCTTAAATAATTGGTTTCAACGTAATCGGGGATTAGCATTTTCCCTGCTTGTATTAGGAACTGGTAGTTCTGCAATTCTTGGTGGGTTATGGATTTTTGTGATTCCATTTCTTGGTTGGCGGACTACACTATTCATTGCAGGATTAGGGTTTTGGGTCATTTGTATTCCGTTGGCATATTTCGTAATGCGTGACAACCCAAAAGATTACGGGTTGAATCCCGATGGTGATATTGATGAAGTTCAAGAAGAACAAGGAAACGTTACTGTAAAACGTATTCCTTTTAAACGAATACTTTGGAGTCGAAGTTATCTACAGTACGTTGCGGTAACGTTCTTGGTCGGTGGTAGTTGGTCCACTATCACTTTCGCGGCAGACATATTAAGTTCATACGGATTTTCCGCATCTATTACGGCTGGAATCTTTGTTATGGGGTTTGCAATCCCCAGTTTACCAGCTCGTGTTCTGGCCGGATGGCTTGCAGATAGATTTGATAAACGATTGGTCCTTAGTTATGCCATTTTCCTTCTTTTTATTGGAACGCTTTTGTTTGCGATAGCGAATGTACCTTGGGTAGCTATTTTAGGTGCAATGTTGATAGGGATGGGAACTGGAAGCATAAGCCCTGTGAGATTTGCTCTTCAGTCCGAGTACTGGGGGCCAAACGTTTTTGGTCGCCTCGCAGGGATACAAATGGGCATAGCAGGACTTCCTGCTATAGCCTCTCCTGTTTTTTTGGGTTTTATGTTTGATTATTATGGACACTATCGAACTGGTTTAACCGTACTGGCTATTCCATTGTTACTGTCTGCTATCTTGTGTCTTACTATAAAGAAGCCTGATCCTGAAATGGCTGAGTAGGGATCCTAAACAATTTGTTTAGTTAGAATACATATATAGTCAATATGATTACGTTAAGTATGAGGGCGGGTAACAGCCCCACCAACACAGCTTTTAGATGCCCAAAACCATTAGTGCCATCTAAGTAGCCTTTACCGGCCACAAATCCGATCGGTACGGTAAAAATGCCCCCCGTGAAAATAGTGGCAAATAATAAAGTTTCTGAGTAGTCATTTACAGATGAATAATGAGCTCCGGCATGTGCAAATTTTTCGTCTCCCGTTAGAAAAAGAAGGACACCTTGTACTTCTGGAGTCATTATTCCAAAAATATGAACAAACCATAGCGTATATGCTCCAAGAACTATCAAGGTGTACGTGCCAACACGGCTTACGCGTAGATCGTTTCCGCAGGAGCTGCAATAGATATTCTCGAGGTTTCGTTCAAAACTAGAGCCGCAATTGGGGCAAGTTATTCGATTAGGGTCGTTGGATTTCCCACCCGCTGTTTTGGCAGATTTATGTATGACCGCCCCGATGATGCCGCCGATAACGGATCCCCAACTCAATTTATCACTCTTCCTTACTAATGATAGCTGTGATTTTATTTAAATCGTTATTATTAATGCCGAATTATCTAACTAACTCCACTAACATAAGTTATAGTTTTAACTGCGATGCACTAATCCTATTAGAATTTGTGCAAAAACTAAAACTGAGGAGATAAAAATGTCAGCAGAAATAGGCCAATCTGCCCCACGACTTACATTAGTTAATAATGAGAGAAAGAGTTTCACACTGGATGATTTAGGGAGTAAACCCGCAGTGCTAGTGTTTTTCCCAGGTGCTTTTACCGGAGGATGCCAACAGGAGGCATGTACATTTAGAGATTCAATGAATGAATACAACGAACTGGGAGTTTCAGTATATGGGATTAGCGTTGACTCATTTTTTGTTCAAAATGCTTTTATTGCAGATAATGATCTGAACTTTGAATTTTTGAGTGATTATACTCGTGAAACTATCGAGAATTACGGAATAGCTGTAAATGATTTTGCTGGAATGGCAGGGTATACGACATCGATGAGAGCAGTCTTTGTTATCGATGCTTCAGGAATTATTACCTATAAACAAGCTGTTCCACCCCCGGAGCAGCCTGATTTTAATGCACTAAAAGATGCAGTAACTAAACTGAAAAACTAAGAAATTGACTCTGGTTCGAATTAAAGCGGTTCATTATGTCCCTAAATAAGAAGGGGAAAGGTGAATGTTGAAATTGAGATCTAAGCCAAAAATATTCTATGGATGGTGGATGGCTTTATCGGGGTTCGGCATTCTATTTTATACCTCAGGAGTCTTTTTCTACGGTTTCTCACCATTTTTCGATGAAATACTTGACGAGTTTGGGTGGGGTGCAGGTATAGCGGCAGGTGCTTTTGCCTTTCAGCGATTAGAGCAGGGGATTTTTGGCCCTGTTGTTGGGTATATCACGGATCGT
>CAYFHW010000151.1:0-2694 GCA_964343095.1 uncultured Anaerolineaceae bacterium | reverse complement strand
CTCAATCATGTCCAAAGACAGTAAAACACTCTCTCCTTCAACATTACGGAAACAACAAGAAAAATTATTTGGTAAACGTAAAGCAGGATCGACTGGACCTGTAATCACAGTATCAGGAACGAGTTCAGGTATTTCATAAAGTAGCCTGTTTCTCAATTTCTGGATTTCCGTGTTTTTCTTCTCCACTTCACGTAAGGCTAAGTCAAAAGCAACTGCAAAACCGACTATACCAGCAACATTCTCTGTTCCACCTCTTCTCTCTTTCTCTTGCCCCCCACCAAGAACAAAAGGTTCCCACGGAGTACCTTGACGGATGTATAGCAATCCAATCCCCTTTGGACCATAAAATTTATGTCCGGCAAGCGTTAAAAGATCGACATTCAACACGCTGGGCCTGATATCAACTGCACCCACACCTTGGACGGCATCGGAATGTATTACAATATGCGGGTTCTTTTCACGAGCTACTTCTGCAGCGTTTTGAACAGGCTGTAAACTCCCGACCTCATTATTTGCAAGCATGAGACTTAGCAGAATTGTATCTTCACGAATTGAATCCGCTAACGTATCCATTTGGATGATTCCTTGTTCATCAACAGGTAGGTATGTCGCCTCAAAACCTTCTTTTTCAAGTTGTTCTACTGCATGAAGCACGGCATGGTGTTCAATTTGAGATGTAACAATATGAGTGCCAAGCCCTAGTTCTCTCTGTGCAAAAGCAACACCACGAATTGCTGCATTATCAGATTCAGTACCCCCACTTGTAAAAAGAAGTTCATCACTCTCTACCTCAAGTAAACTAGCGCACCGATCTCGAGATTGGTCAATCCAACGTCTAGCTTGTTGCCCCTCTAAATAAATTGAAGAAGGATTACCCCAATCTTCCTTATAAACCGCTAACATGGCTTCAATCACTCTTTGATCTGGCTTTGTTGTTGCTGCATGATCAAGATAAACGCGATTCATAGCTCTATACTCCTAAAACCTCAATCTTCAAGTCTGTTTGTGTTATACTACACTCGCTAAACGAACAAGTTTTAGTTTCTTGTAGGAGTTTTATATGGCCGTAGAATCCGGCACTGACACACAATTAGTAACCATCACAGAACTGGCTGCTGAGAAGGCACATGAACTGATGACCTCTCGAGAGCTTCCAGACGGCGCGCTTCGAGTCTTTGTAGCTGGAGGGGGATGCTCAGGGTACCAATATGGTATGGCACTGGCTCGTTCCACTGAAGAAGACGATGTTGTTCTTGAAGAACATGGCGTTCGCATAGTTATTGATCCTGAAAGCGCTCAATACCTTGAAGGTGCTGAAATAGACTACGTAGACGACATTATGAAAAGCGGGTTTAGCATCCATAATCCTAATGCGGTTAAAAGCTGCGCCTGTGGATCAAGCTTCCAGACAGAAGATGGTAGTGGTGAAGCGCGTCCTTGTGGCTGCTAAAAAAGATTAAAAAAAGCGAGAGAAATCTCGCTTTTTTAACGTCCTTTAAAGTCTGGCCTTCTCCGTTCCAAAAATGCATTAACCCCTTCTTTAAAGTCATCACTTTGAAACATAGGTAATAAACTCAAATACGCAGTGTTAACAGCTGATTCAAAGTTTTGATCCATGCCTAAGCGCATTGCTCTTTTAGTAGACTGCACAGAGTAAGGCGCATTTTGAGCTATTTTGTTCGCAAGCTCCATTACTTCCCCTTGTAAATCATCATGAGCAACAACCTTATTAACTAAGCCCATTGCCAAAGATGTTTCCGCATCCAGAACGTCACCTGAAAAAGCAACTTCACTCGCCCGTGCCCAACCTATAAGCCTAGGTAGGTACCAAGTCCCCCCAGACTCTGGCAAAACACCTCTTTTCGTAAAAACAGCACCTAATTTTCCATTTTCGCTAGCAATACGAATATCACAACCTAATGCAAGATCCATCCCATATCCAGCAGCAGGACCGTTAAGTGCACAAATTACAGGCTTATCCATCCGATGCAAAATCATTGGGGGGGAATTTACCAGATCAAATTGCTGTAAATCTCCACGTTCACGTTCAGTACTCGATTCATTTTGTAAATCTAATCCTGAGCAAAAACCACGTCCTGACCCCGTCAGAACAACAACACGTATCTCATGATCCTGGTTAGCTATATCAAGTTCATGTGCAAGCGCATGAAGCATAGTCCCTGAGATCGCATTCAAGCGCTCAGGTCGATTTAAGGTAAGCGTAAGAATATGTTCGGAACGCTCTACAAGTAATTCTGTAAAATCTGACATTCGAGTCTCCCTTAATGGGAGTTTGCAATCTCGCCAAGACGCACGCAAGTCACAAAGCTCTTACTGTCCTAATTGGGCGAATAACCAAGCCTGTCGATAAGGTATTCCTCAAGAGTTAAGTCTGTTTCTAAAATTGTTTTGGCTAACGAAACTCCAACCCATCTGATATGCCAAGGTTCATATAAATAACCCGTCCTTGATTCAAGACCTTTAGGAAAGCTAAGCACAAACCCAAAATTCGAGGCATGTTTGTCAAGCCATTGACCTTCAGGGGTATCTCCAAAGTCTTGAGTTAATTGGAAGTTGACCTTTGCTGAGGAAATATCAACAGTCGTTCCCAATTGGTGTTCACTGTATCCCGGTAGCGCGACCTCTAAAGAAGCTTTTTCCTCACCAAGTTCACGAACATTACGATCGTAAATC
>CAYFHW010000150.1:0-2704 GCA_964343095.1 uncultured Anaerolineaceae bacterium | reverse complement strand
CGATTTTCTGGGCTCTTACAAACCAGCACTCATGCTATTTCTGTTATTTTTCTTCGTCGCTTCGATACTAATAATTTTCGCTCACCCTCCCAAGCCTCCAAAATATATAACAGTCTAAATTAATTTACTTGGGTTGCAGTATAACTAAAGGCTTCGCCATTAATATAGCGAAAGCAGAAACAATATAGACCACAGCGAATAAAATAAGAGCATAATAGTAATCCCCCATAATATCGTACACAAAAGTACCAGAAAGGGGGCCACCAGCCTGAATTATTAATTGAATAGGGGTAACAAATCCCCTGATCGAGCCCTGATGCGCACGCCCAAAATATTCAGCCCAAACTAGCTGTATCAACATTGGTAAAGCCCCAAAAGCCAATCCATGAATAATTGCAAAGGAATACGCATAATATAGATTGTCAGTTAACATCAATATACCGACCCCTATAGTTACTACTGCAAATCCTATCGCCATCACGTTCCTAATATGGAATTTTTCAACTACAAATCCAACCCCTACGGCACCCAACGCACTTACACCAGCCCAAAAGGTCAATACACTAATTGCAGACTCTTCCGGTATACCCCTATCAGTTAGATACGGGAATAAATTAAAATTGATGCCACCGATATTAAACATTAGGCCGCTTGTCGCGATCAAAATAAAATAGAAAGCTGGAGTTCTTATAGCTTCTTTTAGACTATAAGTAACTTCCATTGATTGATCACCTTCACCTGTGATCCCATTAGGTTCGACACCGTCTGGGAATAAACCCATATCTTCAGGTTGTCTCTTTAAGAACATCAAGATTGGTATAAGTGTTGCTAGCCAAACTACTAATGCTAAAACAACTGACGCACTTCTCCAGCCTACAATCGATAGAGAAATCTGTGCTATTAGCGGCATAGCCATTTGGCCAAATCGTGTTCCGACAACCGCGAATGCCATAGCTCGCCCTCTACGCCTGATGAACCACTTTGAAACCACTACTCCGGGGGCTATTTGGAGCAACCCTGCTATTATGAATCGCCCTGTAACGACTGACATATAAAATTGCCACAAGTGATTTACAAAAAATATTGATCCTACTGCTAACCCAAAAAAAATAAAGCCAAAAAAGAGAACCGCCTTCGATCCTTTTTTGTCGAGAATAGGCCCAATCACTAGAGCGAGAAAACCTCCCAATATAGTGCCGACCGTAATGGCACCGGCGAATACAGATCTACTCCATCCAAATTCCTCAGTTATTGGTTTCAAAAAAACGCTCAAAGCGGGATTATAAAGTGCAGTTTGAGCAAAAGTTACCGCTATCATCGTAGCAACAATGAACCAACCAAAAAAAAATTTATTGAATCTAAATTTAGAGTTAGAATTATTCTGTTCCGGGATCATATAAATGAGGATATAGCATTTTAATAACAAAGATCAATAACGGTGTTATTGTATACAATAGAACTTTGAGGAGAAATCGTTGCTAAAATATACCGTTATTTTGGAACCAGAAAATACTGGAGGATATTCGGTCCATTGTCCGAGTATGCCGGGATGTATAGCCCAAGGGGAAAATAAAGAAAGTGCAATAGAAAATATAAAGTTAGCAATATTGTCGTCAGCAAAAGCATGGAAAGAAGATGACCTGGATGCCCCTGAAGATTCCATAGATAAGATTGCTGATGAAATATTTGAGATACTAATATCCCGACAGAGCGAAAAACTAAGCCTTGCTTTAGAAACCGTTGAAGTTTTAGTAGAGTCAGGCGAGTTTTCCCAAGGACCGCTTCCAGAAAATGAAATGGGACCTCTAACCCTAATAGTTCAAGAAGATCCAGCGAAAGGGGCCATTAAGCCTGGAGCTCTTAGGGGCCTAATACGACACTCAGGAATGACAACTAAGGAATTCTTAGATTATGTTCAATACGAATCAAATATAGTCCAGTTGATAACTAGCAAAAATGTTGATTTGGAAACATAGTAAGTGTATGTCTCGTTGACCCTTAATTTATTGATATTTTATACTATCCAGAGTAAACATGATTTAGTAACTCGGCAAAACAAAAAGATCGGACTCTTTTCATGACCTCATTAAAAGAACAGCTTGTCTCATTGGAGAGGCACGCGATCTCAGATTTAGAGAAAATTAAAACAGAACAAGAATTAGACGAATGGCGAATCAATTACCAAGGAAGACGCAATGGACAACTTCCAAAATTGTTGGAAGAATTACCCAAATTACCTATAGAGGACAGGAAGGAAGTGGGTATCGCTGCAAATGAATTACGAGGTAAACTTGAAACGGGATACAAGGAACGCTTACAAGAAATAAGAACTGCAGAACTTCAAGATAAATTGTTGGAAGAATCAATAGATGTGTCACTTCCTGGCAGAAAACATGCGATTGGTAAATTGCACCCTACGACTCAAACCATAAGAGAAATAAGCTCAATATTTGTAAATTTAGGATACCAAATAGTGGACGGGCCAGAAGTCGAATCTGATTATTATAATTTTGAAGCTTTGAATATACCTCCCGATCACCCAGCCCGGGATCAATGGGATACCTTGTGGCTGGACTATAACAATGCTGATGGAATACGACCTCTGTTGTTAAGAACTCACACATCTCCCATGCAAATACGCACCATGGAACAACAAGAGCCTCCCATCAGAGTGATTGTCCCAGGCAGATGCCACAGACATGAG
>CAYFHW010000149.1:0-2737 GCA_964343095.1 uncultured Anaerolineaceae bacterium | reverse complement strand
TCAGCGGCAGCCAGCAACGTTTTAAAGTCTTCAAAACCGTCTGCAGCAGAGTCGTAACAAATGAAAACCTTAGTACTATCTAAGCTAGGACGAATGCGATTAACTAGTTCTGTATATCGTTCTGATGAAAAGAGTATTTTAGCTCCACTTATGTTCAGCATGTGGGAAATCTCTGCATCTTTGGAGCGATAATTAAGTGGTACGAAGGTTACTCCCAACATTGCACATGCGTAATATGTCATCACGTACTCGGCACTATTTTGGGACATGACAGCAACCTTATCTCCATGTGTAACACCAGAGTTCTCGATGATGGCTGCGAGTCGAGAAACGGTTTCTGCCATTTCTAGATAGGAAAGACGTTGTTGGTTGCCCCCAACCTCTACGAGAGCTTCTCTATCTGGCACAATCGCCGATGAGATTTGTAGAAATTCAATCGTGTTCATTAACCCTCCGTGATTTTTTGTTGCTCATGCAATGCTCGCGATTCTACCTAAAGCTTGGCCGTTCAGCGAATTTTTCATTTTAGGTTTCATGATGTAATAAAGCTTTTCTGCGTTGTATTGTAGCTGTTGGTTGCAAAAGAGCATTAGTAATAGCTATTTCCGTTGCTTCATGGAGTTCTTCTTTAGGAACAATCTCGGTTATCAATCCCCAAGCTAAGGCATTTTCCGTTCCAATAGGTTCACCAGTTAGAATCATGTCTGTTGCTGCACCAGCAGGAATTGTTCTAGGCAAAGTTTGAGTTCCACCTGCACTTGGTATGTAAGCGAGTGTTACTTCAGGTAGAGCAAATCGCGCTCCTTCCTCAGCTATTCTCAGATCACAAAATAGTGGTAACTCTAAACCTGCTCCGTAACAAAACCCATGTAGTTGAGCAATAAGTGGCTTTTCAATTTTTAACATTTCAATCCATAAATCGCGCTCATGTCGTGCTTCACGAGATGCAAAAACACTGGGTGAAGTTCCAAATTCTGAAATATCAGCTCCTGCTGAGAAGCATGGGCCATTTCCATGAAAGACTACTGTTTTCACTTCTGGAATGTCCCGACAAGCTGTCAGGTATTCCCAGATAAGATCACGCATGGCCATGCTAATTGCATTCAATTGTTTTGGACGGTTCAGTGTAATTGTTGCTACACCACGTTCATCGATTTCGAAAAGGACCGGATCCAAAATGACGTCTCCGTATTACTGTCGCCAGTCAGGCTTTCTAATTTGGCTACGGGAACGTCTCTCTAAGCCACGTGCAAAATCTTCATTAGCTTTTTCAGTTAATTCTGTTAGCTCGTCCGAACCTATTTTCATTTCGGAAGAACGCCATCGTTTAAGAGTTGCTTTATCTTTGGCAGGCAGGTCAACTTCCTCGGCCATTTTTCGGACCAAGACGATCAACAATTCGTTAATTTCTTCATCGGTATAGCGGATTTCCATGTTATGTCCTTTTAGTCTCGTATCTTCCAAGGTGTTTTACTCGACGCATTAATTTTTGATCGATTTGTGCATTTAGTGCTTCATTCAACTCGTCGGTCAAGTCCGCCAGTTTTTCACTTTCTTCTTGGTGTTCTGATCTCCAAAGGCGAATTGCCTCTGTAGCATCTTCAGAAATTTCGGCGTTATCAATGGCTACCGCACTAACTAGCATCATTAGTGACCAAGCCTCTGTATCTTCTAATAAAACAATCATTTAAATACCTGTTCCTGCCTGCATTGTTACCCAGTTTGTAGTAGTAGTCTAACGCTTAAATTCCTGCTGAACTACTGAACCTTTCGTAGTTACTATGTTGCTCTAGTAGTTTGGGGTTCACGGCGATTTGCCGGTATTTTAAAGTTTTTTAGTCAATAGGCAGTATTTTGTGAGCGACTTCACTACTAACTCATTAATCGCCTGTAAAGTTTGGACTGCGTTTTTCTACGAAAGCACGGACACCTTCTTTACGATCCTTGGTTGTCTGTAGTAGTAATGTTAAATCTGTTTCATAGCGAAGAGCTTGTTCGAGCGGTATGTCTAGTCCACGCCAGACAGCTTCCTTGGCTAAACGGGTTGCCAGTTTCCCTCTACTTGCTATGGTCCGAGCCACTTTTTGTGATAACGCCCAGCTGCCTTCCTTTTCTGAGGTAATCCTTGATATCAATCCTAGAGTTAGAGCCTTCTCCATCTCAATGCAGGTATTTGCCTTAGGCGGGGATTTCTGCGGCCCAATTAACTGTTTTAGACTATTTAAATAAGTTTTGTTATCACTTTCAGGAAGTGTCAAAGTTCCAGTATTTTCTCCTACACGGAGATCGCAAGAGAGAGAAAAGAAAGCTTCAGTCCCATTAATTTGACCAACTAATGCTGCCACAATTGGTAAGGGATACAGTTTTCTTAGCCATTGGAAATCTGAATTATTCCAATCATTTATGGAATTTGCTTCTATTCGAATTGCTACAGCATGTACCTTGTTATCTTTGAGCTCGTTTAGAGTGGAACGAATTGTTTTTCGTTCTGCTCTCGTAACTTTAAGAAAACCCACGTTGTTTTCGATTGTTACAGATACAGCCATACCTAAATCCTACCTCTAAATCCAATTTTGTGAGAGATGTAACTTGCCATATTTACTAAAACAGTCCCATTATTACTGTATGAGTGATTTCTCTGACCAAGTGCCAGTTGAGTCTGAAAAAGTCGATTGGTTGCATGATCGTTCTGTTAGACCTGTACGTGTTTTTGCGCAACCCAGCACAATTCTAGTGA
>CAYFHW010000148.1:0-2764 GCA_964343095.1 uncultured Anaerolineaceae bacterium | reverse complement strand
TCGAGTGAATCTCCATCTACGGTTCCACTGAACTCGAGAACCAATGATTGGCCCCGTGCATCAACTTCTGCCTGGAAGTTAATAGAATTTGCATCAAATGTAACACCAGAAATAGGCGCTTCACCGAGGCCGTCGGCATTCATGCTGCCGGAACCATCCGCATTAAGAGTTAACGTAGCAGGCAGTGCACCCAATGGAGTGTTCATCTCAACATCCCAAACACCAACACCCGGGGGAGTACTTGCAGCACAGCCAACCAGAACAGCCAGAGACAATACCAACCATCCGCTAATTAGTTTTTTCATAAATGTATCCACCTTTTTTGTATTTCAAAACGCTCAGACTGTTTGACAAAGGAAGCTCGGAGTGCCGTTTAGGCTAGGTCTCCTGGCAGTATTTCAACCCCCAAATCCCCTTCTACGTGAAGTTGCCTCTATTGTGAAACGTTTGCCTATTGTCCTGTTAATAACGCCTTAGTCAACTGTAATAACCGATTAGTAGTTGTTTTGCCGAAAGCATCACAGCATCACTATACCACTACCATGCTAGTTCAAGGATCTCTCGAACCTGCTCAGCACTGGCCAGGCTGCGGGGATTATGGCGGACTACTGGGTGTAATATAGCTTTCTCAGCAATTGTGTCTAATTCAGCTAGTTCTACCCCGACATCTCTGAGTGATGTTGGCAATTGCAATCCAGAAATTAGTTCCTTTACTGCTTCTCCTGCCGAGAATTCAGGCTTCCCCAGTGCAGCCGAAATACTTTTCTGTCTTGTAGAGAGCTCTTTACTGTTCCATTGCAAAACTGCTGGTAACATAACACATGATGTATGGCCATGAGGCACACCACAAAGACTTCCTAATATGTAACCTATTCCATGGCTGGCACCATGGGGTATGGTTCCTAGTCCACAACAAGCTAACCAGACTGCCTGAAAGTTCAACGAACGCGCCTCAAGGTTATCTGGATTTGCTTTTACTTGGGGTAATGATTCAGCAAACATGCTAATTGCATTCAGAAAGTGCGCATCTAAATAAGGAGTAGTTTCTTTGGAACAAAATCCTTCTACCGCATGATCAAGAGATCGAATAGCGGTAGATAGCCACAGCCACTCCGGTGTATGTGTAGCCAGATGAGGATCATAAATAATGCATTGCGGACAGAGATCTTTTCCGCGGTAGCCCTCTTTAGCAGACCTCTTGGTATTCAGGACCCCGGCATTATTACTATACTCTGCCCCTGATAAGGTGGTTGGTACTGCTATCTGTCTTACTTGCGAATGCTCGGATAGCAAGCTAAAGTCACCCCACCTTGGCCCTTGAGTCCCATCACTCTGCTGAGCATATTGCAATAACTCTTCCTCAGAATTTACATTTTGATCCAAAGCAAGCTGCACTGCTTTGCAAGCATCGATAATTGATCCTCCACCTAGGGATACCATTAAGTCTGCATTCGACTTTTTAACTTCCAACAATGCAGCTATAACATCACCTCGCGGTGTGTGGGAACCGATCTTATTAAACAAACCAACGTAACTATTTCCCAAAGCTACCCTGAGTTCTGCAAACCCATCTGTAGCCTTGCTAAGACTCGAGGAAGCGAAAAGGAAAACGCGCTCTGCGCTCAGCTTAGCAGCCAACCGAGGCAGTTCGGTATTTACTGATTTTTCTACAACCACCGTTTCCAGAGCTGAATAATTGAAATCCATTATTTGGTAATCATTCATTGAATTAGAGCTGGGCATTCTCCCACAGCTTATTCCATCAACCTATTGAAAACAGTGGCGTATAAACAATTTTCACATTGATGCTATAGCTGTCCTGCTTTATGCTGCAGTGATCACCTAGATACCCAGCAAGGGAGTTCGCAATGGTAACTTTCAAAGTAAACGGCGTAGAGCACACGCTTGATATCGAGCCAGATATGCCATTGTTATGGGCTATTCGCGATGAACTCGGTATGACAGGGACCAAGTTCGGTTGCGGTATTGCAAATTGCGGTGCCTGCACTGTGCATGTGAATGGTAGCTCTGTTCGCAGCTGTGTTACTCCGGTCTACTCTGTAGAAGGGCAAGAAATAACTACGATCGAAGGCCTTGCGGCAGCTGCAGAGGGCACTAACTCATCTAACCCTGATTTAACCGCAGTTCAACAGGCCTGGATAGACCACCAGATTCCACAATGTGGGTACTGTCAGCCAGGAATGGTTATGGCGGTATCGTCTTTACTCACCAGCAATCCAAATCCTACTGATGCTGAAATTGATGCCAGTATTACTAATATTTGCCGATGTGGCTCCTACCCAAGAGTGCGAAAAGCAATTCGCGCTTTGGCGAATGCATAAGGGGGCCTCTAATGAAAATGAATAGAAGACGTTTTATTTTAGCTAGTGCTATCGCCGGAGGTGGTCTGCTAATTGGATATTCCGCGACACGACCGAGCAGGCATCGCCGCGCCAACGAAGAATTAGCTCAAGGCCCAGAAAAGTTTATTAGTTCCTTTATTAAGATCGGCCCGACTAACAACATCACAATATATGTACCCCACTCGGAAATGGGTCAGGGCATCCATACTTCCTTATCTATGATGGCTGCAGATGAATTAGATGCAGCATGGGAAGATGTAAATATTGAACAAGCTCCGGCAATAGATTTATTTGCCAATGGTGATCTCGTGAAAGGCTTCGCGGGAGAATTTGGTGTTCCGAATTTCTTAATGGGGCTTGTGAACGTTAGTTCTTTCGCCGTAGCTGAATTAATGAATTTA
>CAYFHW010000147.1:0-2765 GCA_964343095.1 uncultured Anaerolineaceae bacterium | reverse complement strand
CAACTTGCGATGCAGTCGTTTCCAATTACAGGGTTTTTACGCAATAGAGAACAACGAACATCACCACAGCGATTAAGCCCAACCTTCACTTATTATCCGTGTTCGGATGGTTTGTATCTTGTGTTAGGAATTTTGGATCCGAAATGGTGGGCGGGTTTTTGCACAGCCATTAATCGAGATGACCTTGCAATGGATGAGAGATTCAACACTCCTAAAGCAAGGAATGTAAACAATAAGGAATTGGTTTCAGAGCTAGATGCTACTTTTTTACAAAAAAAACGTAGTGACTGGCTTAGTATCCTGAATCAAGCAGACATACCTTGTGGCCCAGTAAATGATTACGAGGCAATGTCTCGGGAACCCCAGGTATTAGAAAACAAATATATTACATCGTTAGAGCATCCTTCGTTAGGAGAACTTGATGTTGTTGGGACACCTATTCATCTTTCAGAAACGCCTGCCGGTCCCCATACATGTGCCCCCGAACTAGGTCAGCATACGGAAGAAATCCTGCTCGACATAGGTTACTCGTGGGAAGACATCGAGTCATTCAAGAACACAGGTATAATTTAATGATGTCTCCTAAAAGTTAAGCTCTTGGAAGTCCCAGTCCCCTTGTTGCAATGATGTTCCTTTGAATTTCACTGGTTCCTCCCGCAATTGTCGCAGATACAGAAGATACATATCCAGCTCCTGTTCTTCCGCGTTGTGGTGCATCTCCATCAATACGTAACCCTGACAATCCCAGCATTTTGATAGCTGTTCTTGCGATCCTTTGCGACAGTTCTGTGCTGAACAGTTTTGCAATCGAGGCTTCAGAATTTGGTACTTCGCCTGACGCTTGCATGTTGACGACTCTATAACTAAGCATTTTTGCAGTTATCGCTTCTATCCAACGATCTGCAAAATCGTTACGTACTGCAGCAGCGTTAGAATTCTTTGCTTGTGACGTGCTTCTCCAGTACTCAAGATGTTTTTCAATCGCTTTACGATGGCCTACCGAACTCCCAATCATTGAGCGTTCAAAGTCTAATGTGGTGGCACCGATGTACCACCCACGATTTAACTCGCCAACAATATTTTTTGCGGGAACACGTACGTCTTCGAAAAAGACTTCGTTAAAATGATGCATGTTCCCCATGTTCACTAATGGACGAATATTGATTCCTGGTGTTTCCATGTCAATAAGAAAGTATGAGATCCCACGATGTTTAGGTGCATCAGGATCTGTTCGTGCGAGCATAAACATCCAGTTAGCTTGATGGGCTCCGGATGTCCAAATTTTCTGGCCATTTAATACGTAATCATCACCATCTCTTACGGCTCGGGTTTGCAAAGATGCTAAATCTGAACCACTACCAGGTTCGCTATACCCTTGGCACCATATTGATTCGCCCTGCAAAATACGCCCAAGATGTTCAGATTTTTGTTCTTCTGTACCATGAACAATCAATGTTGGACCAAGCATTCCTACACCAGATCCTCCGATAGCAGGTGCTTCAGCTTCAGCAAATTCTTCATTCATGATGAATTGCTCCATTACCCCAAGGCCTGCGCCTCCGTATTCCTTAGGCCAAGCTGGTGCAACCCATCCTTTTTCGGACAATGCTGATTTCCAGTTGTTCCACCATGCCTGCTCACGAACATTTCCTTCGCTCATTGCCCCCGGATCGTATTCATTCGGACGTTCTGTTTTTAAGAAGTCCCTAACCTGTAGTCTCCATTCGCGGAGCTCCTGAGTATCATCAAAGTTCATTATATTTCTCCAAACGAAGCACTGTAGCCACCACGCTATCAAAAGTAAAGGCACCTGTACACGGTTTCTAATAACGAAGTGCTTTTTTTAAAAGTGTACTACGACATTCGTCGCAATTTTGGTTGTGTGATCAAAGCTGTACCGGCCATTATAAATAAGACGATACCGCTGATAGTCATTGCTGTTGAAACGCCCACCAGCTCTCCGAAAAAACCTGCCAACAAAGCCCCAAATGGGCCTACACCCATCATTCCTAGAGCATGTACTCCCATTACGCGTCCCATCATTTCTGAGGGGGTATTTTTTTGGATCAAAATCTGATTTATATTCGTAAAAAATGCTCCAGCAATTCCCCCGATAAACATCACTGGCAAAATCATCCAGAAGGCCGGTAGTTGTCCCATAAGATTGAGAATAATACCTGCAGACATCAACGTTGCAAGAAACCAGCCACCTTTATTTTTAAACTCTGGGTTGCCAGCTATCCAGAAAGAACCAGCCACCATAGCTACTCCCATAATCGTATAAAGGAGTGTAGCCATAATTACTGGCTGGTCATGTTTATCTATTGCTATGACTTGTAAGAGTGCTGAAAAAGGACCGATCATAAAGATACCAGTTCCAACCAAAAGCAGGATCAGGGTGAAAATTTCACGATGTCCTCTCACGAAACGAAGCCCCTCCTTTAGGTCACCAAACATTTGTTTGCGCATGGGAGCCTTTTGTTCACCTTGTTCAGTGATCATCTTTCTCCGGCTATCGATTTGTTCTCTTTGTATATCGGCTTCTTCCTGTGAGAGATTCCCATTTTTAATAGCTGCATTTAGCTCTTCTTCATCAGCATTGAGTTGAGCAAGTCGAGGATTAATCCCCTGAGCTTCTTTAGGAATTTTAATTGGGAAAATTGATAAAAGTCCGACGGCAAGCATTGCACCCATGGCAATAAACATGCCCCCATAATCAAATAATGTAATTGCAAGGCCTCCCAGCATTGGGCCACCTATCTGTG
>CAYFHW010000146.1:0-2810 GCA_964343095.1 uncultured Anaerolineaceae bacterium | reverse complement strand
CTGTTTCCAAAGATCTAAATCAGTAACCAACTCATAAGATTCTGTTGCATCATTCCAACGAAAGCCAATGTCACCACCTTGAGTCATGGCGACTGCAACCTCCGCTTTAACAGTTTGGCCTCTATAGCCTCTAACCACTCGCTCCCCTTCCAGAGGGGAATATCCCAAATCGTGAAGGGCCTGAAGAAGTGGTTCGCGTTTGCGAAGCTTGGTTTTAACAGTACTAAAATGAGACATCAGAAAATTTGTTCTGCAGAGATTGACTGTGATTGAACCTCTTCTCGAAGGTAAGCCTCCGAAGTTGGTTCACAACGCTGAACCACACCTAAAGCCCCTTCCAGCTTTTCAGTAAGTTGCTGACACAAGTCACCAGCAACTCCTTCGACTGTTTCTTCAACAAGGCCATCTTGTCGAATTTTGAACCGCAGAATGCGTTGAGGCATACATCTTGAGTTTCAGACCGTGATGATATAGAAAAAAAAACCCAAACAGGGGATTGTTGTTACAAGGTTGAGTAATTAAAGCAAAACTTCAAGCTAATAAGCCTTGATCGATCAAACGCTTGAGCCTCTGTTCAAGGGGGGGGTTATCTATTTGTTCAAGAACAATACGTGCCTCATAACGCACTGAAGGTTCAGCATCGTTCAAAAGCACATTTAATAGAGCTTCTTCAATCTCATCCCGTGGGAGGACTTCCAAAACATCATAAAGCCGACCAAGAGCCCAAATACAATTACTTCGAACTAAAGACTCATTATCAATTTTGAGACTAACAAGTAATTGACTTGCAGCTAATGATGCCTTTTTAAAAGAACTCGCGCCCGCTTCAGCCAAGGAACCTGAGGCCCAAAGTCTTACTGCAGCCACATCATTCTGCAACGAATGAATTAAAGGCTTCAGAACAGGCGCATCAGGATAATTGCCCAAGCTCCAAGCAGTTGCCTTTCGAACATAAGCATTACTGTCAGTTCTCAATAGCTTGAGGAGAATTTTTACTGCACGCGGACAGGGATTTCTTCCGAGTGCATAAACAGCACTCATCCTCTCAACAGGACACGGTTCTTGAAGAAGAGGAACTAATAATGGCAGTGCTCTGGGATCTCTATGTTCACAAAAAACACGCAAGCCTTGTAAACGCTCTCCATGACCTTCTTTCAACCACTTCAGACCCTGATCACATTCGCGCGCAACATTTAAACCATCTGAATCAGACCCCCCAAGATCAATATCATCCAAGGGGTCCCCTAAAAGTTCAGCCTCTAATTCTCTCGCAAGCACATCAGGATCTATCTCAAGGCTTGCCAGGCCCTCATCAACAGGATGTGCTTGGGCATCATTCATAAAAAGATCCTAAACAGATTTTGACGAAGTTCAATTCATTGGTGCTGGCGCAAGCATGTCCCCTGGAAGCCAAATCCTGGCGCTTACTGCCAATAAAGCCACCGCAAAGAGAGCAACAATCAAAATCGGCAAAAGAGTAGAACGCAAAAAGCCCAAAATTAAAATTGATTTTTGATCATTCTGCCCCTCTGCATGAATTCAAGAAACATTAGAAATACCAAAGACCTTTTTTTGTCTCATCAAAATTGCGCAAATAACGGAAATAGAAAGACCTATCCACCCACCTCTCTCTTGATGAAGAAGGAAAGCACCTCCACCCAAAAGAGCACCAAAGAGGACAGAAGAACCGAGAACAAAGCGCAAAACCAGAATATTGAATGGATCTACTGGCTTAACACCAAGTTCCTTTCTCAAAGTTCTCCATCCTGGTCCAGGAGGACGAACCTTCCGAACAAATGTGTGTAAGACATCCGAAGATTCAGGCGGGGTAATAGCTAAAACAATTAACCATACAGTTCCTGTTATGAGAGTTGTCACAAGAAGTTTCAACCCATAATCATCAATGCGAACAATTGGTATTAAAGATGTTGTCAATCCGACCAGGAAACCACAAACCATTGCAGCTAATTCGGCTGCTGCATTAATTCTCCACCAAAACCATCTCAAAACAAGTACAACACCAGGTCCAGTTCCAATTGCTATTACCAAACGAAAAACTGCGCCAATACTGTCACTAACTAAAGCTGTCAAAACTCCTATAAGTAATAAGATCACACTGGTGAGCTGCCCTATCAAAAGCAATTCTCTTCTATTCGCTGAAGGTCTTAAAAATCTCTGATAAAGATCGTGAGTTAAATAACTAGCACCCCAATTAAGTGAAGTACTAACCGTACTCATAAAAGCTGCAACTAATGAAACTACAACAACACCAAGTACAACTGGAGGGAGATATTCAACAGCAAGAATAGGATAACTAAGTTCCCAGTCTTGTTGAGATGGGAGCAGTACAAGCGCAGAAAGAGCAACTAAAATCCATAGCCAACTCCTTATGAGGTAATTAACAACAAGGAAAACCCAACCGGCTAACTTTGCTTGACTTTCATTACGAGTTGCAAGCAATCGCTGAATGAATTCACCACCACCATCACTACGGCGAAAGCTCCACCATTGCAATGTTAAGAAGGAAATAAAAGTAGCCATGCTAATACCTGCCTCACCTATCCACTCCACTCCATCCTTTTTCCAAGACCAAGGGAAAAGAGAGAGCAACTCTGGTCGATTTAGATCATCAATCTTTTCAAGTAGTGTGGTCATGCCACCTGTTGCTGAGATAACGGCTATAGCGACAGCCAAGGCACCTAATAAAGCTAAAACCAATTGAACAAAGTCATTAACAACAACCGCCCATAAGCCACCAACAACGGTATAGATGAGCATCAAAATAGCAACGACTATTAACAGTAAAATTG
>CAYFHW010000145.1:0-2813 GCA_964343095.1 uncultured Anaerolineaceae bacterium | reverse complement strand
TCTACGATTGTCTGTATTTCTGGCCATAAAACTGCTGGTACCAGAACTTGATACCTGACTCCTGCGACTTCGAGCTCAACTGTGAGGTCACCAATGTCAATACGTGCGACTGTCCCTGAAAGATGCGTAATCATATTTAGCTCCTATTGTAACGATAGCGTAGTACTCTTATCTTCGTGCCAGAACTACCTGAAGTTGAAACAATTCGTCGAGGTCTTTCACCGCTGATTATAGGTGAAGTCATTAAAGATGTTTTTATAGAAAAAGATACATTAGGCCTTCTAGCAGGGAGTCTTTCTCTTGATGATTTCAAAAATACTTTTATTGGTAGCCAGATCGAAGAGATTAGTCGATATGGCAAGTACTTAGTTTTTTCTCTGAACAATGGTTTTCTTTGGATTGCCCATCTTCGCATGACTGGACAAATTGTTTGGACTGCAGCAGAAGATCCTCCATTGAATTATCAGCGTGCATATATATCTTTCGAGAGTGGCTACGATTTAAGGTGGGCAGATTTACGTAAATTTGGGACATGGCAAATAACTACGAATATATTGGAATTACAGAAAAAACTTGGTCCGGAGCCTTTAGATGCGGAATTCTCAGTAGCTTATCTACGGCAATTAATTAAAAACCGAACAACTCCAATTAAATCACTGCTACTTGATCAGAATTTTGTTGCCGGATTAGGAAACATTTACGTCGATGAAGCTTTGTATCAAGCTCGAATACGTCCAGATACGCCATCGGGGCAACTCTCAATGCGTGCCGTTACCAAACTACGAGAGTCTTGTTATTCAGTACTAGAACGTGCGATTGAATATGGGGGTGCTTCTTTTAGTGATTATGTTGATGCGTATGGTGACGAAGGAGAGGCCCATATGCATGTTCAAGTTTTCAGACGTGATGGAAAGGCTTGCTATCGATGTGGAACAATTATTAAAAAGATTCGTCTTGCAGGTCGAGGAACACATTTTTGTCCAAAATGTCAGCGCGCGTCACGTCGGCATGTTTCGTAGAATGTAGAGATGGAAAAAGAAAACACCTTTCCAGTAGGTTTAGATGAAAAGCTATTTTTAGAATTGTGGTGTAATTCGTTATTACCTAAGCCACAGGTCATTGCGGACCTAATTCTAAAATCTTTTCCTTTTGCAATACCATCTGACAGGCCTGCATTGGTTAGTGTGCTTGTAGTTCAGGTCGTCGAAGCGAGTTTGCGTCTGGTTGCGGTTAATAATGCTCTTGCTGATCGCTCAGAAAGTGTAGCGGTTAATCTGACCAAGCCATTACCTAGTCAATCTAATTGGGAGGAATTTGTGCAGTTTGTAGGAAACCTTGATCCTATTCAAGTACTTGCGCATCTAAATGTTGGTGAGGAAGCGTTGCCAAGTGCTGAGTTATTGTGTTCTCAAAATGGCTTTAGCCTTATTAGCCAGATGATTTCTGTTGTAGATTCAGGGGAAGTTGTGTTCATTCCCCAAAGGGATAATGCGAATGTTGTGTTCTCTTTAAATGGAAATGTGATTTCTGTGAGTACCAATGAACTTGAAGTTGTGTCCTTGGCTGATCTAACAGCTGATTTATCTTTTATAGCAAAGGGCTTTCTTTTAGCGTATATGCAGGCACGTTCGGATGTTTATAACAATGAGTAAGGGAGCTTTATGTGAAAATATTTTCCGCCACTGGATCTAAAGACGACATAACTGATGTACCTGGTCTAAAAGTTGGACATTCGACTGATTTTTCTGGAGTGACAGGTTGTACAGCGATTTTGTGTGAACAAGGTTCTATCGCGGCTGTAGATGTTCGGGGTGGTGCTCCTGCCACACATGAGTTTGGAGCTTTAGCTTCCTCATCTTTAGTGAAAAGATGCCATGCAATTTTATTTACAGGAGGTTCGGCCTTTGGGCTTGAGGCTGCCAGTGGAGTTACCCGATTTCTAAGTGAAAACGATATAGGTTTTCAAACTCGTATTCGACCAGTACCAATAGTTCCAGCTGCAGCTATCTTTGACCTTGCTATTGGTTCTGAAGATTGCTACCCAAGTGTTACCCAGGGGTACGAGGCTGCACAAGTAGCCACAAATGATTTAGTTGAACAAGGATGTGTCGGTGCAGGAACTGGTGCAACGATTGCTAAACTGGCTGGTGCTGAGCGTTGTTTAAAAGGAGGTCTCGGTTCATCCAGTTTAATCGGTCCTGAAGGCGTGATTGTCGGTTGTCTTGCGGTGACAAACGCAATTGGCAGTATTTACGAACCTTTGTCAGGTGAAGTTATTGCTGCACCACGTGGTGAAGCAGGTCGATTTCTTTCCATTGAAGAATCATTGGCATTACATACTGCTACTGTTGAAGCCAGTCGACAAAACACAACTTTGATTTGTGTGGCGACGAATGCTAGCCTTTCGCATTCGCAATTACAGCGCCTTACAATACATGCTCACGATGGTTTGGCCCGATCAATTTTTCCTGTTCATACAGTAGCGGATGGAGATGTAGCTTTTGCCCTTTCTACTGAAGGAAAGGAACTTCAGGAAGAGCACTTGCTTACGTTGGCTGTAATGACAACTCTTGTTGTCGAGCGTGCCATCGTTAAGAGTGTAAAACAAGCAAAGACGGTAGAGGATATCCCTTCCGTAGACGATTGGTTGAGTACACATACTTGACATTTCTCCAGTTTCTTTTAAAGATTGAGTGCCGCCTATCTTATGGAAGGCGAGCTTTTTAAAGTGGTGATTCGCGGTCTAGCCTCCCTGGACAAAGGCCAGTACGGGCATGTGACTTTAGCGGTCAATTTCGTGTGTCGCCCAGGAA
>CAYFHW010000144.1:0-2867 GCA_964343095.1 uncultured Anaerolineaceae bacterium | reverse complement strand
CATTTCGAATGTGCGGGTGTCAACGACATCGACAGTATGATCATGCTCATTGGTGAAGTAGTAATAAAGGCCGTCCGCGTGGACTGTCGCCCCGTGGTTGTGAGGCAAGTCTTCGATATAGCCAACTTGTTCCATGGTATCAGGGTTAAACACATACACATCATCGCCAGCAGAATTAGTCTGCAGAATGCGAATTGGCCGATCGCTAATTTTACCGTCTACGAAATCAGATACATAAGTTTGGGCAGTAGAAGTGGAGCTGAGCAAGCCTGATATCGCTAAGCAGCAGAAAATCGCTTTTTTCACAGGGACCTCCAATTAGTCTTTAATTTTGGATGGGATAAATTTGCGAGTATTTGTTCTAATTATTTGTCAACTTTGAACATAGCACCCTCGGCAGCAGCCCGCAATAATATTGAGGCTTAAGCCCGGTACTCTAATCCGGCATTTTTTGCCTTTGAAAAATCAAGTTATGCAAGAGCTTTATTTTTCTTTTGTTATTATTAGCTAATTTAACTCGTTTTCTCGTAGCAATGACCATAGACGCTATTATTATTGGGGGAGGCCATAATGGGCTTGTTTGTGCTAGTTATTTAGCTAGCGCGGGTATGCATGTAAAGGTCCTGGAAAAAAATGAACAGGTCGGTGGCCCGGCAAGCACAGAAGAATTTCACCCTGGATTTAGAAATTCCGTAGGTGCATATACGGTAAGCCTGCTTAATCCAAAGATCATAAACGATCTCGAGCTACACAAACACGGATTAAAAATTGTTGAACGCAAAGTAAATAATATTTTCCCCCATAGCGATGGAAACTTTCTTGCGTTTGTTCATAGTCGAAATGAACTTAAAAAAGAGATTGCCCAGTTTTCAAGCCATGATGCAAAACAAATTGATCGCTTCTTTCGTGATATCGAGATAGTATCGAATCAAATCCGTGCCATTCTTCTTGAGACTCCCCCTAATGCAGGTGGGGGGTTTAAGGATGTTCTTAAAACTGCTCTGTTAGGAAATCGCTTTCGCAAACTAAACGTTGATGAATGCCGAGTTCTCCTAGATATATTTTCAAAGAGCGTTTCAGATTTTCTTGATTACTATTTTAAAGATCAACGAGTTAAAGCCGCATTTGCCTTCGATGGTTTGGTTGGCTCCTACAGTGACACTAAACAAGCAGGTACTGCTTATGTCTTGGCCCACCATGCCTTTGGAGAGGTAAATGGCAAAAAAGGCATTTGGGGCCATGCGATTGGCGGTATGGGCGCGATAACACAATCTATGGCTTCCTACGCACAGAAAAAAGGTGTAGATATCGAAGTCAATTGCGCAGTTCGTCGAGTAGTAGTTAAAAATAATGAGGCGGTAGGAGTTGAACTAGATGATGGTGAAATAATCGAATCCTCTTGTGTAGTTTCCAATTTAAATCCTACTCTTCTATTTAGGAGAATGATTAATGCAAAGAATCTTCCTGAAGAATTTAATCGCAGAATTGAAAACTATAAGAATGGTTCCGGCACCTTGCGCATGAATGTAGCGTTAAATGATTTACCCGCGTTTACTTGCATAAAAAATCAAAAGCGCGCAAGCGAAGATCACCTTACTTCTGGAATTATTATTGGGCCAACAGTAGATTATCTCGATCAGGCTTATAAAGATGCGGAAGAACTAGGTTGGTCTAGAGAGCCAATTGTTGAGATGCTTATTCCTTCCACATTGGATGATTCACTAGCCCCCCCTGGTAAGCATGTTGCGAGTTTGTTTTGTCATCAATTTAATCCGGGTCTGAATTGGGATGCGCATCGAGATGACGCTGCAAGCACTGTTATAAATCAAGTTGAAAAATATGCACCCGGATTTAGCGAGCTCATTCTTGGTCAGCAGGTCCTAACCCCAATAGATCTGGAGCGAAAATTTGGACTTATAAATGGAGACATCTTTCATGGCAAATTGAACCTGGGGCAGATGTTCAGTGCCCGCCCAATTTTGGGGTATGGGAATTACCGCACACCTATCAATAAGCTTTATATGTGTGGATCGGGAACTCATCCCGGAGGAGGAGTAACTGGAATTCCTGGACATAATGCGGCCAGAGAAATACTTAAAGATCGCTAGCTGAAAGAAAGTGAATGCTAGCGGTCAAGCAATAAATTCATCAAAATACGCCTGTTAAGGCAAGACCAAAAGAAAACGCTTCAGAAACTTGGCTGCGATGCTCCAGTTTGTAAAGTTATTAAAATGCCAATTGACCCCTATTTTATCCAGCAGCCATTGAGACAATTCGATTGATAAAAATAAGGATAGTAGCGAAAGACATACTTAATAAAAATAAACAGCCTAGCGCGAATAACACTTTAGAAATTTGAGGACTAAATGGGGCAGTTGAAATAAAAGTTTTGAAATTCATTAGAAGGCGAATCAGTATGTATAGGGCAATTATGCTAGCGGCGAGCTCAAGGGGAGGGGCATCATCGATCTGAGCCGATCCCACCAGTATTGCCGCAACAATTACTCGCAATAACCATGTAAAAAATAGATCTTCTGTAGTTACTAACTTGTTTTGAAAATGACTTAAGTCTTGTTCCATTAGTTATACTCCCTCGGGTGAGAAGGCGGTTGTAATTTGATCGCATAAAAAAAGGGGACTAAAAAGTCCCCTTTTTTTATCGAAGTTAAAAAACTAATCGACCGGCTCTAAGCGCACGATGGAAGTAGTCTCGAAATCACCTCTGCCACCCCCATTACCATCTGAGACAGCTAGATAGATATAACCATCTGGCCCCTGGCGGACGTCGCGAATACGACCCATGTTATAGGCAAGGGTTTCTTCAACTATTACTTCGCGGTAGTCCTCACTCATGTGTAGTCGAGCAA
>CAYFHW010000143.1:0-2875 GCA_964343095.1 uncultured Anaerolineaceae bacterium | reverse complement strand
CACCGACCAATCGTTCGTACTGAAGATATCCATATTCAAAGGAGTACGCTCACCACGAGACAAGCGTGGACCAGCCGCTGCTCCTATCATTGCCGCATTATCTGTACATAACGAAGGCGGTGGAATTCTTACCGGAACAGAAACCCTACTTCTCAATTCCTCACGAAGCCTTTGATTGGAGGCAACACCCCCAGCAATCAAGACCTCTCTAGCACCAAGGTCACTAGCAATGTTTGACACCTTCCCAGATAACACATCAACCACTGACTCTTGGAACTCCCATGCAATTTCTGTTGGGGACCAAGTTTCTTTGCGGACACTATGTAGAGCTGCTGTTTTAAGCCCACTGAAAGAAAAATCTGCTGTCCCAGGCAACCAAGCACGTGGAAGTTTAAGAGAGGAAGCTTTACCAGAAAGAGCCTCTTTGGCTATAGCAGGCCCACCTGGAAAAGGTAACCCCAAAAGCCGACCAACTTTATCGAATGCCTCGCCTGCAGCATCATCAAGGGTTCCGCCTAAACGCTCATATTCATTTTCACTTTTCATAAAAACCAGATCGGTATGTCCACCAGAAACAACAAGAGCCAAGGCCGGAAAGAGTGGTGGTGGTTCTTCCATTAACCAATTTGCTCGAACATGTCCTTCCAAATGGTTTACCCCTAGAAAAGGTAGATTCTTTGATAGTGCTATAGCTTTTCCGGTGTTATAGCCAACGAGTAAAGCACCAGCAAGACCGGGCCCACGCGTTGCAGCTATTGCTTCAAGGTCATCAATCGAACAACTCGCTTGTTCTAGCGCTTGCTTAATAACCGGGATAATAGCCCGCAAATGTTCTCGACTGGCTACCTCGGGAACAATACCGCCATACTGGGCATGCAATTCAATTTGACTAGCAACAACGGAGGAGTGAATTTTTCTACCGTTCTCGATAACTGCAGCCGCAGTTTCATCACAAGAAGATTCAATAGCTAAGACCAACATACTTAATACATCTTCTATTTTATTGTGAATTCGTAAATCTAGAAAATTGGATTTTATAGATCCAACCTAAAATAATATGGCACCATACTAAGACAAGAAGAACATAATCTTCTATTAAAAAATCTGGCAGGAAAATGATGGTTAAAGATTCAGAACTACCACCGATGTTTCGAGAAGATTTTGAAATCTTGTATACAGCAAAACAACTAGAGCCCACAATCGAGCGGTTACATTCTGCTATAGAAGAAGATCTGCAAAAGGGGGTCGGTACTCCACAGCAAAGTCTAGCCGCTGCGTGGAGGCGAATAGCTGAGTTAAGGTTCCCCAGAAAAGCTGTTCCCCAACAAGTTTTGAATGAAGTAGAAGAACTGCTTGGACTCTGGGAACGAAGCGGACCCGGTGGGCCAGAAAGCTATGCGTATTCACTTTCTGAAGAGCAAATACTAGATGAGCATGAACGAATCAAAAAAATGCTACGGTGGACGAAAGAAGCAGCTGCACAAGGACCTGAACAACCCTTTGTTGAAACTGAATAATGAGTTCAAACGAACAACTAGCTCAACGCCTTAATAACCCATATAAAAAAAGGTTTTAAAGGCTGACAATTGTATAAAAGAACGCAAGATTCTAGGGAAACATGGGAAAAACGTTATAAAGCCCCAGATTATCAACCAAACATGAAACCTGTTCCTTTTCTGGTCGAAATGATCCAAGGACTACCACCTGGGCAAGCAATTTGTCTGGCCGCAGGGACAGGAAGAAATGCTATTTTTCTTGCACAGAATGGATATCAGGTAACTGCTATAGATATCTCTCAGACTGCACTAGATTGGTGTGACCTGATGTCCAGCAAACTTGGTGTAAAAATTAAGACTTTGGAAGCAGATTTACTAGCTTTTGATTTTGGCAATGAAGTATGGGATCTTGCCACCAATCTATACTTTTATGAACCATCCATTTTCCAAGGACTCAAACAAGCTATCAGACCAGGGGGACACATTCTTTTGCAAACATACAGCAAAGCGCAAAAAAAATTTAAGAGGGGACCGAGCAATGATGCTTTTCTTGTACACCCACCCGAACTAGAGGACCAATTTAGGGATTGGGAATTGCTTTACTTTGAAGAAACGAAAAATACCGACGAACAAAATAAAAGCGAATCTGTAATTCAAATGCTTGCGCGAAAACCTAAGGATTAAAGGAGGTTAGCTGAGCTGAGTATAATGCGACCGGTAACGGCAAAGAAAATGATCTTGCACAAACAACAGCATCAGCAAAAGCTTTCGTGTCTCCTTCTGAAACTCGAAAGCAATAGTCTAGAGTAATAGCCAAAGAAACACTGGAGGCATAGGAACTGCTACATAAAGCTTCCGACTCACAGTCCGCACGAGCAAAAAGGTCACCATAAAAAAACTTTGGAGAGTACCAAGGTAACTTTTGGTCAGAAAAGGCATCATCTTGCGATTGAACTTTAGGGGATTGCGCGTCCAGACCATTTTTATCTGAATGCACAAGATCAATTTCATCATATGGTGAAAGACAAGAGCTAAAAACTACATAGCAGCTGAGCAGTCCTATTACCCATCGCATATACACCTACACGAGACGGCGCCATAATCTAACCAATAGGACTGTTACAAAAGCAGCTCCTATGGCAACTGGAATAACGAAATGCCAGGGCCAATCCATAAAAATAGCTTAGCATTGCTGTGAGATACAGCGATTGGTATATTGTCCTGATTCAAGTGCCGGTAGGAGTTGCAGATGGAAGGCCGTTACCCCAATTCAATTATGATGACCCTTGCAACCTGCTCTGATCGTGACCATTTTGATGAGTGGCTCGACTGGTACTCATACATTCATACTCCGGATATTACATCAGCAGGTGTTTTCA
>CAYFHW010000142.1:0-2916 GCA_964343095.1 uncultured Anaerolineaceae bacterium | reverse complement strand
TGACGTTGCATGTTTGCCCCCATCAAAGCCCTATTTGCATCATCATGTTCAAGAAAAGGAATTAAGGCGGAAGCAACCGAAACCATCTGTTTTGGCGAAATATCCAAATAATCTATCTCAACTGGTGGAACCATTTTAAAGTCTGCGTTATCCCGTACTTCAACACGTTCTTCAAGGAAAAATCCATCATCATCAAGCAATGCATTTGCTTGACCTATTGTAAAATCATCCTCTTTCTTAGCGTCCAGATACACAACCTCATCGCTAGCACGAGGACGAACTGGAACGGACCCTCCTAGACTTTTTAACTTTTTCTGAAGCGCAGCAGTAATCTTCTCGCCATCCTCTGCAACCACTTTTCCTTTTTCATCTTTTATCTTCCCGCGTATATAATTGCCTCGAATTCCAGAATCTTCCGGAGAAAACTCACGTAAAACACGGCGATAAGGTGTCTCAATAAAGCCATAATCATTAAGCCGACCATAGGTCGCCAAGGAACCTATAAGTCCTATGTTCGGACCTTCAGGAGTTTCAATAGGACAAATACGGCCGTAGTGCGAATGGTGTACATCACGAACATCAAATCCAGCTCGATCACGTGAAAGCCCACCAGGACCAAGTGCACTCAATCGGCGTTTATGCGTGAGTTCTGCTAAAGGGTTAGTTTGATCCATAAACTGCGAAAGTTGACTACCACCAAAAAATTCTTTTGTTGTAGCGACAACTGGCCGTGTGTTAATTAATGCACTCGGCGTTGCTTCAGCTGGATCTGTAATAGTCATACGTTCGCGAACAACTCGTTCCATTCTTAGTAAACCCACTCGGAATTGTTGCTGTACAAGTTCACCTACTGCACGAATCCGCCGATTTCCCAAATGATCTATATCGTCTGTACCTGTCCTTCCAGCATTAACATTTATAAGCTCAGCGACAAGGTTAATCAGATCTACGGGTCGTAAGCACCGATTCTCCAGCGCCTCTTCATAATCTACCGCATCATTCCTTATTCGATTATGGAACTGATAACGGCCAACTTTACCCAAGTCATAACGCCTCGGATTAAAGAATAATTGATCATCAACAAGCTTCCGAGCATTCTCAAGCGTAGGTGGCTCACCAGGTCTTATGCGCCGATAAAACTCAATTAACGCCTCCCTCTTATTCTCGGTACTATCCTTACCGACCTCAATGGTGCTTCGTAAAAATGCTTCTTCACCTTCTACATCAACATCTTTAAAAATAGCCAGAAGTCTATCAGTTGTTCCCAAATGCTCTTCAATCTCCCGACTTGCCCTATTTAAACCCGTACTTCGCTTGCCATTCCCTGCACCTTCTGCTTCCAGCAATTCAAAGTACTTAGCAAAAGTCGGATTTTCATAGTCCCCAGGTAATATTCCGGGGACATCTATTGTTCTAATTAAAATACTCGCAGGTATTTTACGCTTGCGATCAACTTTGACTGAGATAATATTACGATTAGATGTCTCAAATTCCAGCCACGCTCCACGGCTAGGAATTAACTTAGCAGCTCCTAGAATTTTTCCGGTTTGTGGATCTGGGTCAGCGGTGTAATAAACACCAGGTGACCTAACCAACTGTGAAACAACAACACGTTCTGCTCCATTTACAATAAAGGTGCCTCGCTCAGTCATCAGAGGGAAGTCACCGAAAAAAAGTTGTTGTTCCTTAATTTCTCCAGTTTCCTTGATTTCAAGCTCAACATTAATCTTCAACGGGGCAGCAAAAGTTAAATCTTTATCACGACATTCGTCTTCGTCATGTTTAGGTGTTTCTAAAATATAATCACAGAAACGAAGATCCATTTTCTGCTCATTAAAATCTTTTATTGGTGAGATTTCATCAAGTAGTTCCCTTAAGCCAGTTTCTAAAAACCAGTTAAAACTTTTTATTTGTAACTCAATGAGGTTAGGGACCTCAAGAATTTCGGGGATCTTCCCGTATAAATTTGATGGGGGGATATTTGCATCGGACACAGCAGAAGCTGAATCCGGAGCGACATTCGTCGAAGTCATGCTCCGCGACTCCTTAAAATATTATTCGTTTTTTCAAAGATACAGAAAAACAGCGTGAGGCAAGGTACACCAAGGTAAGGATAAAGTAACTGCTTAAAAGCGTCAACTTTCCACCAATCTAACACAAAGACTAAAGGCTTACTACACCCTATCCAGCTACCGAAGGAGTTGATTCTTCAGCAGGCTCAGCAGATTCAATTGAAAGACCATCTTCAGAATTAGCGGTAATTACAATTCTGTCACCAGCAACAAAACGACTAGCCAGTAACATCTCACTGAGTTGATCTTCAATATTTTCCTGAATCACACGCCGTAATGGTCTTGCCCCAAATACCTGGTCATAACCTTTTTCACCGAGCCAATCTTTCGCACTCTCAGTTATCTCCAAGGCAATTCCCTGCATACTAAGACGACGTTCCGTTTGTCTCAGTTCAAGGTCAACGATCTTGCGAATATGTTCTTTTGTCAGGGCATGGAACACTACAGTGTTATCAATACGATTTATAAATTCAGGTCTGAAGACATTTTTTAGCTCATTTAAAACTTTATCCTTCATTCGCTGGTAAGCATCTTCATGGCTCTGCACCTCATCACTCGTAACAGAGAATCCCAAATTTGAGTCTCTCTTAATAAGGTCTGAACCAACATTAGAAGTCATAATCACGATGGTATTACGGAAATCAACTTTCCGACCTTTTGCATCAGCAAGATTTCCTTCATCAAAAATTTGCAGAAGCAAGTTAAATACTTCAGGATGGGCCTTTTCAATTTCATCAAGCAAAATGAGACAGTAGGACTTACGGCGAACCGTATCAGTTAATTGACCACCATCGTCATAGCCTACATATCCTGGTGGTGAACCGATCAAGCGAGCTACTGTGTG
>CAYFHW010000141.1:0-2936 GCA_964343095.1 uncultured Anaerolineaceae bacterium | reverse complement strand
TTACGTAATCAATTGTGGATAGGCTTAACAGATAATTTCCCTGATTTGATCCTTAATGGATCCATTGATCATCGTTTGCCTAATAATTTGAACTTTACTGTTCCAGGTGTAAGAGGAAACCTTTTGCATAAATCTCTACGTCCTTTTGTGATTTGTAGCAGTAGTTCAGCTTGTACCAATGGACAACCTTCTCATGTTTTGTTGGGACTAGGGCTGCCAAAAGATTTGTCGAGTACGAGCCTGAGAATCACTCTTGGAAAAGGTAACACAGATAAGCATATAAAAACGGTTCTTGATACTTTACCTAACATTATTGATCGAGTTCGATATCTTAATAAACGATAAAGAATCCTGCTGATTCCCCCTTAACCTTTTTTAGCTCTGTCTGTTATAATCACGTGGTTTCTATTTATTCTTCTGGAGTTTTTACCCCGGATACTTTAATAAATGTTTAACGTTATATCGTTTATGCAGGAGGTAACCTAAAGATATGGCTAAGCTACAAGACGTGAGTGAAAAAGATTTCCAAACTGAAGTGTTAAATTCTTCAAAGCCTGTTTTAGTAGATTTCTGGGCACCATGGTGTGGCCCTTGTAAGATTGTTTCTCCTATAGTTGAAGAACTTGCGGATGAATATTCCTCAGATATGGAATTTACTAAGTTAAACGTGGACGATGCTCCAAATATTGCGTTGAAATACCAGGTTATGAGCATACCAACCTTGATCGTATTCCAGGATGGCGAGCCTGTAGCACAAGTAGTTGGTGCTCACCCGAAAAAATCTATTAAGGAAAAATTACTTTCTAAAGTTATTAGCTGATTCTTTTTAAATTAATTGGTTCCAGGAGTAGTTAATGGAACAGTATGATTTAGTTATCATTGGTGGTGGCCCAACGGGTGCTGCAGCTGGACTTTATAGTGGGAGATCGAGGTTAAAAACTTTGATCTTGGAACGTGGAATGTTTGGCGGTCAACTGGCCGTTACTGAAGATGTAGAGAACTACCCAGGATTTGAATCAATACTAGGCCCTGAACTTGGTCAGAAACTAATGGATCACGCAGAAAAATTTGGCGCTGAAACGAAGACGGTCGAAGTGGAAAGCGTAGATTTAGAAGGTAAATATAAAAAGATAATCACAGACGGTGGTACTTTTGAGAGCAAAGCTTTAATCGTAGCAACAGGCTCGATGCATAATAAACTAGAAGTACCTGGAGAGGACGAATTTTCCGGCAAAGGAGTTTCATACTGTGCTGTTTGTGACGGAGCTTTTTTTAGAGATAAAGAACTTGTGGTAGTAGGCGGTGGGGACGCAGCTGTTGAAGAAGGAGCGTATCTTACTCGGTTTGCTTCAAAAGTGACCATTATTCATCGTCGTGATGAATTAAGGGCCCAAAAAATTCTCCAAGAGAGAGCCTTTTCCAACGATAAAATGGATTTTATTTGGAATAGTACAGTCCAAGAGATAAAAGGCAATGGCTTAGTGAGCTCTTTAGTCTTGAACGATCTAGAGAATAATCGAGCATATGAAAAAACGGTTGATGGCGTATTTATCTATGTTGGATTAACACCGAGCACGCAATTTTTGAATGGTGTTTTGCCTACAGACGAGCAGGGTCACCTGCACGTTAATTTAAAAATGGAAACTATTTTTCCTGGTGTGTTTGGTGCAGGAGATGTGAGAGCAGAATCATCTATGCAGGTGGCATCTGCTGTAGGTGATGGAGCTACAGCGGCTATTTTTGCAGAAAAATATATAGCGGAAAATTTTTAGCGCTAAAAATTATTGAAATGTATTTGTTTTTAGAAGAACCTATTTGGCTATAATCTCAATTGACTGTCCAGCAAGCTAATTGTTAAAGTTACAATATCATATAAATTAGGAGCACTATTTATGGCTTCAACTGCTACTGATCATTTTAAACGAACACTCATTGATTTCTCTTTCCCAAACCGCTCTCTTTCCAAAGAAATATTACTAACTTTAGGATTTACAATTTTTATTGGAATAGCTAGCCAAGTTTCTTTTACTCCCCCTTCGTGGTACACGAATATCTTCTCTTCTATAGGAATCCCTATCGATGGAACCCCTGTTCCAATAACATTGCAAACGCTTGCCGTCGGATTCACGGGGGCAATACTTGGAAGTAGGATGGCCATTCAAAGTTTGCTGCTATATATATTGGCTGGACTTGCTGGATTACCAGCGTTTGCGGGTTCTGCAAAATCGATTATGGACGGAACTTATTCATTTGGATTGACTGGTGGTTCCATATGGGGAGAAGTTTCCTTTTTTGCCCTACCATCGGGAGGATACATAATTGGATTCGTACTAGCAGGATATATTATAGGAAAGCTTGCAGAGAAAGGGTGGTCTGAAAAGATTATCGCTACTACGGCTGCACTAATTATCGGTAACATTTCGATTTATCTAATCGGCCTTCCATGGCTGTACATGGTACTATCAGCCAATGGCATAAATATGGATTTAGGTAAAACTTTGGACTTTGGACTATGGCCGTTTATTCCCGGGGATCTAATTAAAATTGCTTTGGTAGTTGTAACACTACCAAGTGCTTGGAAGATTATATCTATCAAGCAGAAAAAGGAAAATTAATTAGGAGGTTTATATTTATGGTATCTAAAACTTTTACAGGATATCTACTTGCGCTGGGACCAATAGTCATGTTGTCAACATGGCTATTTCTATGGGATGCACTCGTTCCGGGTGCGCCAGAGGGTGCAGTTGGTGAAGCAAAAATACTAGCAGATATAGAGGGCGGGATGGAAAACTTCGCGCTGACCAAGCTAGTAAGTTTCGTTGGTCTTGGCGGTATGATGGCAATGGCGCTTGGCTATACTTTGTGGGCTCGTTTATTGCGAGGCGAAGGCAAAAAGGGTGCCACGTTTGCTACAGTCGCAGCTATAGCGATACCGG
>CAYFHW010000140.1:0-2994 GCA_964343095.1 uncultured Anaerolineaceae bacterium | reverse complement strand
AGATAAGGCAGGGGTAAAAATTAGAGGCTAAGCATCAGGGGGGTTCGTTCGACCAATAACAAAAGCACTCACAGCAAGTAAAGAAACAGCAACCCACCAAACTGGTGCAAAGGTGCCAATGGAATCTGCTACATAGCCAGTTAATGGAGCTGATGCTGCACCAAGTCCCATAGATACTGACAGAGATACTCCTCGAATTGCGCCAATGTGGGCTCTTCCAAAAAATGCAGGGTATATCAGGCTTTGTACCATAACGAGATATGTAACGGCTAGCCCAAAAAGGATAGTGGCAATGGTGACTTCAATCCCAGTAGAGGCTACGATCGTTAAACTATGGGAAGCAATCATTAGAATAAACCCAATAGATGCAAGACCTTGCAATCTGAAGCGGTAAACTAGGAATCCCAAAGTAAAAACAGCAATAATTGATGAAACTCCTTCCATTGATGCAGCATAAGAAATAATGGTGGGATCAACTCCTTGGTCTGCATAGTGTGCCCATCGATATAGGGAGACTGATTGTTGCCCAGCCATGTGTAAACCAAACGCGAGGGTAAGGCGCCAGAACGTACCGCTTCTCAAAGCTTCAGCACGGGTCCATGATCTCTCAACGGCATTAGTATCGTCCTCATTTTGGCTGCTTCTGCTATCAGAGAAGAGTCCGTCAACCTGTAAACCCATGTCCTCAGGTTGTCGCCTTAAAAGGAACAAAGAAATAGGGACAATCAACCCTACTCCTGCAAGCCCGATTACAAGCCACGCAGTTCTCCAACCAAATTCATCTATTAAAAACTGAGTTAGAGGGAATGCAAATATTAATACCATAGGCAAACCTAGGTACATTACTGACATAGCCTTGGTTCTTTTGACAACAAACCATTTAGCTACAACTGAGCCTGTGTAAATATTCGCCCCACCTTGCATCCCCAGCATTCCAACAATTCCATAGATAGCTATGAGGTGCCATTCATGGCTAATCATTGAAATTAACGCAATTGAAGCAGCACCTATTCCGCCAAATACAGCAAGCAAAACACGAGGTCCATGCTGGTCTATTAAACGGCCAATCAAGATTCCTCCCACAGCGGCTCCTACAGTTCGTGCGGAGGAAGCCCAGCCAAACACTGAGCGATCAAAGTCCAATTCTTCTCTCATGGGGTTGATGAAGAAGCCAAAATTAGCTACGCCCATAGAAAGCGTCCAGCCGCCAATTACCGCCATGCTTATGGCTATAACCCAGCCATAATAAAAACGACCTGCCTTGGCAGGTGCTCCTTCGGAATTATGTTCATTGGGATTATTTTGAGAAGATGGGAGTTTCACTTTGCGATAGTACAGTATATGAATGAATAGCGTTAGCCTTTTTGCTACACCAATGCTAATTTAGAGGGGTACTATTACTTTTACTGATTGAAGGTTCACTTGAAAATTGGCCTCTCACTTTCTGGTTTATTGCAGCACACTGCAGAATCTGACATGGTCCAAAGGTTTGAAGAAGTTTTAGGCCTAGTCAGGGCAGCTCGCGATTGCGGGTTTGATTATATTTATGCGGGGCAACATTACCTCACCGCTCCATATCAAATGATGCAGCCATTGATTTCTTTAGCAAGGCTCAGTGCTGAGACAGGTAATATGGGGCTGTTATCCACAATTCTAGTGCCTTTGCAAAATCCAGTGCAGATGGCTGAAGACGTAGCAACCTTAGATGTAATTTCAGGAGGGAGAGTCACCATTAATGCTGCTCTTGGGTACAGGGATTTGGAGTTTGATGCGTTCGGTATAGAGAGGGACACAAGAGTTCAACGCATGTTCGATAATCTTGATATTGCCAAAAAATTATGGTCTGGAGAAAAGGTTAGCTTTCAGAATCAATACATTAAAATTTCTAATACAAATATTGGTATTGCTCCTGTCCAAAAACCGCATCCTAAAATATGGATTGCAGCTAATAGCGATGCGATGGTGCGCCGCATATCCTCAAGAGGTGAGGTTTGGTATATGAACCCCCATTCATCCCTTTCCAACCTGAAAAGGCAGCTCGAACTGTACAAAGAAGATCTGAGTAAGAATGGTCACTCCTTACCTACAGATATTCCTATCGCTAGAGAAATGTTTATTGCGCGCTCTCGCGATGATGCGTATGCAATTGCAAGGCCTTTTTTGGAATCAAAGTACAAAGCATACGCTGCTTGGGGTCAGGATAAAGCGATTTCATCTCACGAGAATTTCACTTCACCGTTTGAAGTTCTTTCAGAGGATAGGTTTATCCTAGGTACACCTGATGATGCCATCGTAATCTTAGATCAAATACGCAATTTAGGAGTTACTCACGCAACATTGCGTTTGGGATGGCCTGGAATGAACAAAAGACACATTGCAAGTGCTATACGGTTAACATCAGAAGAAGTCATTCCTTCATTAAAAAGTTAATATAAATTTGGTATTTAAATTTGCATGACCGTTACTCTTGGACTCAAGGTGCTAATTATTACGCCATCTAATTCCTAGTACCTGCCAAATAAAGGCCAAAGTCATGCTTTTCCGGTGATAGTTTGTTAGTAGAGAGTTTTGGTGGAGCTGGAGGGATTCGAACCCTCGACTTCTGCCTTGCAAAGGCAGCACTCTCCCACTGAGTTACAGCCCCACTGTGTTAATTATACGTGATGACACTACTTAAAAAAAATCAAGCAAAATCAAGCATGGCTGATTTAGAGAATTTCTTGGGCAATTTCCTGTTTAAATCTAAGTGATCTCATGTAGATGTACCCACTCCGTAGGCTAATGTTGTTCCACTAAGTCACAAGTAACATTATGCTTTCTTTTTACGATTGAGGAATTTATGTCCACAGGACCAGAACTTTCATTACTTTCATGGTTTCTTTCTGCACTTCCCGTATTTGTGCTAATTGTTACGATTATGGGTTTTAAGTGGTCTGCGCCTCGTGCTGGAGGGATATCCTGGCTGGTTGCTGCCGGTCTAGCCTTATGGTTTTT
>CAYFHW010000139.1:0-3012 GCA_964343095.1 uncultured Anaerolineaceae bacterium | reverse complement strand
CCCAAAATCTTCCGTTTCTCGAACAGAGGAGACGAACACTGATCAGCGTATGTTTGCACAAACCCAACTATTGAGCGACGTCGAAGAAGAGTCGTTGATTGAAATGATTCTTCATGAAGAAGATGTTGTTTTTCTTGAAGCAATTACGATGTTTTTAAAAGCAGGTCGTTCAGTCCGATCAATTTTGGATACCATTCAAATTGCATCTGCTCGCATTGTTCTTGATGTTCGGGACTCTACTGCATTTAGCATGCCTCAGCACGGATATGAATATACAAATACCGTCGCATGGTTTTATGACAGGTTTGATCATCCGCATAAAACAAAGTTGCTATATGTGGCAGCCACCTTTGTTAACCAGACTGCTACTCTAGTTCGCGATATGCCTGATTACAATTACGCGAATCATCATACTGCTCAAATGAACAATTCACCGCAAACACGTTTTGGTGAAACCCCCTCAGGGTTAAGGAATTGTTCATCGATTGATATATTAAGGAAACTTAGTCAGGCAATGATGAATTTAGATCAGGATGATAGCGTGGCTTGTACACAGGCTTATTTGGAGTCAGGTGCTGAGAGAACCTCCTTAATTTCAACACTGGCAATGGGGGTAGCAAAACAAGGCAATGATCCCCACAATCAGGAAATCGGCTTATGTATGTTAGAGGATTATGAGCGAACTTCTTCCACGAAAAGAGAAGAATTGTTGTTGGCTTGTGCACGACATACTGCTGGCCATCAGAAGTATGGAAATTCTTTGGAGTTATTTGGCCGCCACGCTAATGCAATGGGTATTACGGTGCGTGCTGAAGGTAAAACTGATAAGAATAAAGATGAAATAGAGGCACTTCTTGATGATGTCGATTATTTTTTTGAAGAAGATAGTACTTTGGTCAGGTAATTAACTCTTAGGTAGTAGCTTTTATGAAATTAGTCTTAGCTCTTTCAGTTTTTATTATTTGCTCCATGTTTTGGATTGGATGCGGGAATAATAGTGTGCCTAAGGAGATGAATCCAGAGGGGAATGAGACGCAAATTCAAGCTACTGTCACGGTTACACCTGAAAGGACAGAATCCCCAAAACCCACCAAGACAGCTACGGTACAGTCTTCACAAGAAAGTGAGATCCCTGCCGAAGTACGTATTGAGTCTGGGTCGCGATGTGAGGAGATACATGATACCTATTACGATTTTGATATTAGTGCTCAAAATATGGGGCAAAAGGATATTTCCAACCTTTATATGACAGTCGATCTGGTTGGGGATGATGGTTCGGTGGTTAATAGTGTTAATTCAGTAATTATTCCATCATTGCCTCAGGGGGCTACTGTCAATGTTAGTGGAATATTGGACACTTTTTCGCAAACGGTTGTTTCTTGCCAAGTTAAATTTACTGATGAAAATGGAGATGTAAATTTTCAAGGTAATCTAAATGATTAGCCAGTGATGATTTAGTGAACTTCGGTGAGATGATTTGAAAATGAATGCGAATGATCGGTACAGGAAACTTATCGAAGACGTTAAGCAGCAAAAAAAAAGTTTGAATTTGCCAGAAACAAATAGTGCATTGTGGAGTAAGGCTGCACCTGGTTATAGGTTTGATCCTTTTCGAAAGTCTGATGCAGTTTTGGATACATTAAAGGATCATATATCGAAGGATGACACAGTTTTGGAAATTGGAGGGGGTGCGGGGAGGACTGCGCTACCCTTGGCTTTACATTGTAAAAGTGTGACTAACATAGAACCTTCATTAGGCATGTGCAGTGAGTTTATTGAGTTAGCAAATAGTTCGAAAATTAAAAATGTGAATGTAATTAAATCTACCTGGGAAGACGCTGTCTTTCCTACTTGTGATGTGGCTGTGATAGTAGATGTGACTTACTTTATATCTGAAATCGCGAGTTTACTTAAAAAAATGGAACATGCCGCTAAGCGGCGTGTAATTATTGCCACTTGGAATCCACCACCCCCAAATCGCAACGCTTCATTATTTGAGTTGGTATATGACGAGGACTTTAAGTCGTTGCCTAGTTATTTGGAAATTTTGGATGTGCTTCTGGAAGTAGGTATAGAGCCATCCGTTTTGATGCCGGATGTAATTTTCCAATGGCCTGAAAAATTATTGACTACTAGAGAAATGGCAGTTTCTTTTGCGTTGGATGCGGTGGGAGCACCGTCGACAGAACGAATGAAAGATCGCATTGCACAGAACTTCAATGCATTATTTTCTTTTGGGAATGGTATATTTCGTCCGCTTTGGAGACCTGTAGCACCGGCAGTATTGCTTACCTGGACGACAGAACACCTTGAACAAGCTGTTAGTTAAGATCGAGAGTTTCAAATAAAGTAGAACCCTCGAGTAGAGAGACCATCCTTTCGAGCTTTCGTTCTCCTTGAAATTGGGTATTATCAAAAATCCCCTCTAGCGCAATGACAGTATTTTCTGTGTCCGTTCTTGATAATAGGACTGGGACACCTCGTGCAGTGGCTGCATCGAATAAATAATCCGATGGTTGGCGACCGCCAGTAAGAATTAAGCAGTCTGGATTGGAGGCAAGTGCCGCAAGATGTTGGTCTGTTTTGTCATAACGTACTACTACAGCTTTTGAAACAAAGCGTTCCAAATAGGGCTGCCCTGCGTCGGAAGATATGGGGGCAATAACCAGATGATCACAGGTTACTCTTTCGCTACGGTTGCCTTTTACAATTCGGTCAGCGCGCAGCAGGTCTTGTGCTTCCTGGATGCTAAATCCATTTAGTATGCGATCTTCATGTAGTGCTACTAAGGGGATGCCATTGATTTCTGATGCAGTTTGTTCTTTTTTAGGAATGTCGGTGGCTATTATGATTTGTGTGGGGGGGTTGGTTTCCGGATGCGTTTCAGGTAGTCCTCTGTTCACGAAAACCACGTAGTCTGCTCCCGGTATAGATAAACTACCTGCATCGGCTTCAACTACAAGTAATTCATCTGGTGAAGAATCAGGTATTTGATCTACTTGTACGGGGGTA
>CAYFHW010000138.1:0-3023 GCA_964343095.1 uncultured Anaerolineaceae bacterium | reverse complement strand
AGTGACCCGTTCTCTCAATCCCTTAGCACGAGCTGTACGCACATAGTCACTATTTAGCACTTCTAACATCGACGATCTACAAATACGAGCAATTGCACCCGCACCACTCAAGCTGAGAATAATTGCAGGTAATGCAACTACCCTCAAATGCATTAACGGCTCTTCCCATCCGACCCAATCTGGGGCCACACGCACTTGCCAAAAATACGCAGGTAAGAAAATTATAAGCGTTGCAACCCAAAAATTAGGCACAGAGATCCCTAATATCGCAAAGAATCTAAGTGCATAGTCAATTACTTTCCCCGATCTTATCGCGGAGATCGCACCAATGGGTATCCCTATAAAAACAGTAAATATAAGTGACAAAATTCCAATCTGGAAGGTATTCCAAAGTCTTCCCCAAACCTCTTCATTAATATGAATTCTTTGCAGTGGGGAAAATCCTAAATCACCTTTGAAAATATCGGAAAACCAAATCCAGTACTGCTCAATTTTAGGCTTATCTAAGCCCAATTCTTTACGCACAACCTCAAAACATTTTTGATCAAAGGAACCAGCTGCACCACATTTTGCAACACCAGCATCACCTGGAACAGCTCGCATGAAAACGAAAACGATCACAGAAATTATGAACAAGGTAATCGGCACAAGAATCAATCTGCGGATTATATATGCCTGCATGCGTTCTCCAGCTAGCTCCCAAGTGCACAACACATTCGTTGTACACCTGGAAAATTTTATACGTTGCGACTATACGCGATCCTACTGAGGATCAAGGTACATATTATGCGCACGGAGAAAGCCTGTTGCGGCATTATCTGGAGTATCAGGAAGTGGTGGAACATTCTGTACCCGTGAACCCAACGCAAAATATTTCCTCGACTGTACTGGCAGAGGCAGTACACAACAGAAGTTTTCATAAACATCTCGCTGCCATTGCTTGATTATTCCTTCTCTCTCTACTGGATCGAAAGAAGCACCTTGAGCCATGTAATAATCATGCATCTTTGTACCCCACTCATTCGTGACCTCAAGAACAAGCTCAGACTCAGGCAAATACCCAGCAGCTATAGCAGGATGACCATCATAGTAAAGTGAACCAAATACTGCGCCATAACCATCTGGTGTATAGAAGTTCAAGGCATTGTAATCAGGAATTGTCGGTAACGAGTTTTCACCCGCAATAAAGAAATCCCAAACTTTATCTGGTGGAGGAGCCGTTGCAATTGCAACATAGTTAGCAAGATCAGCCGGGATCAGATTAACTTTCACCCCAAGGGCATCCTCAATACTCTTTGCGATAAACTCTATATGAATTGTACTGGCTGAGAACGTTGCGATGATAGTCGTTAACTCAGGGAAAACTTCATCACCACCGCCAGCTTCCCATAATGCCTTAGCCTTCACAGGATCATATTGTTGGAGTTGTCTTACTTCATCTTGAGGCAAGACAAGCGACTTAAATCCTGAACCTACCGGAGTACCTCGTACACCTTCACCGGCCAGAACTACATCAATATAACCATCCCAGTCAATCGCCAAGGAAAGTGCTTCACGTAATTTCGGATGTGGAAGCCACTTATACGCGTCTAACTGCATAATAGAATGATCGTTCGATGGACCTGTATGGACCGTAACATTTGGCTGGCCTTCAAATTCAGCAGCCTTAATCCGATCAATCGAACCGAAATAGTCAGAATCACCAGCAAGGAAACGGGATTCTCTCGCTGCACCGTCAGGAACAATATCGTCACGCCATGCATCAATATATGGCATGTCCCAATTAAAACGACCTAAACCTTTGGGATGCTCGTAGTAGTTAGGATTTCGCACATATGAATTTCCAGACTCATCTATGCTCGAGAACATATAGGCACCACCACCAGCATTAGGAGTATCTTTCAGATGTCCACCACCGGCTTCAACGCTTTCTCGAGCAACAATAGCCATAGCAGAAGAACCTAGACAGGCAATATTCGAAGCAAAAGGCATACTCTGGTTAATCACTAGCGTCTTATCATCAGGTGTATCGAAGGATGCACCACGATCTACACCCATCCAACCCCACTGAACTTGGTTAACCTCTGAACCCATCTCATTAAGGCTGTCAGGGAAACGACTATACGAATAGGCAACATCAGCTGAAGTCTGTTCACGACCACCTGCTGCCTCTGGGTTAAAACGAATACCATCACGAAGTTTAAAGACTAAAGTTGTAGCATCTACCTGCTCCCATGACTCAGCCGCATCTCCCCATGCTTCCTCTTCAACCAACGAATAATGGAGCAGATGATTATACGTCACCGCTGTCCATTGATCATCTGTCACAGTGACAGACGGATCTAAAGTTGTGTTTTGAGCAGCTTTCTGGCTATTAAAGGTTCCACCATATCGAGAGCGGTCTTCAGCAGCTTCCGTTGCAGCAGCAGTCGCAGCAGCTTCTCCGCCACCACTTGCTTCAGTTGCAGCAGCAGTTGCAGCAGAAGTCGCAGCAGCAGTTGCAGCAGAAGTCGCAGCAGCAGTCGCGGCAGCAGGTGCATCACCATCATCTCCACAACCAGCTAACAATGCTGCAGTTCCTATAGCAGCAGCACCACCACCAGCTAATACACGCCGACGCGACGCTTTTCTTCCTAAATATCTTTTCCAGTAATTACTCACTTCGTACTCCATATTGGTCAAAATACGACCAATTGGAGGAAGTATAGGCTCCATTGAGAAACGTAGCAACTAAAAAAAATGCGAATTATTATGTAAAATACTAAGAGCTAGTTATAACAAGCTCTCAACCACGCCCTCTAGACAAGTCCAGAACCACGCAATCTCGGATCAAGAGCATCTCTTAGTCCATCACCAATGTAATTGACACTAAGTACAGTAAGGGCTATAAATACTCCTGGCCAAATTACTCTAGAAGGAGTAATTTGGATAAAGTTTGCGCCATCGTAAAGAAGTCTACCCCATGTAGGGAAATCAGGGGGGAACCCTAGTCCTAGGAATGATAATGCAGACTCAGTGATAAT
>CAYFHW010000137.1:0-3128 GCA_964343095.1 uncultured Anaerolineaceae bacterium | reverse complement strand
TCGCACTCAAAATAGCTGAAAAACCACTGTTTGGACTGAAGATTACGAAAGAAGCTATCAATCAAACTCAGGATGCACAGGGCCTTTGGGTCGCCCAACAGGCCGTGTTCATCATGCACACACTCGCCCATACCCATTGGCGTGATGTGAACGACAGTAGTGCACCCTTGTACACAGGGGAAGGGGCATCATCGATACCAGGAAAAAACTAAAGGGGTTCATATGTCATCAAACGACCTACAAGAATTATTAGATAAAAAGGCAACCATGGATGTCATGATCCGTTATGCAACATCCGTCGATAATCGTGACTTGGATCGCTATCGAACTTGCTTTGTGGACGATGTACAAGTTGTTGGGTTTGGTGATGCATCTTATCCAAGTGCAGATGATTTTGTGGATTATGTGAGAGAAGCATTAGAACGCTTCGGAGCTACACAACATTTAATGGGCAATCAAGTAGTCGAATTTCAAGAAGGTGGCGACGTAGCCCATACCTATACAGATGTGCAAGCAACACATTTTATGGCAGACGATCCGGAAGCAATTATGACTCTTTATGCAACATATTTCGATATCATGGTCCGTGTGGATGGTGAGTGGAAAATCCGTCATCACGAATTACGTCCCCGTGGTAGTCAAACAACTCGCCATAGCCCATAACAAGGAACTCTTATGCTTAGCAAAACTGACGAATTTCCCTTACATCAGACTCCAGATACTTTTGCAGCTATTTTAAGCGGTGATCAACATTGGAATAACGGACACTATATCTGTCTTTGTGACTCAGACGGAGAAGTTCAGTTAGTTTCAACTGTTCGAACTTATCAAAATAATGATGTTTTAGATGGTTTTGTCTGTATTCGCCATAAAGGTAATCAACACAATTATCGTGTTTCACGGAAATGGCGACCTAATATAGATCATTACGGGGCTGGGCCGTTAAGAATTGAAATAATTGAACCAATGAAGGCCATTAGGCTTGTACTTGAAGAGAACGACTTCGGAATAGCCTGTGATCTTATAAGTTATACGGAAGCAATTCCCTATCATGGTCCGATTAGTAAATTAAGAGTAGACGGCCGTCTACTAGTAGAACGCATGACTTATGAGGTTGCAGGAAGATGTGAAGGATGGATAGAAGTAGCGGGGAAACGTTTCGAACTAACCCGCGAAAAATCCGGCGTTTTTCGGAACCATTCATGGGGCTTTCTACCTGGTAGAGGTGCGCACAGCATACATGCAGCTCCTATGCCAGAAATAAAACGTCCACAAGGTCTGCGGAATTGGGTGCTTTATACAATGGAGGACCATTGCGGATTTTATGAATTTGTAGAAGACGAAAATGGTATCCAATGGTCTGGGGCAATCCAGAATCCTGATGGCTCACGTCCCCTTGGAACTGGAGAAATATTGCTAACTGATCGAGCAATTGATGTCAAAAAGGTAACTCATAACTTAGAATTCTATGATGGGAGCGCCCGTATAAAATCTGGTAATTTTGCACTGACTGACGCCGAGGGAACCTTACGGGAATTTGAATTGGAAGATATGGGTTGGGTGTATTGTCAAGGTGGAGGCTATTTTGGAGGGTTTAATGACCGTCTTGGACAAGGTGCATATAGAGGTGATTTCCACGAAGAGGGTGAAGTCTGGGATTGCTCACATCCATACAAAATTATTGATCCTGACGGGGAAGAAATAGATTTTGGTTCAGTTTTAGCTGAAAGCTTCGTACGACTGAAAAGTGGAAACCAAGTTGGTACTGCCCATTTTGAATGCGCAGCATTTGGCCCTTACCCCAGATACGGTCTAACCGGAATAGGTGGAACTTAGGAATTGATGTCTACAGAAATATATCGCCCGAAACGCATGAAGTTCGGAGCATTTCTTGCCCCGTTTCATCGTGCTAATGAAAACCCAACAATTGCTATTGAACGAGATCTTGAATATATCGAACAGATGGATCGGTTCAACTTTGACGAAGTTTGGATTGGCGAACACCATAGTGCTGGATGGGAAATAATTGCTTCTCCGGAACTTGTAATGGTTGCAGCTGCCCAACGAACACGTTCAATCAAAGTTGGAACCGGCGTTCTAAGTCTTCCATACCACAACCCCCTTATTGTTGCTGATCGTTTTGTCCAACTCGATCACATGACTCGAGGACGTGCCATGCTAGGTGTTGGCCCTGGCGCACTCACATCTGATGCTTACATGATGGGGATCGATCCACTTGAACAACGCCGTATGATGGACCAATCACTCGGAGCCATTCTTGCATTACTACGTGGTGAAATCGTAAACATGGAGACCGACTGGTTTACCTTAAAGGATGCCCGTCTTCAACTAGCTTCCTATACATACCCACATTTACCAGTTGCAGTGGCAGCAGCATTCTCACCAGCAGGACCTATAACCGCTGGTAAACATGGTGTTGGAATCCTTTCAAATGCCTTAAATCACCCTGATGGGCAACAGTCCTTAGAGAGAACGTGGGATTGGGCAAGCGAGGCAGCTGCAGAATCTGGTAAAACTATTTCACGTGAAGACTGGCGCGTTGTTTTACCTTTTCATCTAGCAGAGTCAAAAAAAGAAGCTATTCAAGATATCCGTGAAATGTTTAGACATGAAGCAGAAGATTATTTTGGAGCAACTATAGGGCGTGGCCCTGCCCCTGGGGAAGGGTCACTGGAAGCAGCTATAGAACGAGGTTCCATAATCGTCGGCACCCCAGATGATGCCATACCAATCATTGAACATGTCTTAGAAATTTCGGGGGGTTTTGGAGGAATGCTAACGAGACCAGGAGAATATACAACTTGGGATAAAACAGTACACAGCCTTGAATTATGGTCACGCTACGTCATGCCTCGTTTCCAAGGACAGATCGCGCCGAAAGAAGCAAGTGTGGATTGGGTATCTTCGAATCCAGCGGCAAAAGTTAATACAGACGCAGTTACAAAGGCATTTACAGATGCTGGGAAGAATGTACCAGGCAACGTCAACGAATCTCAACGGCCTCGCTAACAAAAAGACTACAAAAAAGACCACGTATACGCAGCCTTTTTTGTAGATTCTAGATACTGAACTCTAGCGGTCAGGTCCCTCGATATAATCATCAAGAG
>CAYFHW010000136.1:0-3149 GCA_964343095.1 uncultured Anaerolineaceae bacterium | reverse complement strand
GACGGATCTGGTCTTAGCAATATCCTGGATATGTTCACCAACTAAAATCGTTTAATTTCTCAGCGCAAAAGTAGTCATTCCTAAAAGAACGGGGGTTCTATTACTGGCGTGATTTGAAATTCCCCTGTCTTTTTACAATCGCCAATAGTTTTCTCGATATCTGAATAGTCCGCACCTTCTAATACGATAAAAAATATGTGCTCAGTAGGATTAACCACCCAAGACTCTATGGTGACATTATTTTCTTTAGCATTTCCTCGGACCTGCTTCCAGAGCTGCATCATTTCTGGGTTTTCATTAGGAGGACCGAAGCAAGTTTCTTTGGTGTGCGTATGAATTACATGGTACTTTGGCATTAAGATCTCCTCTGGATGTATGGTTTTAGCTTATTAATTTAAAGTCTTTAGGCGTTTATAAAATTATACTACATCGTTTAGCTTTAATTCTTGATGGAAAGTAAAATTTATTGCCATCCCATAGTCAATGAAATAAACAAAACCTCGCATTTGCAAAATGTGCTACTCTTTCTACTCCTCTTCCAGACCATGGCGATTTACAGTTGCATCAAAAAACAAATTTACTTCTTCGAATATGCTATTAGGCATACTTGCTCAGGATCACAAATTAAGACCATGATTAAACAGTATAAGCACATTAATGTGCTTATACTGTTTAATCATCTTTAAGCTTACTTCTTTCATCTACTATTAATTAGTAGGAACAGGATTACCCCTCTAAGAAAGTAATATCTGGGGGACCTTGAATTGTAGCGTTTTTCATGGCCTGTTGTTGTTCAGCGCTGCCCATGAATTCAAAAAATGCTTCCTTAGACACGACTGTTCCAAAAACTACCACAACATTTGGGTCATCCACACCTCGGTATGCTAGGGCATCTATTCCAGCTGCCTCACGCGCACTTTTACGATTTGCGAACGACGTTTCAAATTTTGACCAATCTGCTACATTCAATTTTAGTACAGCTTTCATGCTTATTTCACCTCTAAATCATCTTAACACTAAAACGTAATTCCCAAATACTTGGCCGAGGTAATGTCATCCAAAACTACTTAGACAGCAATAATTTCCAATGATCTATAAGACTGGGTTTGTTAGTCACGATTACTGCTATTTGATAAACTTAGCTCATTAAGAAACAAGGCAGATTTGTATGGCAGGCCAACCCAATATCGTGTTCATCATGGCAGACGATCATGCAGCTAAGGCAATAAGCAGTTACGGCGGTGGTATCAACCAAACTCCTAATATTGACCGTCTAGCTAAAGAGGGTATTCGGCTTGATCATTGCTACGTAACAAATTCGATTTGTACGCCTAGTCGTGCTGCGATACTGACTGGGACATACAATCATGTAAATAAAGTATTTACGCTTGATACTTACCTAGATAATCGATTGCCTAACGTTGCTAAGCATCTTCAAACAGGAGGATATCAAACGGCAATTGTAGGTAAATGGCATCTGGGTGAAGGGAAAGATCATGAACCGACGGGCTTTGATTTTTGGTCAGTTCTTCCGGGGCAAGGTGAATATTTTGATCCTCTAATGATTGAAATGGGTATTGAAATTGAAGTTCCTGGCTATGCCACAGATGTAATAACTGATAAAAGCATAAACTGGCTTGAGCAGCGCGACAAAACAAAGCCGTTCTTCCTGATGTGCCACCACAAAGCCCCTCATCGTGAATGGGAGCCGCATCCTAAAAATAGAAATCTTTTTCAGGAAGATGTCAAAATGCCTGACAGCTTTGATGACGATTATAAGAACCGAGCAAATGCTGCATCACAAGCTAGGATGCGAATTAAAGATGATTTGAAATATGCAGACCTTGGGCTAGTACAACCAGAAGGGGGCTTCGAAGTTGGACAAAGAATCATGCCTCGAAGCACACTCAGGAAAATTCCGAATCCCGAGGACGTCACGAGGTTGCGGTTAATCGACAAAGATACTGGAGAAGTATTCAAATTCAACACAAATGATGAATTGAGTACATTTAAATACCAACGATATTTAAAGCGTTATTTGCGCACGGTTGAATCAATTGATGAAAGTGTGGGCAGGATTTTAGATTACCTAGATGAAAACAAACTCGCTGAAAACACAATCGTTATCTACACATCAGATCAAGGTTTCTTTTTGGGTGAACACGGCTGGTTTGATAAAAGATTCATGTATGAAGAGTCGTTTAAGATGCCGTTCCTTGTACGCTACCCACAAGAAATTCAGCCGGGTTTGATTTGTAAAAACATGGCATGTAACGTCGACTTCGCGCCCACGTTCCTTGACTTTGCAGGACTACCAATTCCCAACTACATGCAGGGTAGGAGCCTTCGACCTTTGCTTAAAGGTACCGTTCCAGAGGATTGGCCTGAGGTTGCTTACCACAGATACTGGATGCATCGTGACCCTAACCACAATGCTTACTCTCACTACGGGATACGGAATCAACGCTATAAGCTGATCTACTGGTATAACGAGGATTATGGCCTTCCAGGCACCAATAAAGGAGGTCAAGAACGAGAATGGGAGCTTTTTGATTGTCAGAAGGATCCCTTGGAATTGTTTAGTGTTTTTTATGACCCTTTGTACCAGGAGATTGTGGAAATTATGAAAACCAACCTTGAAAAAAAGATGATAGAAATCTGCGACGAACCTGAACACACATTTTGGAGTGCAGGAATATAGTATGACTTTGCTGTACAGTTCAAAGCCATAATCAAGTTTTAACGTTTATAGAGAAGTTCATGCGATGACAACAATGAGACGCTAGTAACATTTCCAATAATTACACCAGTGATATTTGGAGGAGCTAACTAATGAATTTTAAAGAAATAATCAGAGATAAAACTAGAGACAACCTCTGCAAAAAACTTTTAGCTATAAATATAGACTGCACTTTATCGGAAAGGGGCATTATTGAAGAAAAGTTATTTAATCCATGGCATAGAAAAAGCTTAGGCGTCATTAAAATCAATTCTGATTCCCCAATTGAATACATAAATATAGTCAAAAAACCTGGGGGTAAGAATTCTCCTCCAAGATGGTGGAATTACTTTGCAATTCCTGCTGTAACTCCTAATTCTAAAGAAGGCTACTTTGAAGTAAGTTCAATCAGGAAAAAATCTTTTCCTGT
>CAYFHW010000135.1:0-3212 GCA_964343095.1 uncultured Anaerolineaceae bacterium | reverse complement strand
CAAGCGCATGCAAACCATATTGGAAACCTCTCAGATACTACGGGGAGAACTAAGTTAGATGGAGGTGTCTCGGGACCACATGGAAAGCAACGCCCCTCACAAATCGTAGCAATTGATTCGAAGCTCAACTATACAAAAAATGGTGTATTAATCGATGATAGCCAGCTTAAAATTACAGATTGGAACGACTCTATATACGAAGTAGAAATACACCCATTGGCAACTCTTTATGCAAAAGGACTAGGTTACGGCCACGAAACTTTCAGACATATCGAATACAAGGGTGTTCAGTACGAAAACGAGGAGTATGACCTTACATCAAATACACAGATCAATTCTCTACTTGAAAATTCAACAGGCCATTTAAACCCATTTATAGCCGAACAATTTTGCGAAATAAAAATTGGGAAAACAACCGGATATGGAATCGTAAGAGTTAGTAACTAAGGAGTAATCATGTTAACTGAATTGGACGAACATTTTTATCATCAAACCCCTAACCCAGTAGACACTATACGAGACGCTGACCCACGTTTTGTTGATCAACACTGGTTTCAGTGTATGGATCTAAATGGACGCTTTATAGTTGGAGCCAATTGGCCAATATGGCCAAATACAGGAATTATCGAAAATGGGCAGATTATTGTGCACGGGGATACTCAATATAACCTGCGATATTCCCGTACATTAGAAAGAGAAGGGTATAAATCCGATCGTGTAAATCAAAAAGTCGGACCTGCATCCATGGAAGTGATTGAACCACTTAAAAAAGCACGATTCCTCTTAGGTGCAGACAACCACTGGGGAATCTCTTACGACCTTACAATGGAAACTTATTTACAGCCGGTACAGACGCGAACCCCGATCCACTTTGCAGGGCCAGAAACACTACCAGGAGTGTTGCCTTATTTTGAGTTAATGGGACGTTGGGAAGGTTTCTTGAAGGTAGATGGAACGGAATATGAAATCAATCACGAAAACACCTGGGGGCAGCGTGACCGATGTTGGGCAAGTCTCGGTGGAGAACGTTGGCAAGGCTGGGTCCCACCATCAACATCAACTGGGAATGTTTCGCCAAGGCGGGCGGGACGTATTCACTGGCACAGCCATATTCAGTTCGAAGATATTGGATTCTGGTGGTGGATGGATGAATTTATTGGTGAACCTCGCCTAGGAGGAACACTTGCCGACAATCGTGGCGGACATTTTGATGGTGCTATAACGTGGCCAGTTAATGAGCGACGAGAACAAATACGCTTAGTGGATTTTGCGGATTTACACATCGAGGCACAATCAGGAACAACAAAATTTCAGAACGCGAGTATCACACTAATAGATGAATATGGAGAGGAACATCCATTAGAATTCGAAATTATTAGCCCAAACGCAACCAGACATATACGTGGTGAAGGCTACGGTTCCCCTACTTTCCTCGGAGGCTTCCAAGGAGATTGGCATGAAGAATATGATAAGTACGACTTGAGCGATTTTGAAAGTTATAAAAACTTTTCAGGTGCCATTTGGGATGGCGAACATGCGGTTAATGCCATATATGGTAACCGGCTTGGTATGGGGCATATGGAAATGAGTGGGATTCCTCCTCTACCTCAATGGGGTTATGTCTAAAGAAAATTAGGCCATACTAAATTGACCACATACTAGGAGGCACGCAGAGTTGTGTCCGAATACGATTTTGATGTAATTATCGTGGGAGCTGGGCCAGCAGGAAGTACTGCTGCACATGACCTAGCAAAATCAGGCGCAAAAGTGCTATTACTGGACAAGGAGGAATTTCCCAGATACAAAGCCTGTGGTGGCGGAATACCCATACGTACTGAAAAAATGTTGCCCTTCCCGATTGATAGTGTTATCGAAGATTCCGTTCACCTTCTAAGGGTTTCAGCGCTCGGAAAACATTCATTTACGCGAGATTGTGGAGAACCTTTTGCACACATGGTTCTGCGCAATCGATTTGATAACTTGCTGCTAGAACAAGCACAAATTACAGGTGCAGAATTTCGCCCTAAAACAACTATACAAGACCTCAAGCAGACCCAAAATGGGGTCGTACTAACTGCAAAACGTTTCACAGCTTCTTCCAAGTTTTTAATTTGTGCAGACGGCGCACATTCACCTGTAGGGAAACTGGCTGGGCTTGGAACTAACCTCGCAGAATGTGCAGCTTGGGAGGTTGAAATACGGGCAAAATATCAAGACATATATCCAAAAACATCAAGTGCTACAGCGCTTATTGATATTGGTTTTCAACCCTGGGGCTACGCGTGGATGTTCCCCAAAGCTGAAGTACTTTCTGTAGGAATCGTTACACCACGTTCACAAGCACCAAAAATGAAAAAACGTACACAAAATTATTTGGAGCACCTACATATAGCTGAACATCCAATTGACATTGCAAAAGGTCATAAAATCCGTTTTAGGAGGAACGCAGAGCAAATTACAAAAAAAAGGATTGCCTTGATTGGCGATGCCGCCGGGCTAGCTGATGAATTCACGCAGGAGGGGATTTCTTACGCTATTCATAGCGGTAAATTAGTAGCGAAATCGTTAATCTCAGGTGAAAATACAAACCCACTAAAAAACTATGAGAATGCTGTAGATCAATATATCCAGCCGGAATTGAATGCTGCAAGATTAATCGGCTTCATGTTTCAGGGAATGTTACATCGTTTCCAAAAGCCCTGGATGTTTGCAACTGGACATGCTCCTTTTTTATGGAAATCTTTTTTTGAAGTTCAGCGGGGGAACTCCACCTACGACAAAGAACTCAAAAAGGCAGGTCCTTTAGGATTTATTGCTAATCAGATGTTGCAGCGAAACAGTAAATACGAATAATTAAATCGTTATAAGGTAGCATATACATAGAGGATCCCGTATGCAGACAACTGACAAAGAAATTAGAGTAGATGGACGCTTAAGGTTACCTCCCGGGCAACGGCTCACCGATGGTTGGCCCGTTTTACACTATGGAGCCATTCCAAGATTAGAATTAAGCAATTGGCAATTCCACGCATGGGGATTAGTAGACGAAGAACGAAAATGGAACTGGGAAGAATTTAATGCTTTAGGATCCGTCAAAGATACAAGTGATATTCACTGTGTCACAACATGGAGTAAATACGACAATGATTGGGAAGGTATTCCCTTTGCAGCATTCCTTGAAGCAGTGAAGCCAAAATCAACAGCAAAATATG
>CAYFHW010000134.1:0-3303 GCA_964343095.1 uncultured Anaerolineaceae bacterium | reverse complement strand
ATCCCCTTCGGAGCAGCGTCGACATTCAGGAAACGATTCCATTTCCGCCATCCTCCACCTTTAGATGATTAAAAATGCTACCAGTGATGTAGTTCTTTGTGCAATCTTATTCTGATTTTTCTAAGCTTATTTGGTTATTTATCAGTTAACATTACGATAGTTCATATGAATTCATCTATTTGTGTTTTTGCTGGTGGCGTAGGTGCGGCACGATTTTTACAAGGGCTGGTCAACGTCACTGAACAAAAAAAGATTACAGTTATTTCCAACGTAGGTGATGATGTTGATCTTTATGGTTTGCGTGTTTGCCCTGACATAGACATCGTAATTTATACTTTGGCTGGACTTATTAATTCTAAAGTTGGCTGGGGCCTCCTTGATGATTCATTTACAGTTTTAAAAGCACTAAAAAATTTTGGATATGATGATTGGTTTAATCTTGGGGATCAAGATCTAGCTACTTCTATACATCGGACACGTCTTCTACGAGAAGGAGTTCCCTTACACGAAGTTACTAGGCAATTAGCTCGGAGTTTTTCCTTAGATTTGAATATTTTGCCAGTTACCAACACGCAGATGGCCACTCGCATCGAAACCGAGGAGGGGTTACTTCCTTTTCAAGATTATATGGTGCGGTTACGTGGTGCCCCTAGAGTGACGGGGGTACATTTTTCAAAAATTGAGGATGCATTACCTGCTCCTGGTGTTTTAGAGGCAATTGCTGAAGCAAGTATTATCGTTATTGCTCCAAGTAATCCCTTTTTAAGCATAGATCCAATCTTGTCTATTTCAGGTGTACGTGATGCTCTCGAGGCTAGTAAAGCTCCTCGAGTTGCTATAAGCCCAATAGTTGAAGGTTCAGCTATTAAGGGCCCTGCTGCGAGAATGCTAGAAAGCCTGGGCCATGAAGTCTCAGCTGTAGGTGTAGCACGTATTTATGCAGATCTTGTTGATTGGTTTTTCTTAGATGATTTAGATCGTGATCTTGAGAAATCAATTAAATCGTTAGGTTTAAATACTCGCGTGACAAATACTATTATGAATAGCGATTCAAAAAAACGTTCATTAGCCAGTGAGGTTCTCAAAGTCGCTGGATTAGAAAAAACGCATTAGCTAAAAAACCGGATTTACGATAATTGCCTGTTCACGTTCTGGACCCACTGATATTAGATCAACAGGTACGCCGAGGAGGTTTTCCACTCTTAGAACGTATTGTTGTGCTTCTTTAGGTAGTTGCTCGAAGTCACGAATTTCTGAAGTTGGTTGTTGCCAACCGGGTAATTCTTCATAAATTGGTTCGACTCTTTGAAGGGCGCTTGAGCTAGCAGGTACTGTTTCCAAAATCTCTCCGTCCAACTTGTATCCTGTGCAGATTTTTATAGAAGATAGGTTATCTAAAACATCAAGTCGTGTTAGTGCTGCAGCTGACAAACTATTAAAGCGAACACTATATTTTCCTGCAACAGTGTCTAACCATCCGATCCTTCTTGGCCTACCGGTAGTAGTACCATATTCTCCCCGACCTGATTCTTTCCCATGATCACGTAATTGATTGGCTAGATCATCCATTAATTCAGTCGGAAATGGGCCATTGCCAACTCGCGTACAGTAACTTTTAAATACGCCAATAACTCGTTCTACAGCGGTTGGGCCGATTCCAATCCCAATTGTTGCTCCCCCTGCTGTACTGCTGGGAACACTTGAGGTAACAAATTCATATGTTCCATGGTCTAGGTCTAATAAGGCTCCCTGCGCTCCTTCCAGCAGGACATAATCACCAGCTTGCAGTGCGTCTGAAACTATACCCTGTGTGTCCCCAATAAAGGGTTGTAACTGCTTTCCGTATTCACAGTATTGTGCGTATGTTTCCTTAAAATTAATTGCTTCTCCACCGTAAACTTTTTCAATCAAGTTATTTTCATATTCTAGAACTGCAGTCATACGGTTTTGTAGATGTTCGGTATCTAATAGATCTGCTACACGAATTCCTCGGCGAGCCACTTTGTCTGCAAAACAGGGCCCTACACCTTTCCCTGTAGTACCTATTGCAGCACTGCCACGCGATTTTTCTTCAAGACCATCAAGTATCCGATGCCAGGGCATAATTACTTGACATCTTTCACTTACGAATAGTTTTTGGGTTGAAATTCCGCGTTTTTCCAGCTGGTTGATTTCGTTTAGCAGCACCGCAGGATCTATAGCCACACCATTTCCAATTAAACATGTTTTGTTCGCATGAAAAATACCTGCAGGAACAAGATTCAACTGAAATTCGCCTTGGTCGTTGAGTATTGTATGACCAGCATTATTCCCTGCAGAGTAGCGCGCTATGACACGTGCTTTCCTTGCAAGTAGATCGATGACACGTCCTTTACCTTCATCACCCCATTGACTTCCGATCACTACAATTGCAGGCATGCAATCCCCCTTAGATTTTTCTGCCGTCGATAGGGTACATCAATGAGTACTTAACTGTCCCTGTTCTGCTACACTTTCACGCGGTAAAGTTTGCAAATATAAGTCTTTATGGAGGCAATCGTGCTCGAAGTCCCAGCTCCTATGTCTGGATCGGTTCTTGAATTATTAGTAAGCGTTGGTACCAAAGTTAGTGCCGGTCAGGAGTTGATAGTTCTAGAGTCAATGAAGATGGAGATTCCTGTGGAGTCTCCTGCTGCTGGAACTGTATCAGAAATTCTTATTTCAGTTGAAGATGCAGTTGAGGAGGGGGAGACGATCCTACGGATCGAAGAAAGTTAATCTTTGGATTCGGTTTCTTCTAAATATGTACTCCAGAGGGCATCTCTTTTTGCAGCTCCTTTTCGGTAGCCCACTTGACCGCATATAAGCGGACCACATAGTTGCGCGAGTAAGTATCCTCCTCCAATTAAAACAAGGAATGCAAAACCTGGATGTCCGAGGAATCCTGGTCCCCAGAGAACTAGTATTAGAAATAGACCTGCTGCAAGCATTAATCCTAAAAGTGCTCCCGTATAAACCCAAATCGATTCTGTACGCCTTTTGGCTTGGTATATCGTCAGGACTTCTTTAGGTACTTCAGGTACTTGGTTTGAGAGGTCAGTGGTTTCACAGAACTGGCAATGATTTTCATTAACGTTTATTCGACCGAAGCAGAAGGAACAAAATGATCCATTATTAGGCACTTGGCGTGAGAGAATTTCATCCATTTTGGATTGCAATTTCTCAACATAAGGAAATGGACTGGTATATCCTGCTTTTCCCTCTTCTATCCTGTCCATAAAAGACTAGTCAACTGAAATAATTCTAACAGTTCCTTTCAACCCA
>CAYFHW010000133.1:0-3372 GCA_964343095.1 uncultured Anaerolineaceae bacterium | reverse complement strand
ATATGGCGGCAAGAGTTATTTCTGAAGTAGTCGACCCTGACGCAAATATTATATTTGGTACAGTCATCGATCCTGAAGTTGGTGATACGGTAAAACTTACCGTAATTGCAACCGGTTTCGAGAAAGATGAACAGAATGAAACAATGGTAGGCGGTTCAACTAGTCGACAGGAACCTAGGTCAGCTGGCCTAAACCAAAGTATGGATGTCGAATTAGCTGCCTACTTACGGCGCAACACCCAAAAAACTGGACTGTTGAGCACTAATGGAATCGGAGGGCCTTTGGCTGAAGGAAGGTAGTAATACCTAAACCAAGCGCAGCAGCACAAAGGCCACCGATCAGGGGATTTGGAGCTATGGGAGTGGCTTCAAATCCCTTTTAACTACTTAGTCACCCCGCGGCAACTACCTCCAAACAGCATTCTCCAACGTTATCAGACGCAACGAAACAATGCGAGTTATTTGTTTTTATCGAGAGAAAAAGATAGGTTGTCGTATACTCGCAAATTGATGTCTTTTTCTATAACTTTACCAACTCGACACACAGACACATATACAAATACCGGATTTGTACATGCTGGAGTTTTGCTAGCACTCACAGAACTTGCTTACGACTCTTTCGAGCAGCATTGTAAGCTCACAAAACCTAAACACGTTGTTGCAGTTCAAAAAGAAACACGTGCTATTTACCATGCACCTCTTCCTTGGCAAGAATCTGCCTTAATAGAAATCCAAACCATTAAAGCAAATTCACGTTATTTCGAGCAAGAATTCTCAATCCGTTCAGGGACTACAGGAAAAGCTATTGCGACAATTGTTCATGAATGGGTCTGGATGGACTTGAAAACAAATCACACAGTTACGCTATCTGAAGATATCCAAAAACGTTTACTTTTAGAGAACCCTTAAGACCAGTACAATCACCTAGGTAATAAAGTGGACACAAAGCCTTTAATAGAACTTGTCGGTGGCCCTAGTGCAGTTGAACGAATAATTTATAAGTTCTACACATACGTAGAACTTGATAAGCCACTTCGCTCTATTTACCCAAAAGATCTTAAACCCGGAAAAGAAAAGTTAAGACTCTTTCTTGAACAATGGTTAGATGGAGAACCTCAGTATTCAAATTTGTATGGACACCCGCGACTAAGAAGAAGGCATTTCCCTTTCGTAATTAGTGAGGAAAATGCAACACGTTGGCTTATGCATATGCGCAACGCTTTTGAGTCAGAGGAATTATCCAATGAGATCGTTGCAACTATCTTTGAACGACTTACTCCACTTGCATATCACATGGTGAATGAAGGTGAGGACATACCCCGTGAACCACTGCAAGACACTAGGCTTACCTAATGAACTGGGAAGAAGAAACCTTATCAGAAGAAGATTTAACTTTAAGCTTAAACAACGTACAGGTTAGTCCTGGTCCTGAAGAAAATTCTTACATATCAGTATTGGAAACAAGTCGAGGAAATGTACACTCCCTCCTTCATCCAATTGAAGGAGGGAGTGACGCAATTATCTGTGTAGGTGGTGCCAGCGGAGGCCTAAATGGACCTGCTCACAATCTATACACTCGGCTACCATTACTACTAGAGAAATCAAAGGTTACAGTCTTACGGATTGACTACAGAGAACCAAATCACTTTGCAGAATGCGTACTAGATGTCCTCGCAGGTTGTTCATTCCTGAAGGGAATTGGCGCAGAAGCAATTATCTTAATGGGACATTCGTTTGGTGGTGGTGTAGTCGTGTCAGCGGCCCGACACCATGCACTTGTAAACGCTGTAATTTCGTTATCACCCCAACGCTTTGGGACAGCATTAGTGTCAGAACTAAACATGCCGCTGCTACTTGTCCATGGAACTGCGGATAAAGTGCTTCCATGTGAAGCTAGTAAAGACATTTTTGAACGTGCAAATGAACCAAAACAACTTGTACTTTATCAAGAAACAGGACATTCACTCACGGAGGCTAGGCTAGAAATTGACGAACTAATTCCTAACTGGATAGTAGAACGATTTTCCGGAGAAGAGATGCATTCCGAAGAAAATATCGAGACTATTAATCAAGAAACCTAGTGCAAAAACTTACATTTGATCAAAAAATAATGCTGTCCAATCCCCAAACATTTCCTGAGGAGGTAGTAAACAATACTACCTGTATGAGAATCATCATTGCGTTTTGACCTTGTTCACCTAAGTCTTTCAATCCTGCGAGAAATAAATAATTCAAATTTAAGAGAATTCCTACTATTAATCCGATAAAGGTAAGAAAACCAAAAGTTAAACTGATGCCAACACTCAGTTCACCTAACACAACCAGCCAAGAAGTAACAATCCAAGCCTTTTGACTGCTTAAAGAAACGCGCTGAATAAAAGCTCCAAAAACTGGCAATGGGTGTTCTTTTAGAAGTGACTCAACCCATCCTCGAGAACCACCACTCAAAAAATCTCGCAGATCCTTATGCCTAACACTCTCTAGCCACCACAGCCCAATACCAATACGTAAAATGGCAAGCCATTCTTCCTTCGTAAGCCAATCAAAAATATCTAGAGGCTGCACATGAAAATACTACCGCAGCCATTCGCGGCACGCTACAAACAAGACTGATATACGATTAACAGGGAGTTTGGAAATGCCTTTAACTAATAACGATGCACCACTTATATGGGTAGACCTAGAAATGACAGGGCTTATCCCAGAAACTGACAAAATACTTGAAGTCGCAATCATTATTACAGATTCAGAACTTAATCATTTAGATGACGGACTTAACTTAGTCATACACCAACCAGACGATATCTTGGATTCCATGAACGATTGGTGCTTGAAGCAACATGGGCAATCAGGACTGACCCAATTGTCTAAAGAGTCGACTATCGATGTACAAACAGCCGAAAAGCAGGCGTTAGATTACATTAAAAAAAATTGTACCAAAGGCTTATCGCCGCTATGTGGAAATTCAGTCGGTCACGACAAACGTTTTCTTGAGATTTGGATGCCTGAATTTACTGAATATCTGCACTATAGAATTATTGATGTCTCGACAATAAAAGAACTAGTGAAGCGTTGGTATCCACAAGAAAAACCTTTACAGAAAAAAGAGGGACATCGGGCACTTAATGATATATATGAAAGTATCGATGAACTCAGCTGGTACAAGAAAAAAATATTCCGTTAACGTTCAGATTAGCTAACCTAAAATCCGTCTGGCTGCTCTTTTAATTATCCCCGGCCTACGAAGACGTGTACTTAAAAAATCAAGATCTTCCTCGGTGCCCACAATCAAAGACTCCGACCAATCTCTTATTCCTAACTTTTTGTCGCCTTTTGTTTGCTGAGGAGGAACAAACTTTTTAAATTTTTCCCA
>CAYFHW010000132.1:0-3383 GCA_964343095.1 uncultured Anaerolineaceae bacterium | reverse complement strand
ATTTATCAATTCCATGGGCCGCAGCCCTGCCTTCAGCAATTGCCCAGACAATTAATGATTGTCCCCGTGCCATATCACCCGCCGCAAAAACACCTGGTACATTTGTCATCCTGTCATCGTCACAAAGCACATTGCCACGCTCAGATAGTCCAACTCCTAATTGCTCTAACATTCCGCCGGGTTCCGGACCCAAAAATCCAAGTGCCAACAGCACAAGATCAACGGGGTCAGAAAATTCACTTCCTTCAATCTCATTCATGATAGGGCGACCATCACTTGCTTGTTCCCAGTTCAAACGCACCCCTTCTAGTGCTGTCACTCGACCATTCTCACCACTAAAAGATTTTGTCAAAATACTATAATCACGCTCACCACCCTCCTCATGGGCTCCAGAAGTTCTATAAATATTCGCCCAAGTTGGCCATGGATTATCTAGGGAACGCTGATCTGGCGGTCTATCAAGTAGCTCGTACTGCCTAACACTCCTTGCCCCTTGACGATGAGCTGTGCCTAAACAATCTGCACCAGTATCACCACCACCAAGAATAATCACATTTTTGTCTTTCGCAGTAACCCCCTCATACACGCCTCTACCACCATTCTCGTTCCAGCGATTTTGCATAGGCAAATATTCCATTGCCAAATAAATACCGTCTAACTCACGCCCAGGAATAGGAAGATCTCTAGATTGAGTTGCTCCACCAGCCAAACAAACAGCATCATATTCTTTCAGTAAATCCTTAGCATCAGTATCAATTCCAATGTGGGAATCTGTTTGGAAAACAACACCCTCTTGTTCCATTTGATTAAGTCTTCTATCTAAAAACTTTTTCTCCATTTTGAATTCAGGAATACCATATCTGAGTAACCCACCTATCCGATCATCTCGTTCCATCACCGTAACTTGATGTCCAGCTCGACACAATTGTTGAGCTGCAGCAAGACCAGCCGGACCCGAACCAACCACTGCCACTTTTTTACCTGTTAACTTGTTAGGCTTTTGTGGAGAAATCCATCCTTCGTCCCATGCCTTTTCTATAATTGTCAACTCAACTTGTTTAATCGTTACCGGATCATCATTTATGCCAAGCACACAAGCTGATTCACAAGGGGCAGGACACAAGCGTCCCGTGAATTCGGGGAAATTATTAGTCACATGCAAACGATCAATTGCGTCTTCCCAAAAACCTTTGTAAACAAGATCATTCCAATCAGGAATAATATTTCCTAACGGACAGCCCTGATGACAAAAAGGGATCCCACAATCCATACAACGAGCTGCCTGTTTATTAAGCTCAACGGGCGGAAAATCTTCATATATCTCAATCCAGTCGGTAACACGCTTTTCTACCGAACGGCGTGAGGGAAGCTTTCGACCATATTCCATAAATCCACTAGGTTTAGCCATGATTAGCCTCAACTGACAAATCTTGCGCTTGTTCTTCAAGCACCCTTCGATATTCTAGGGGCATTACTCGGACAAACTTTTTCAACGACGATTCCCACTCTTTAAGTATTTGCTCCGCAACTGAACTATTGGTGCATTCTTTATGTCGCTCTATATATGATTTTAAAAATTGCTGATCATCAGCGGAAACAACCTCTTCTAAAGCAACCATTTCAGTATTACAACGAATTGAAAAATCACCATTCTCATCGTATACGTAGGCAATACCACCACTCATACCAGCACCAAAATTACGACCTGTTGGACCTAAAACGATCACTCTGCCACCGGTCATATATTCACAACAATGATCACCTGTACCTTCTACCACAGCAATTGCACCACTGTTACGTACACAGAACCTCTCTCCTACCAAACCACGTATAAAGACCTCACCACTAGTCGCACCATACAAAGCAACATTACCCGCTATAACATTTTCTTCAGCAATAAAGGAACTTCCTTGCTGCGGCTGGAGGACAATATGTCCTCCAGATAAACCTTTTGCAAAATAATCGTTCGCATCACCATTTAAAGTAAAGGTCATACCCTTCGGGATAAATGCCCCAAAAGACTGACCTGCTGATCCATTAAAACTAAACTCGATCGTATTCTCAGGAAGGCCAGCCCTACCATATTTTCTCGTAACTTCACTTCCTAGAATCGTTCCCACCACCCTATTTGTATTATTTATCTCAAAATTACCTTCCACTCTAAGAGCATCATCAAGAGCTGGTGCAGCAACCTTCAATAACTGCTGATCTAGTGCCTTTGACAAACCATGATCTTGCTCCCGTACACGACGAGTCCCTATATCTTCAGCAACTTCAGGACGATGCAAAATTGGAGAGATATCCACCCCTTTAGCCTTCCAATGATCAATTGCAGCTTTAGGATTAATCAAATCACTTCGACCTATTATGTCATCTAAGCTTCGGTATCCTAATTCACTCAAAATCATCCTTACTTCTTCTGCAATGAAATGGAAGAAATTCACGATATGATCAGCCTGCCCATTAAACTTTTCTCTCAAAGCAGGGTTTTGCGTTGCTATCCCAACTGGGCAAGTATCAAGATGACAAACTCGCATCATAATACAACCCATTACAACCAAAGGGGCCGTCGCAAAACCAAATTCTTCTGCTCCCAAAAGCGCACCAATAATCACATCTCTTCCGGTCTTCATTTGTCCATCAACTTGAACAACTATTCGATCACGCAAATTATTCAACACAAGAGTTTGTTGCGTCTCAGCTAGGCCTAATTCCCAAGGTACCCCCGCATGCTTGATGGAAGTTAGTGGACTAGCCCCTGTACCTCCATCAAAACCACTAATTAAGACAACATCCGACTTTGCTTTAGCTACACCTGCAGCGACAGTACCTACACCCACCTCTGCTACTAACTTCACACTAATACGAGCACGGGGGTTCGAATTTTTAAGATCATGAATTAACTGTGCAAGATCCTCGATCGAATAAATATCATGATGTGGAGGTGGACTAATTAACGCAACTCCAGGAGTAGAATATCTAACCTCAGCAATCCAAGGCCATACTTTGTGTCCTGGAAGCTGACCTCCTTCTCCAGGTTTAGCTCCTTGAGCCATTTTTATTTGGAGCTCATCAGCATTGACAAGATATTCACTCGTAACACCAAATCGACCGGACGCAACTTGCTTAATTGCACTACGTCGTAAATCACCATTTGCATCAGGTTCAAAACGTTTCGGGTCCTCACCTCCCTCACCCGTATTGCTCTTTCCGCCAATTCTATTCATCGCAATAGCCAATGTTTCATGTGCTTCAGCACTAATTGAACCAAACGACATAGCTCCAGTTGCAAAACGTTTAAAAATTGATTCGACTGGCTCCACTTCTTCTATTGAAATAGGTTCCCGATCCGATTTAAGGTCCATCAGACCACGTAATGTAGA
>CAYFHW010000131.1:0-3503 GCA_964343095.1 uncultured Anaerolineaceae bacterium | reverse complement strand
TGTACTGTTCCAGGTTTTGAAACTTTTCCAACATCGTTCCTGCCCAAGTCTACGAGCATGATATGTTCTGCTCGTTCTTTTTCATCTGCTAATAATTCTTCAGCTAGTTCTTCATCCTCGGCGGGTGTTTTTCCTCTTGGTCTAGTTCCTGCTATTGGATGCGTTGTCACTAAACCATTTTCTACTCGTACCAATAGCTCAGGCGAAGCTCCTACAATTTGAAAGTCACCCATCTCTAGATAAAACATGTATGGCGATGGGTTAACTGTTCGTAATTGTCGATAGATCGTAAATGGATGTACGTTGATGGGGCGTGTCAGTCTTTGTGAAGGAACAGCTTGGATTACTTCACCCGCAATAACTTGTTCACGAATCTCTTCTACCATAAGTTCATAGCCTTCCCTACCAACATTTGAAATCGAACGATTGTGCTCACTCCCTTTTGAATTTGTTGGGTTTTCAGGAAGACGTATCGGATTTTTTAGACGTGAAACTATCTTTTCTATGCGTTCCGTTGCATTCGTATACTCTTCATCTATATCCCTATCTAAATTGCAATGGGCTACTACTTGCATACGGTGTCGTAGATGATCGAACACGACTATCGTTTCACAAAGCATGAACATAGACTCTGGAATTCCAATCGGGTCTGTATCATTTATCGGTACGCTGGGCTCGTAGTGATGTACGGCCTCATAACCTACATAGCCAATGGCTCCTCCTGTGAAGGGCGGTAATCCTTCGTGCGGTATGTAGTTGATTTCATCAAGTTCTTTCTCGAGGGCTATTAATGGGTCGATAGATCCTTGGTCTGTCGTTAATACATTGAAAGGTGCAGTTCCAAGAAACGAATAACGGGCGATCTGTTCTCCCCCCTCAACTGACTCGAGCAAAAAGGAATAGTTGTCTTCACGAATTTTTAGAAAAGCAGAGACAGGTGTTTCTAGGTCCGCTACAACTTCACGAAAAATTGGCGTGAGATTACCTTGTTTAGTTTTTGCGATTTCACGTATCTCATCTAGAGTTGGATGTATCATTCTAATTCTTCTTTAAATAATCTAACCCAAGTGCATCTCGAACTAATTCCATAGTATCTTGAGCCTGTTTTTGGGCTCGTAATGTACCTACCTCTAGTGCTTCACGGACAAGTTCATGATTTTGTTCGAAGTGAGCGCGTTTTATGCGGATAGGTTCTAAAAGAGTATTAAGTGCTTTGGCTAATTTTTGTTTTACTTCTACATCTCCTACTTTTCCTACGAGGTAGCGTTCTTTTAAGTCTGCAATTTCCTCGGTGTCTTGATTAAATGCATCGTGGTACATGAAAACAGGATTACCTTCAATATGGCCCGGGTCTGTTGCACGTATTCGTGTTGGATCTGTATACATTTGACGAACTTTTTCAGTGACGGTGTCTTCATCATCACTCAGGTAGATAGCGTTGTTTAAGGATTTGCTCATTTTTGCCTGACCATCTATGCCAACAAGTCGTGGTACACGACCTACTAGCCCATCAGGTTCGGGAAAAATATCCCCAAATTGTCTGTTGAAACGGCGCGCAATCTCCCGAGTCATTTCAATATGCGGGAGTTGGTCTTCTCCTACTGGCACTAGGTGTGCTCTAGGCATCAGGATATTTGCAACTTGCATGACCGGGTAAGTGAAGAAAGCCAAGGGAACAGATTTTTTCCCAAACCCATCCATCTCTGTTTTCAAAGTGGGATTGCGTTGTAAAAGTCCAAGAGGTAGAAACCAACTAAGCCAAGTTGTTAGCTCAGTGTGTTCTGGGACAAGGCTTTCGATTACAAAATTGCTCGTTTCTGGGTTTAAGCCTACAGCTAGCCAATCGAGAGCTACGTTCCAGACTGATTCCCTTACATGTTTAATATCGTCTGCATAATCACTGACCTGATAATCTGCAATTAAAAAATTGCAATCGTAACTGTCTTGCAAATCAAGCCAATTTTCAAGAGCACCCGCATAATGCCCCAGGTGTAGTGCGCCTGTGGGGCGAATGCCAGTTAAAATGCGCTTTCGCTCAGACATTACTGGTGCTAACTGTCATAGCAGCCATCAAGAAAGCCTAGTAACCTTTCGCAAGCATCTTCTGTGGCAGTAATCGTTTTTTCTTCATCCACGCAAACAGCTCTTATGGCTTCGACTTCTGCATTAGAATGTGCGATGTCAGATTCCCTATGGACGGCAAAGAATTCATATTCTTTCGGTTGCATATTGTACATATCTCGCAAACCAGCAATTTTTTCTTCTGCTATGTTTGGAACTTGTCCCTCGTATGCAAAGATGGTTGCAATTGCCTCAGCTATAGGAGCATTTGAGCATTTCTCCTCAAAGTGCTCAATCAATTGAGTGGTTTGATTATTAGGTTGGCCAGTTTCAACCTCTTTACGAGATACTCCTAGTGCCTCTGCAAATTCTATCCATAGGGTTCTATGGTTACGTTCACCGTACTCTTCATCCCATAAATTTTTCAATAATGTTTGACGAACACTTGGTGAATCTGTACGAGCATGGATTGCCGAAAGGAAGCGGGGAAATGCTGCTTCAAAATGGAAATATTGTCGTGCATATTCCTGAAGTTGTTCTATCTTCAACTCTCCCTTTGTCCAAGCTTGGTAAAAAGGGTGTTGAAGCATGGTTCGTTCTTGCAGAACCACCTGAAGTTGGTCTTCAAGATTTGTTGTTGTCATATTTTCCTCCTGACAAAAACCCCCCATCTCAAGGACGGGGGGACCGCGGTGCCACCTTGCTTCTTTAGGTTTTCTAAAGCGCTTTATGTTGCGAATTAACTCGCAACTGACCGTTAACGGTGCCTAACCGCCTTTCCCTACTCACTCATCCGAGCTTCAGAAAAAGAACTCCTGGGTCCATTCTTCAGTTGCGCTACTGCCAGTCTTCCACTATCACTGACTCGTTATATGCTCGCTGACTGAATACTACTCCCAGTATTAGCGTTTCAATCTTAACTACTCTGTTCACCCTAGAACTTGCCACTGGCAACGTCAACTTTTTGATTAAATGAGATTGCGTCCGTGGAAACCAGTATCTAAAGCGTGCCAGTATTTCACATCTTTTTCTCCAAGTAAGAAGCATAGAAATACAAGTTCCGAATTACGATAATGATAGAAGTCAATCAAGCCTCTTTCGGGATCTTTTACGAAGATCCCGTGTTTTTCAATTGTCTCTATGCAGTTAGTAATTTTTTCAGTTTGAGCTGATACGGATATCTTATTTATTGGCGTTGTAATCATATTGCCATCGGCACTAAGTAAACGTTTACTTGCCGATTGCTGTACACGCATCATTCTTAGCTCTTTTGTGTAAATACGGAGATTTTCCAAAAGGGGAATAATTTGAGGTAGCAATAAGTTTGCCTCTTCAATGCTAAAGGTGCGCATTATGGAAGTTTAATAGAGAGAGGTTCTCACTGGTATACTTTCTAATACTAAGATTATGAAATTTTGCCGGGTTGGGCTTGCTCAAATTAA
>CAYFHW010000130.1:0-3543 GCA_964343095.1 uncultured Anaerolineaceae bacterium | reverse complement strand
AAAAGTCGAGGGCGTTGAAACTGCAAGTGTGAGTTTTGCCTCTGAAACGGCCCGTATCACACTCACTAAATTGATAGACACCAAGTCACTTACCACCGCAATAAAAAATGCAGGGTATAACGCAACAGAATCAGAAACTTACGCCCAGCTTCCGCTTAATAGAATACGCCTAATAACACTAGTAGCAGGCATTATATTAGCCATTCTTACTTCTATTTTTGCAATGGCTTTGGACTTGGCAGAACTATCAATTCTAGGATCTTTCAGCTCAACAAGTTGGTTAATTTTAATTCTAGCCGCAGTAGTTCAGGTGACCCTAGGTTCACAATTTTATTCCAGTGCTATCAAAAGCTTTCGAACCTTTAATCCCAACATGGATGTTTTAATTGTCCTTGGCACCTCGATTGCATTTGGGTATAGCACTTGGGTAGTCATAACCAACCAAGACATGCATATGTACTTCGATGTAAGCTGCGCAATTTTAGTTTTTGTCAGTCTTGGAAGGTACTTTGAAAAGAATGCCAAAAAAATTATGAGCGATATCAGTCAAGCCTTATTAAGTTTTGTCGACAAGGAAGCTCTTCTATTACGCAACGGGGTAGAAGAAAAGATACCTATAGCAAACGTTTCGAAAGGAGATCATCTACTGGTAAAACCTGGTTCCCGCATCCCCGTAGATGGAATTATTCATGATGGTTATACAAGTGTTGACGAATCTCTATTGACCGGAGAGCCTTTTTCTATTGAACGTGGACCAGGAGAAAAGGTCATTTCAGGATCAATTAATCAGTTTGGCGCCATTGAAATAGAAGCCACCGCAGTCGGAAGTGATTCAACTGCGCAACGCATTAAATTTTTAATAGAAGAAGCACTAAGCTCAAAAGCAAATATTCAGGCAATAGTTGATAAGGTAGCCGCAATCTTCATACCAATTGTAATCACCTTAGCAATCGTTGTTACCTTAAGTTGGGGAGTCGGAAGCGATGCTTGGTCAGATGCCCTTGTTTACGGTATTGCAGTCTTGATAATTGCATGTCCTTGTGCATTAGGCCTAGCAACCCCCACCGCAGTCCTTGTGGGTAACAGCGTTGCCACATCCAAAGGTATCTTGATACGAAATGCAGAAACTTTTGAAACAGCAAAAAATCTAGATATCGTTTTGATTGATAAAACTGGAACACTTACAGAAGGAAGACCGATCCTCACTCACGTGAATCCCTCAGAAGACTGGGATGAATCAACATTTTTATCACTGCTAGCTTCGGCTGAAAGTCATAGTGAACACCCAATAAGCTATGCGATAGTAGAAGCCGCCGAATCAAGAAAACTTTCCTTGCAAAAAGTTCGGGGATTCGAAGCAATTCCAGGTCAAGGTATCCGCGCTATTGTTAACAACCAAAATATTATTGCTGGAACACGTGACTTTGTTGATAACAACATCGAACAACCGTTTAGTAGGAAGAGAGAAAATATTCACATTCCTTCCAATGGGAGTTCAATATTTGTAGCTATTAATGGAAAAATCGCCGGCACAGTCTCTATCACAGACAGGCTAAGAACAAGCGCACCGCAGGCAATTGAAAAATTGAAACAGCTCGGTCTCCGCCTTGTTCTTGTAACTGGAGATGGGTTTTCAGCAGCCCAGGCTGTCGCAGAAGAGTGTTCTATTGATGAAACTCATGCTAATGCACTTCCTGAAACAAAGCTCGAGCTTGTAAAAACATTTCAAGCAAATGGCTTAAAAGTTGCAGTTATTGGCGATGGAATAAACGATGCTCCCGCATTAGCACAGGCAGACTTAGGGATCTCACTTAGTACGGGTGCAGATCTTGCAATTGAGACAAGTGGCATCACCATACTTCACGGCGACATAAGTAAAGCAGCAGATGCAATATCAATCAGCAAAGGAACATTTAAAGTGATCCGTCAAAACCTAGCATGGGCGTTTGGATATAACCTCTTCGCCATTCCTATAGCAGCCGCTGGATTACTAAACCCAATCATTGCAGGTGCTGCAATGGCAATTAGCTCTGTAAGTGTAATGGCTAATAGCCTGCGCTTATATGCAAAGGGAGACAATTTTGTACAAGTAAGCGAAGATGATTCCGCCCATTCTAAAGTTTCAAATTTACTTCGGAATAGCCCGAGCCGAGGACCACTTATAGCCTTCTCTACAGCAGCCCTCGCACTACTTGTTCCCTACCTCATTTTTACAGGTATTTCAAATGAATGGTTTCTATAGTTTAAAAAGATAACAACCAATCGATGTTACAATCTGTTTGATGTCTACTAACACACAATCGCAAGAAAAAACTACTAGGCAAGTTAAAGTAGGTAACACCATAATCGGTGGTGGCGCACCTATAGTCGTACAATCAATGGCGGCTACCAGAACGCAAGATCTTGAAGCGACAAAAAATCAAGTGAGCTTACTACAAAAGGCTGGAGCGGGACTTATACGTATAGCTGTTGATAGTAAAAAGGATGTGGCAGCACTTGCAGAAATTCGAGGTTTTGTTCCTGAGGCAAATCTAGTCGTTGACCTACAGGAAAGCTATCGGCTAGTCAAAGATGTGGCGCCGTATGTAGATAAAGTTAGATACAATCCTGGGCATTTATACCATCATGAGAAAACCAAACCTGTAGCAGATAAGGTTGCTTTTATAGCAGAAGAAGCTGCAAAACATGATTGCGCAATTCGCATAGGCGTTAACTGTGGCTCTGTTGATCCAGCAATAGCCGAAAAATTTGAGGGAGCAGATGAGGTAGGCCTTGAAGGAGTTTCAGCAATGGTTGAAAGCGCTTTACAACACTGCTCGCTGATTGAAAAAGCAGGTTTTACAAGATATGTCGTTTCCTTAAAAGATAGCGACCCCAAAAAGGTAATTGCCAGTAATGAACGATTTGCAAAGGTTCGACCTGATGTGCCACTTCACTTGGGAGTTACTGAGGCTGGAATGCCACCCGATGGAATCATCAAAACAAGGATCGCTTTTGAACAACTTCTAACAAAAAATATTGGGGATACAGTACGAGTTTCGCTAACTCTTCCTTTCGAAGAAAAATGGAGGGAAATAGAATCAGGGAAAAGTATTATTTCTGATATTAAACAAGGGAAATTTCGTTCAGTCCCAGAATTCTTTGATGATGGACTTAACATAATAAGCTGCCCCTCCTGCAGCAGAGTGGAAAATGAAGCATTTATAGAACTTGCACAAGATGTGAAAACTATGACTGAATACGCAAAGGAATTTGATATAACTATCGCAGTTATGGGTTGTCGGGTAAACGGACCAGGTGAAACAGATGATGCGGATCTAGGACTTTGGTGTGCGCCTAATTTTGTAAATTTAAAACGTGGTGAAAAAGAAATTGGGGCTTTCCCATATGACGAGGTTTTAAGTCAGCTAAAAAACGAACTCGACATGATTATCGCAGAAAAAACCACATAATTTAATGGTGGAGACGCGGGAGAATTGAACTCCCGGTCCAGAGAGATTCGACGTCAAATTATCCTACAGGCATACTCGTCACTTAATCTTA
>CAYFHW010000129.1:0-3564 GCA_964343095.1 uncultured Anaerolineaceae bacterium | reverse complement strand
TTTTGGAGTGAATGTTTCTGATACAAGATTTCAGAGCGTGCCCTGAACGAAATCCAACTACTTCTGCCAGCACCTCCTGATTATGGCGCCCTTGGATTCGCACAAGATCCCCGACGGATAAGCCTCCCTGGAGGCCAGTAATCTCCACCAACATGCCAACAATATCAGCGACATGCCCATATATTGATAACTCTGACAAGTGGTCAATATCTCCTGCTATGTTATTGTAATTCCTTATCAAAGTAGCCCCCTTAGCTAAAATTAATAATATATTTTTTTTCAATCCACTTGATTAATATGCTCTAACACTCTTTACGAGTGGTTAAAGGGTTTTTGTAAATATTTTGATATGTTAACATGAATTCTATAATAGATTCGCAGTCGAATATATCCTGGAGGTTTATTATGCGTGTCCTTCTGGTTGAAGATGACCCGTCAACACAGAAAAGTATACAGATGATGCTCGAATCAGCCGGCATGGTTGTCGATGCAACCGACCTTGGTGAAGACGGGTTAGAAATCGGTAAACTTTACGAATATGATATTATGATCCTCGACTTAATGCTCCCTGACATAGATGGTCTGGAAGTCTTAAGACGACTTCGCGATTCGCGAGTTGAGACCCCTGTCCTTATTTTGTCTGGGCTGACAGAATCAGAAAACAAGATAAAAGGACTCGGAATAGGAGCAGACGATTATCTAACCAAGCCATTTGATAAAAGAGAGCTCTTAGCACGGATCCAAGCTATCATTCGACGCTCAGCCGGTCATGCACAGTCGATCATTACGACCGGTAAGCTTTCAGTTAATTTGGATGCACACACGGTAGAAGTTGACTCTCACCCCATACATTTAACAGGTAAAGAGTACGGTATATTGGAGTTGCTCAGCCTGCGAAAAGGAACCACGTTAACTAAAGAGATGTTCTTGAATCATTTGTATGGAGGGATGGATGAACCGGAACTAAAGATAATAGATGTGTTCATCTGTAAGCTGAGAAAAAAACTAGCTGATGCAACTGATGGTGAACACTATATCGAAACTGTTTGGGGTCGTGGCTATGTTCTGCGTGATCCAGAAGGTGTTCAGAGCGCAGCCAGCTAAGTTGTTCCAGCCAGTTAACCTGATATCACCACCATTTTTAGGTGAGCTCCTTTGTAATTCTCTTGCAAGATAAACATAGATGATAAGATTAATTTACAAAACCTAATAAGTCTGCGGTAGATTTTTTAGGTATATGTCGTTTAGTACCGTACAATCTATAAGCATCCTACTCAAACAGGCTGCACCAACCCCTATTCCGGTAATATCTTTAGTGATTTCACAATCTATAAGGAACTAATGCTGCTAATTTTACAATATCCGCTTCTTGTTGATACTCTACCCTCTGATTTAGGCTGTCCGCAATTAACGCGACAAGATACCCGTTAACTGTCCTTGCTGTCAGCTGTGGTAGCTCCAAAACTCCAGAAATTGCTTTACGAACTTCGTCCCTCAACAGTGCATCCGCGCCTTCAGCAGCGATTGCTAATCCAACACCACTTTCTACAGCTGCAATATTAACATGAAGACTGCCACCCCGTGGCAAGCATTCGGCACCAACAAGACATAGATTTAAAAGCAACTTTGCGCCCTCCGCACGTGCCTCACTGGTCCCTGGAGCACTGTCGGGCCAAAACAAAGTAACATTGCTATCGCTCATTAAACCTCCCAATATACGTCCAATTGAGGGAATATCAAATCCCTCCGTGCCGCCAAGTCCAAAAGCCGCCCGAAAAAACATGAGCCTTCGTGTCACCTCACCACTGCTTTTTTCCATCATCTTGAAAGCATCACCTGATACATCTTGTGTTTCCGCTATTAATTCAAGGCCGGCATTAACAGCTCCGGCTGCTCCCACAAGATCATGACATAGGCGAGAACATAATAGTTGTGCAACTCTCAAATTACATTTCATCGTCTTATCCCCATTTAGGTGCAAAGTCCTTTTCTTATGCAAAAAAAAATATCAATATTAATTAGAAATCGCTTTAAAAAAGCTATACATTTTATTTCATTGAAAACAATAGTTCGAAATATTGGCATTGCTGCCAAAATACTTGAAATTCTGGCCCTCGAACTTTACTAATGCAAATTATAATTCAGACAGACCAACAGAAGTATTTGCTTTGAGGCGATTTGGCAGCTTATGAAAACAATATCCTCTAACAAAAAAAGTAAAAAAGCATCTTCCTTTTCTCCAAAAGGGCGACAACCTGACGACACAGCAGTCCAAACAATCCAATCTATTATTGATAGAGAATCGCGGAAACGAGAATTCCTTATAGAAAACCTGCATAGAATTCAAGACGCTTTTGGCTTCATATCAGCAACCCACTTAGTTGCACTCGCATTGGAGATGGGTTTATCTCAATCTGAAGTATATGAAGTAGCAACTTTCTACCACCATTTTGACGTGGTCGATGAAGACGCGGATCCGCCTCCGGCCCTTACCGTACGAATTTGTGTTGGGATAACATGTGAAATGAAAGGCGCTAAAACACTTCTCAGAACCTTACCCTCTATGCTTGGAAAGAATACCAGGGTCCTTTCGGCTCCTTGTGTTGGTGCGTGCGATCGGGCACCGGTTGCTGTTGTCAAACGAAGGCAAGTTTTCCAGGCAGATAAGCATTCAATTTTAAAAGCTGTAAAAAATAATTTAACCGAGCCCGAAATTCCAAATTACCCAAACTTGGAGACATATCGTAAACGGGGCGGATACCAAGCTTTTTTGGCTTGTATCAACGGTAAGCGCGGTCGGGAAAATATAATTGAAACCATAGAAAACTCTGGACTTCGAGGTCTCGGAGGTGCTGGTTTTCCAACAGCACGGAAATGGGCTTTCATGAAAAATGCACCTAAACCAAGACTAGTTGCAATTAACGCAGATGAAGGTGAACCCGGAACATTCAAAGATCGGATGTGTATTGAAACTGATCCACACAGGTTCCTGGAAGGAGTGCTAATAACCTCCTGGGCAATTGAAGCCGATCGTGCATATATCTACCTGCGTGATGAATACCCACACTGTAGAGAAATTCTTACCCAAGAAATCAATGCACTAGAGGAAGATGGCCTGCTATCATACACCAAACTGCATCTACGTAGAGGGGCCGGTGCCTACATTTGTGGTGAAGAATCCGCAATGCTAGAGAGTATTGAAGGTAAGCGCGGTTTACCAAGAAACCGGCCACCTTTCCCAGCACAAGCTGGCCTTTGGGGAAATCCAACACTGATCAACAATGTGGAGACTATGTATTGGGTAACTGAAATAGTAAATCAAGGCGCTTATTGGTATAAGGATCAAGGGACGCCACATTATTACTCGGTATCAGGGAGAGTAAAACGCCCTGGAGTTGTCCTTGCCCCGTCGGGCATTTCTGCCCGCCAACTTATTGACGATTATTGTGACGGCATGGAAGATGGACATACATTTTTTGCATATTTACCAGGAGGCGCATCAGGTGGAGTGCTTCCTGCAAGGTTAGCGGACGTACCACTAGACTTTGGATCACTTGATGAATA
>CAYFHW010000128.1:0-3616 GCA_964343095.1 uncultured Anaerolineaceae bacterium | reverse complement strand
ATAGCACTACCATCAGTACGGTGATTAACCCTACGCTTCCTAATCCTCTCAATATTCCAGCTCTCAATTGCCGAGCCAATACCACGCGGTGCTAATAATAGAAGTCCCACCAAGAATATAAACGGCATCACCTCTGCAAAACCACTAGCGGTAGGACGATCCAATGCATTACCTGCTCCAATTAGAACAGGCTCTGAAGCAGCACGTAAAAGCCCTACAATAACCGCCCCAATAATGACACCGGACATAGAACCAATAGTACCAAGTACTATAACGGCAAATGCTGGCAGCAATAGTGTCAGTCCCAATTCAGGGTTGATTGGTAGAATAGCAGCTAGGAAGGATCCTCCGAGGCCCGATATACCAGCAGATATAAATGAGGTGCTTCCATGAACTCGTTCGACATGTATTCCACTTGAAGCTGCTAAGCCAGGATTATCTGCGACTGCCCTCATTTGCCTGCCAAGCCTTGTACGATGCATTATCACCAGCAACAATACAACGGCACTGAAGATACCAACCACAAGTGCAACTTTCGAATAGGCAAATCCATAAGAACTCACGCTGTCAGCTACACTTAGCAAGGGGGCCTTAATTTGATCACCTAGAGTGAGTTGTAAGCGTTGTGTAGGCACATCTACTGTTGATGTAGCAAGCCTCCAATCCCTGTCCGGCACAAACCTAAAACTAGCAGCACTAAAACGCATAAACAATATTGCACGTAATACCATAGAAACCCCTAGCGATGCTATCATCATGACCTGAGGGCTCGCCATTTTATTACGGAGTTTTCGAAAAACTAGCCTATCAATGATCAGTCCAACAAACCCCGTTATGAAAAATGCTGAGACTGAGGAAAAAACCAAGAGGTCCAAATCGAACACACCATCTTTAGGTGCACTAGACATTGGGAAAAATTTATCTGACCACATTAAGGTAAGAGCAACATAAGATCCAACCAGCATCATTTCTGCTTGAGCAAAATTAGCAAACCGTTGGACCTTATACGTCAAAGTCAATCCAATCGCTATGCTAAGATAAACGGCCGCCCAATACAGACCACTCATACCTATAGACGAAAGGTTGAAATTCATCCTCGCTGACCTGCCCAGTCCAGTTAAGGCAATCTCAAGAACTACAAAGCTCAAAAGTACTACTATCACAGGAGATGATATAACAATCAGACTCTTCCATCCTGGCTTTGAGTTGGTAAGAACTATGCGCAGAAGGAGTAGTCCGCCTATCATCATTTCAAACGATAGCACCAACCACTTTATCTGGCCCTCAAAAAAACCAGACCACACAATCAGACCAGATCCATTAATCAATCCGCTGTAAGAGTCTAGTAGGAGAATTACACCAAATACTAATTGGCCAAGCCACGATGGGCTAGTAGTCCAGCGTCGCCTTATTTCATTCAAGGGCAGCCTCGTATGTTCAAACCAAAACTCCCATCTTGAACTCTACACGAATTGGTCTGCAATAACATAGTAGCAACTGCAGACCAATTCACTAATCAAATTTTCCAGCCCTTGGGGTCATTAATTAGTATCAGCTACCCCACCATCGGCAGTCCAGATACGCGGGCAAGAGAAACTTTCACCGTTGAACTGGCATACCTCATAACCTGTCCCAAGAACGTCTCCAGCTGCATCAAAGGTATGTGTACCACTGGCCCCAACGTAGTTAGTACCAGTCTTACCCAAGGCAGCAAGTAAATCTCCACCCGGATCAGAAACAATCGCCGCTGCTACAATGTTAATCGCATCGTAGGTCTCACCGGTGTATATAGCTCCGTCAGCACCGCCAGCGGCTGCATATGCACTCTCAAAACTCGCCTTAACCCCAGATTCCTCTCCAGGGCGAGGTCTGGTTGCTACCAAACCATCAAGTGCAGCAGTATCTGTGAAAGCATCTGCAAAAGCTGCGTCAGCAACACCATCTGCACCAAATATGCTACCACTGAAACCTTGTGCCAATAATGCCTCCATAATGGCTGCTCCATCTGTAGCATATGACATTAATAGAACCGAATCACACCCACCATCAACTACAGACTGAGCTAGAGTGGATGCATCATAGGAACCTTCAGCAGGATCGTATCCAACTTGTGTACATACATCCCCAGACCAATTCAGTGCAAAGTTGTCACCCAATCCTGCACCATAATCATTTGTCATATACAAAACAGCAGGGTTGCTCACACCTGCCTCAGAAGTGACTGTAGCCAATGCTACTGCCTGTTGAGCATCACTAGGAACAACTCGGAATAAATGCCCATTGTCATCTGCAGTAGTAACCGCAGGCGATGTGCTCGCATACGATACCATAGGAACTCCAGCTGGAGCCGCTACTGCTATCGCTCCAAGTGTCGCACCAGAACAAGCTGCACCAACTATCGCTGTTACCCCACTGTCAATGAGCGATTGAGCGGCTGTAGCTGCCTGAGTACCATCACACCCAGAATCTCCAACAATCAATTCAAACTGGAAACCCGGATAAGCTGCATTGAGTTCTGATATCGCTACCTTGCCTGCATCCTCAAATCCAGGTGCGTACTGCGCAATAGGACCTGTCTGCGGACTCAGTAATCCAATCTTAACAATCTCAACTTTTGGAGTTGGTACTGCTGTCGCTGTAGGTGGTACAGGTGTTGGATCTTCACCTCCACATGCAACGACTGCACTCAGCAATAATACTGACATTAGCAAAAGAAAACCTTTAGTAAATCTCATAATCAGCCTCTCAACCTTTCATTTCATTCTTGCGCGAGTTGTATTTGCGCCAATACTAATTTTACATCAATTAATTGTAGTTGTGGTACTTTCAGAAGCATTTCTTATAAGTAATCATGAATTAGTAGATTTTGGGTTATCTTATACATCTATTTGGACTGTATACACCTCAAAGCACCTCACGCCTATCAGATGAATCTTTCCGTCTAGCATTATCTGATAAGACTATACTGCCACAAACTCCACAGAATCTAGTTCTTGATTTCTGTGAATGAGGCGGAAGCTGGTACTTTATGCTATCCAGTAAAGAACCACATTCTCTGCACCTTTTCTCCTCACGCCTGTCCATAGCACAATTATACAATAACTAATCTTATATAATAATGTAGGGGAATATGGAGGCAAATTTTATAGGTTATAATTATTGTTACTGAACCCATACTGTGGTTACCATCTACCATCTAATGGGAATGGAATCTGTATTTTAAAACTGGAGATCTCATACAATGAATTCTATAAAAGATTTGTTAAAAGCTGGCAAAACTGTCATTGGAACTGCAGGTTCCCCGTCAGTAGATACCGGGATGCTCGCTGATGCAGGTTATGATTTTCTGCTTTTTGACACACAACACGCAGCTGTAGAAACAAAACAACTCCCCCCTTCTATACAAGCCATGATAGGGAAAAAAGCTGCTCCCATTATACGAGTCAGTTCAAATCGGGCAGATCTCATTTGCTTTGCTCTGGATGCAGGCGCCAGAGGTATAATAGTACCAATGGTGAATACAAAGGCGGAAGCCGAAGCCATGGTTAGAGCCTGTAAATATTCGCCACTCGGTGACCGAAGTAATTCAGGTGTACGAGGAGAATGGGGGGAATTC
>CAYFHW010000127.1:0-3627 GCA_964343095.1 uncultured Anaerolineaceae bacterium | reverse complement strand
GCGTTGAGCATTAATTCGACACTCATTAGTACCAGTACCGCATTTCGGCGAGATAAAACACCATAAACTCCAAGCGAGAAGAGAATTCCGCTAAGGACCAGGTAATTTTCTAGAGGTATCAAACTTCATCCTCCTGTTTTGCGAAAACGATTGCACCTATGAAAGCAACTAGGAGTAATGCTGATGCGATAATGAAAGGAGCCCCGTAAGAAGTGAACATAACGTCACCAATTTGTTCAATGGTGATATTAGTGGGAAGGTCATCAACATCACCTGGCCACGCTGTTGCCAAGGAGACTCCCACTAAGGTAAGAAGCAGTGTAATACCAACAAGGGCCCCGAAAGGTGCTTGAGGTCCTGTTAGCTTGTCTGGTGCTCCTGTTGCATCTAAACGAGTCATCATGAGGGCTAACAAGATCAGGACTGTCACAGCCCCGCCGTAAATTAAAAATTGCACCAAGGCTACGAATTCCACAGTTAGGAAGATATACAATCCACCCACGCCGGCAAGGCTCAAGATTAGAAATATTGCGGCGTGCACTACTGAACGTGAGAAAACAACCCCAGCGGCTGTACCCACTATAGCGATTGCGAAAAACCACCAAAGTATTTCTGTTATCACGTGGAACTCTCTGCTGTTGGCACTGTGCCATCTAGTGATTTAATTTGCTCCACCAATTCTTCAGGTATAGGTTCTCCTTGAGCCAGTAATTCGCGAGCTTCTCTTTCAGCACGCATACGTCTGGCACGTAATTTTCTTGGTGAGTTAGCATTCCCTTCAGAATTTTCTGTTGTGTTATCAGCATTTGAAGTTTTGTTTTCTGCTACTTGCGGACTTTCGGTGCCACCAAGTTCGGCGTACATAGAACTTTCGGTATCTCTCAGGATTGCCATTAGTTCTGTTGGTACCTCTTCGCTTTTTTCAATATGTTCTTTTGCTGTTCGTTCAGCACGCATACGTCTAGCACGAATCTTGCGGGGAGAATTCGGGTCACCCGCATCACTGCTAGGATTTGTGGGAGAGGGATCAACGGCTGCAGTAGATGGAGGCACTGCGGCGGTTGGAGCGTCTTCTCCGGTTATTTCTTTATACAGTGTGCTTTTTGTCCGTCCAAGCACATACAGCAGCTCTTGGCTTACTTCCTCATTTTTTTCGAGAAGTGCCTTTGCCTCTCGCTCTGCCTTCATTCTACGTGCACGTAATTTTCGTTCGGAAAGACCCGCGAAATCATCTTCAGCAGCACTAGATTCACTAGAAGCAGATGTGGTTGTTTGTACCTCTGGTTCACGTTCTTGAATAGCAGCACCTAATCCTTGCTCAATACGTTGTATTTGTTCTTCACGTGCTTTGGGCATTGCTGCAACAAATGTTGCTTCAGGTGTTTCTTCCCCAGTTGCTAAGGCCTCACTTAAGTTAATACTGTCTAAAGGCCTAAATGGTCGGGATAACTCACCACTTTTACTAGAAGCGAGGAGGTCTTCAATATCTTTGTGCAGGTCCCGGCGGTCAAAAACGCTATGTTCGTGCCCGCTCCAATTGTTGTCCATAACAATTGCTTCAAACGGGCAGACTTCTACGCAGATATTACATCGCATACAGCGGGCATAATCTATCCAAAACTTATCAACAATTTTTCGACGATCACTTGTTCCCTCTGGGTGCTTAGGGTTGTCTTGCATTACAGCCGTCATGCAGTCAACTGGGCAATTCCTTACGCAGATATTACAGCCAGTACAAAAAGGTTCGTCATGGTCAAAGTCCCAAGTAAGGACAGGAAAGCTTCGCTGACGTTCCGGGAGGTCTCTCTTTTCATCTGGGTATTCAATCGTCACAGGTTGTCGAGTGAAAGTAGAGAATGTTGTGGCTAAGCCTTTTAATATTCCAAACATTATTCAGTAACCTCAATATTTTTGTAGGTGCCGACCAGATCTTCAGCTTCGGATTTTCGTCGTGTTCTAATAAAGATCACAGTCAGAAGTAATAATGCTCCACCCCAATTTACGAGTGCCAAAATTTCTTGAGGCCAACTGTAGTAGAGAAAGAATCCCGTAATCAGTAACAATACAAAACTAATTTCAATTAAAACTTTCCAGCAGAAACTCATTAATTGGTCCATACGTAAGCGAGGCATAGTAGCCCTAACCCAGAATATAAGGAGGATCATAAGTGTACTTTTAATCAAGGTGAGTGCTAGTTGAAGACCGACCCCTATTTCGCTACCGAATGGGAAATTCCATCCGCCTAAAAAGATTACTGATCCGAAAATACTAAAGCCCCAGAGCGCTGCGTATTCTGCGAGTTGAAACATACTCCAGCGGATGCCTGAGTATTCTACAAAGTACCCACCAACGATTTCTGATTCTGCAACTGGGATGTCGAATGGGGCACGGTGCAATTCACTTAGTAGTGCTATGAAGAAAATCACAAAAGCCAAAGGTTGAACAAGTATGAAAGGTCGGTCACCTTGAAGGCTTGCAATTAAATTCAAATCAAGGGTGCCTGCAAGCATAGCAACGGTTAAAAGTGCGACTACTAATGGGATTTCATAGCTAATCATTTGTGCGGCTGCACGAACTCCACCAAGAAGGGCATATTTGTTTCCTGAACCGAATCCAGCCATCAGAACACCCACAATGTTTAATCCCAATACTGCAAACACAAAAAACATACCAAGGGCTAAATTTCGAACGCCCCAATTCTCTGCGAACGGAAGTGTTAATAGCACTAAGAACACTGGAACAAATGTTGCATATGGGGCAAATTCAAAAACCCATCGGTCAGCGTTACGTGGACGTAAATCCTCTTTGACTACGAGTTTGAGTGCATCCGCTATTCCTTGCAGTAAGCCTGCAGGTCCTGTTCGAGTAGGTCCCAATCGCATTTGGAAACGAGCAACGACTTTTCTCTCGCCATAAGTTAGGTAAATAACGACGACAGTCATTGCAATAACTACAATCAACGTTCTGATAATTATATCTAGCCAAGAGATTCCAAAAAACGGGTCACCAAAACTCACTTATCGACCTCCCCCAAAACAATATCTAATGAACCTAAGATAATTATGGCATCAGCAACGTAGTTTCCGACTACTAAATCACGAAGAGCAGACAGGTTTGAAAATGAAGGGGAGCGTAATTTTGCACGATAAGCATTTGTTCCCCCTTGTGCCATCAAGTAGACGCCATATTCACCTTTTGTGCCTTCTGTTGGTAAGTAAAGTTCACCATCATCAATTCGTAGTGTTTTTGGGAGGTCGGGGTTCAAAACACGTCCACTTGGTATTTCGTCTAGACATTGTTCAATAATGCGAGCACTTTGATACATTTCTGAAAGTCTCACCCAATACCTGTCAAAGACATCCCCTTGTTTTCCTGTTGGTATATCAAAATTAAGTCGTTCGTAGATACTGTATGGTTCCGCTTTTCTAATATCCCAGCCTAACCCCGTGGCTCGTAGCATTGGTCCTGTAAAACCCCAAGCTATTGCTTGCTCTGTAGTTACCGGGTTTAAATCACGGCAGCGTTCTACAAAAACTTCATTACCTGTTAGTAGTCCATCAAAATCCTCAAGTCCTTGACGAACAGAAGACAGTATGTCTCGGCATCGTGCCTCAAAGTTTTCTGGTA
>CAYFHW010000126.1:0-3643 GCA_964343095.1 uncultured Anaerolineaceae bacterium | reverse complement strand
TTCTTCACACTACCTAAATAAATCGTTCTGCGGATCCCTAAGCACATCTTGCATAGTTGCTTCCTCATCAGATTGATAAGAAAAACCACGTACGACAACTGCAGGGATTCGACTTATATTACCTTTCACAAGCTCTGCCGCAGATGCGATCTCATCCGCAACACAAAGTGATTGGACTAGAAACTCATGACCATGAGGGTCTACTTCACCTATGTAAGAAGTTACAGGGTTCATACCTGCGATACCTACGGCAACATCTACTTGTGATTCACGCCAAGGCCTACCAAATGTATCTGAAATAATCACTGGAATATCAAATCCTAGATCACGAAAACTTCTACGAATCGTTCTAGCACTTTCATCAGGATCCTCAGGTAGCAAAACAACTCTATCGTGAGCCCCGCTACTTGATTGATCTATTCCACTATTTGCACAAACAAACCCATGATTTGTTTCAGTTATCAAAACAGGACCAACTTGCCTGACAATTCTTTTAGACTCATTTAAGACAACTTCAACTACTCTAGGATCTTTATCCCAAGCCTGGGCATAGCGTTGAGCAAAAGCATTAGGCTCAATGGTATCAAGATCTATAACCCTTCCCTCCGCCTTAGAAACCACTTTTGATGTGATAATGACAATGTCTCCATCCTCTAGGCTTATATTCCTCGAAAGAAGAGCATCCACCACAAGTTTCGCCAGATCATCTCCTTCCCGAATTTCGGGAAGTCCCTGAATTCCAAAGATACTTAATGAACCCTCAAGCATTACGTACAACCAAAACTAACAAAATCTCTTCTAGCACTATAAACCTACGACACGGATACTTGTTTGCGTTTTGTGAAGACGATTTAAATTGATCAACAGTGAGGTAAGTACCTCTACATACCTACTGTTAGACAGTGCACCACCGTCCAAACCACGTACACCATCGATTTGATTAGCTAGCTCAATAACAATTTCCTTAGCATCGAAATCGTCACCACATACAAGTACATCAGATTCTACGGGTTTGCCTAATTCCATTAATTTTTCTGCACTCATATTCTGAAAGGCGGACACTACACGAGAATGAGGAAGCGCTAATGCAGCTTCCTCAGCAGCACTATTTCCTGGGACTGATTGAGCAACCGCACCAACACCCTTAACAAAGTTCAGAGGTGCTACGACGTTACAAACAATGACATCCCTGAGATCGTCAGCCAGTATTGAAAGGGTTTCTTCCTGACCAGCATAAGGAAAAGTCAGAAAAACAACGTCTGCATCAACTACAGCATTTTTGTTAGAGCCACCATCCACTTTTGCACCAGGAACATCTGACAAAATCCTTGCAGCAACCTCTTTCCCTCGTTCATCTGTCCTTGAACCGATCATGATTTCGTGTCCAGCAGTTGCCATTCGTAGGGCAAGGCCAATTCCTTCAGGGCCAGTCCCACCAACAAAAGCTATCTTTTTATTACTCATACGTAGAGTGTATCAGTAGGTTGTCATCAACAGCCACAAAGCTAATGAAGAGCTCTGGTATACTCAATAGTCTCGGAGGAAATGTGAATTCACGCTTACTGCGTAACGGACTTGTTTGGCTTGTTGTAATTGGAGCTGTAATAGCTATTGCCTATTTTATTTTTGGCGGCGGTGAAGATGTTGAAACAATCGCGTTCGGAGAGGTGGTGGAAGAGATTAAAAAGGGTGAAGTTGAGTCTCTTACAGTTAATGGAAAAGATTTAGAGGTACTATATTTCTCAACAGATCCAGAAGTGGAAAACATTAAGAAAACCGAAATCTCTGAACGCACTGACATCGTAACCTATCTAACAGATGAAGGTATTGCTATTACAGGCGCGCAGAGCGGGAAACCAAATGCAGTCAATCTGATTTTAAAAGAAAGTGGACGCTCGGGCTGGCTAAATATCTTTTTGAACCTATTGCCATTTTTGATTTTTGGGCTCTTCTTGATACTTATCCTTCGTAATGCTCAAGGATCCAACTCTCAGGCTATGAGCTTCGGGAAAAGCAAGGCTCGACTATTTGGTGGCTCAAAAGTAACAGTTACCTTTTTGGATGTTGCGGGAGCAGATGAGGCGAAAGAAGAACTTGTGGAAGTTGTTGAATTTTTAAAATTTCCAGAAAAGTTTTCTGCTTTAGGAGCAAAAATCCCTAAAGGGGTACTACTAGTAGGCCCGCCAGGAACAGGAAAAACTCTTCTGTCGAGAGCTGTAGCAGGCGAGGCAGGAGTTCCCTTCTTTAGTATATCTGGTTCAGAATTCGTAGAAATGTTCGTTGGTGTTGGAGCGAGTCGGGTAAGGGATCTTTTTGAACAAGCTAAAAAGAACTCACCGTGCATCGTTTTCGTTGATGAAATTGATGCAGTGGGACGACAGAGAGGTGCTGGCCTAGGTGGTAGCCATGACGAAAGAGAACAGACCTTAAATCAAATTCTTGTAGAAATGGATGGGTTTGATACTGGCACGAACGTGATTATCCTAGCTGCAACAAACCGTCCTGACATTCTAGATCCTGCACTTCTTCGTCCTGGACGATTCGATAGGAAAGTAATTCTAGACGCGCCAGATGTAAAAGGACGAGAGGCAATTTTGAACGTTCATATGAAAGGTAAACCTTTCGACGAGGATGTTGTTCCAGGAACAATCGCGAAAAGTACGCCAGGTTTCAGTGGAGCAGACCTTGCCAACCTAGTAAATGAAGCCGCAATTTTAGCTGCTAGACGCAACAGAAAAATTATATCAATGGATGAATTTGAGGAGGCGGTGGATAGGGTTATTGCTGGACCAGAGCGAAAAAGCCGGGTAATGAACGATCATGAGAAAAAGCTAACCGCTTATCATGAAGGTGGCCACACAGTACTCGCACACTTTTTAGAGCACCATGACCCACCACATAAAGTAACAATCGTTGCTAGAGGTATGGCAGGAGGATACACAAGATTCTTGCCTGATGAGGAAGCTCACTATAGGACACCAAAAATGTTCAAAGATCAGTTGAGTGCTGCTCTCGGCGGACTTGTTGCCGAAGAAATTATCTATGGTGAGTCTTCTACAGGGCCATCAAGTGACCTCGAACAGGTTACGCAAATAGCCCGGTCAATGGTTACAAGATGGGGGATGAGTGAACAGCTTGGACCTCGTACGTTTGGAAAAAACGATGAGATGGTCTTTTTAGGAAATACAATCTCTGACTCCCGTAATTACAGCGAAAAAATTGCGGAACAGATTGATGAAGAAGTACGTTCCATAATTGCAGAAGCGCACACAAGAGCAACAGAACTACTCACAAAACATCGTGATTTACTGGATAAATTAGTAGATGTATTGATGGAAGAAGAGACTATGGAGGGTGAACACCTAACCCGATTACTTGATAGTAATCCTGAAGACCCTTGGCCACCAGATGATCTGAAGCCAAAAGATCCTGGACCGACATCTTCACCAGAAGACGAAGGTGATACGAGTACACCTACATTCGAACCCGTAATAAAACCTGGATTAGCTTGGGAGGGTGGCAATACAAACACAAGTGTGAATTCGTAAAACCTTTTTGGAAAATCCTTTGACCGAAAGGCTTTATGGTTCGTACACTTTCATGTGTGCCTAGGAGGAAAACTAGTGGAAGCAATAGTTAAAAC
>CAYFHW010000125.1:0-3655 GCA_964343095.1 uncultured Anaerolineaceae bacterium | reverse complement strand
GCGTGCACACTTGAGTGTGGCCCCGATAACCAGATTTGGTCAGCATCTGCTAAAAATGATCTTTTGCTATCAGCCAGGGGCTCTTCTCCTTTTGGTTTTGCAATGTAGGCGGTTAAGGGCGCTAAAATTCCTATAGTTACAGCTGAGATAAATAAAAGCCAAGCCCATCCTCTAACACTTAATCCGAGACTTGTAAAATTCGTATTCGAACGTTTTTTTAAGGCTTCTAATTCATCTCCAAGAGGTCGTGAGTATTCAAGTGTAAAAACAGCATCATAACCCTCTTCGTTATCTATAATTTCGATATCATAGGGACCTAAGTGAATTTTATCGCCGGGTTTTACTGATGTTTTTATGGATATTTGACCATTAACCTGAAAATCGCTGTCTCCCTGGCTTTCAAGATGTAATTCACCTGCGCGTTCGGTAATTTCAAGTTGAAACAGGAGAACTCTCGGATCTGGAAGGTGTATTTCACATTCAGACCCACGTCCGAAACGAATACTCGGTGCTTCAACTATTTCATCACGTTGCGCATATCCACCAGAACGAGTTTTTTTCAAAAGGTGTCGAACAATAATTTTCATTACTTATATGTTTCTCCTTCTCCCTTACCAATAAAAAAAGACGGCTACAATGTGAGAAAAAAGTGCACCTAACAAACCAATAGCAAGTGGTATATGAAAATATAACCATATTTGTAAAATAACTTTTATTTGTATATCACGTCTTGCGCGTCGTAGAAGTTTTGATTTTTTGGCAAGTAGTGCGATAACTCTTGATATGTTTTGATCGCGTAAACTCATAACTGCAACTTTTGTTTCAATTAAGTCTCTTGCTTCTGCCGTCGGACACAAAATTCTTTCTGGAAAAAGTTTTTCTATTATATTTCCACCAATAGATGTTTCTCTTGCTGCTTTTAGAAGGGCAGTATTAATTTCCTCTGGTAATTGTTGTCCTTCTTGAAGAATATCTTGGTCTAGTTCTGAGATTTGACCCATCATTTCTTCTAAAGAAAGACCAGCACGATTTCTAGTCATAAGTATTGGGTAACGTGCGTAGATATATACACCAAATATGCCGCTTAAAACGGTTAGTAACATGAGGATATATGCTACAGAATGAATATTCATTCCGATTTGAAAACCGCTGTGCAATGTTGCAATAATGACAAGGGCAAGACCAAAATAAATATGAGCTGAGAGCCATACTTTGAGTTTTGTAGCGCTTATTGCATATTGTCTTTTGCGCACGCCAAACCAGGTTAACCATATAACCAGTGCTGCTGAAATAGAACCTAAGATGTAACCAAGCCAAGTTCCTCCATTTGCATTACCTAGAGGGTTATGAAATATATAAAGCACGATAGAGATAAATACTAATGCTACGGCATACCAAAAGAACTTTAATCCACGGTATAACAGAAAAGATTCATGTACATTATCTTGACTCATTATGTGGAACTTCCTCCATCCCTTATGAAATCCATGAATTCATTTGGTTTGACACGGATTGCCGCACCCGTAGGGCAGGCCCGCACACAAGAGGCTCCACCAGTAATGTCTTTGCACATATCACATTTGACTGCTGTTTTACGTGCATCTTTTGGCGCACGTTCTCTGTAACTGTAATCTTCACCAGGACCTGGTCCTTTCCCAAAAAGAAGCCAAGAAAATAAACCTGGCTTCTTGGGTGGTTCAGGCGCCATTTGTATTACGCCATATGGGCAATTTCTTTGACAGTTTCCGCATCCAATACAATCGTTTGTTATGTAAACCTCACCTTCAGGATTTCGCTTGATTGCATCGGGAGGACAATCTGTCATGCAGTGTGGATGCTCACAGTGTCGGCAACTCGTTGGGACGTGAACATTAGCAAAAGTTGGCCCTGCTTCACGGTCAAGTCGAGATATACCGCTATGTGTTTCGGCACATGCTTTCTCACAATTGTTGCAACCAACACATATTGATTCATCAATTAAAAGAACATCGGTTGCTTCTCCAATACCTTCTCCCATCAAAAATTCAACAATGCTTCCAGCCTCAGGCTGTTCAATCATCTTTTCAGTTTCGACAATTCGCTCCCCGTATTTTTCTTCAATTTCTTTTTGTAACGAGGGGTTCTCACTTACAACTTCTTGAAAGACCACTCCATCTATTTTGATTGTTTCACAATCAACAGCAGCCTTAATTGTTGCCGTGCGGTTTAAATCTGACATCAGTGCCATTTCACCAACGTAATTTCCTGCGGCAACGTAGGCAAGCGTCACTTCTTTACCTCCAATTCGTTTTGACACCATTACTGAACCCTTACTTATGAGATAAAGCGCATCTCCTTCATCTCCTTCGTTAAATAAAGTTTGACCTTTTCGAAAGTTTTCAATTGATGTGGATGCAGCTAATTTATTTATTGCATCAATATCTAAGGAGCTTGCAATATAGGTCTGAATTTTTCTAACTACTGCTTCTTTATCCATCGTCTTTCGTAGTGCTGGAACCGAAGCTCTCAGTTTGAGCATCGTACGACGTGGTGTTTCAATTAAAATTGTATCGTCTTCATTAGATAAAATTGTTGCAGAGCGACGACGCCCCGAAATTAAACCCATTTCACCGAAGAATGCTCCTTGTTCAAGTACAACATGTTGAGACGGATCATCTTCATTGATTTGTATTTTTACCGAACCTCTAAATATTGTGTAGACGCTGTTAGTGTAATCTCCACGTCTGAATATTATGTCTCCTTTTGATGGCGCAGTTACAGTCGATTCAACCAACATTTCTCTTTCCATTAGAGGATTTAATTCTTCAAATATAGGTAGTCTAACTCTCATTTCTTTTAGAAATGTATCATTATCAAAGTCTTTTATTTCTTTTAGTGTTTCTGTAATTAATGGTTCATCTGCAGGGTCTAAATCTGTGTTACCGTTAATAAATTCAATAACCTCATAACCCTGATTAATTGCTTGTTTAATTAGCGGGTAACCACCTAAGGCCCCAATTATATAAAGACCCTCAACATTTGACTCATAGGTTTTACTTACTTCGGGTAATGCATTACGTGCATCAGATGGAAAATTAACTCCACAAGCCTCAACAAATTTTCGTGGCGGTGATGCACCTAGTCTAGCGATTACACGATCACATTCGATTGTGACATCACCATCTGGCGTGTCGAAAGTTAAAGTCCCTTGCGAGCATTCTTTTGAATTACTGCTGTATAGCGGGATAATTCGACCTCTATCAATCTCATTTAATATAGCTGCTTCATTTGCTTCTTTAGCGCGCGAAAATTCTGTACCACGATTAGCAATATACACGGTGTTATGCGTACACAATCCAAGAGCATTTTCTATTGCTGCATCACCAGCGCCGATAACAATAATAGTTTCATGCTCATATTCATCAGGGTCGTCTAGTTGATATTGAAGATGCGTTACATTCTCAGCACCAGGTATGCGCAATGTATTAAGATTACCTTGTAGACCAATTGCTAGAACTATTGTTTCTGTCCTTATAATGTCGCCGTTGGTTAACGTCAGCTCAAAGTTTCCTTTTTTTCCAGATACTTCTTTAACTTCGGCGTTATAGCTTATGTTAACCTGATGTTCATCTAGCGCGTTATTCCAAGTTTCCAGAACATCCTCTCGGCTACCCAT
>CAYFHW010000124.1:0-3690 GCA_964343095.1 uncultured Anaerolineaceae bacterium | reverse complement strand
AACTTTTTGTGCGAAATTATAGATTTTGTTTTTATCATCGTATTCAGCACATATAAATTCGTTACAAAAGTTTTGTGCTGGTGCATCAGCATCGCCACTGCTCCATGCTTCAAACAGTTTCGTTGCTAGTTCAATTCTTTCTTGGTCTCTTGAATCCATTTTTACCCTCTTTAAAATTATTTGGTTTTCGGTTGATTATACGTCTCACCGATCATTTGTGAGATGCGTTGTAGCATCGACATGTGCAGTCCAGTTCCAATGGCAGCCATATTCGGTGCCATGTTAGCACCACTTGTAAACACTCTTAGGGCTGATGTATTAGCACATGATCCTTTGAAGTGGTTGTATATATCCCAGTAGAACCAGTCAGAATCAGTAATTTCCGTACCTGTAATTTGTTTAATTAAATGACGCCATTCTGATGGTTCTTTAAGTGCACGTCCTCTCATCGCCGAAAGAAAAAGCCAATCTTCATTAGGGTCACCAATATGGCTAAATTCCCAGTCAGTAAATGCTTGTACACTGCCATCTTTGTGAATGAAATTCGCCGGTCCGGGATCCCCATGGACCAAGCACATCCTTAAGTTTTTTGGTGCGTTAATTTTTAACCACGTGGCCGCTTCTTCTATAAGCGGCGAAGGTCGGGGTCTTCCCCAGCGATGAACACTTAGCCAATGATCAATTTGTTGGTGCATTGCATGTAATGGAGTACTTGGAGTTGTACGTAGTGGTAGTTCAGCTTTTCGCCAATCCAGCTGATGCATCTCGTGAAGTTCCGAGATATAGCGTTCCATAGTTTCCATATCAGGAGGACCGCTACTGCCTTCAACCCAATCCATAATGAAAAATGGCTCGCCGAGAACGTTCGCATCCAATTCAACCCAGCGAATCCTTGCAGCTGGTATACCAGCATTGCGTACGGCTCTTTGTAAGCGTACTTCTATTAATGTATCGCCTCCGAACATACCACCTTGTTCAGCTCTTAATGCAAATGATTTTTGGATCTCCTCACCGTTTTTTGTGTAACGCACATTGATTCTGTGCATGCCTCTTGAATGTCCTATCGTGATACGTTCAAATGGTTCAACTTCGACTATGTCATCCGAGCCAAGATGCGCACTTAGATACTGTGCGAGTAGCGGTCGTGCATTTTCAATGTTCAGCATCGCCAGGGTCTCCTCCAAATGACATGAGCATAGGTGACGTTTCACCCAGGGATGCTTCTAGATGACTCACTAAAAGCGGACGAAGATCTGACAGGATCATTTCGGCAGCTGTATCAGTTTCCTTTAAAGCGTAATTAAGAAGGTTGCCGGACAAATTAAGGATGATAAAAGCTTCATTCTCAGAGTTTAAAGAAGGTAGTTCACCAACAGATGACTCTAAGTGAGGATGTGCGGCATACAAATTGGTGATTGCTGTTCTAAGTTCGGCAACTTCTGAATCAACAGTTTCATCACCTGAAGCTAAGGCTCGTCCATATCTCAGCATACCTATTAGTTGTCCTGCGGCAGTACGTGCCCAGGTATCGTGCAAATTAGGGAGAAGCATATTTTGTATTGTGTCGATGGATCCGACTAACACTTCATCTAGTGTGGGCCGTTTTAGTTCTGACATACTTAGGTGCCGCTAGTAATACGCTTTGCGATTTTTGCCTCATTTTCAAAATCCCAGCCGCCGCCCCATATGGGATCACTTAATGAGGTTTCAGTATCAGCAAAACCATTTTCCATAAACCATTCAAAGGCATTTGCATGACCTGACCGAAAGTCGTATTCGTTTTCAAAATCCATCAAAATAGTTGCCTTATCAATGCTTAAGATTGAGTGGTGTGCGCGACCAAACAGGTGACTAAAAGGCATAGCAAATCGATTTTCTAGAGAGGGGGTAATTTCCGGAAGAATTGATTCCGGGATGTGAACAATATTAGGAGCTTTTCCAACGATTTCAGATAGTGTTTCCACGTAGTAACTTACTGAAATTGCTTCATTCGTTAAATTAAAAGCCTCTCCAAAAGCTTCTTCCCTACCCGTGATTTCAATTTGAAATCGAACTAGGTCATCTACGTGTCCATAAGAACAAACAACAAGGCCCTGGTGCGGAACAAGGATAGGTAAGCCTTGAAGAAGCCGCAGCCACATAGGCATTTCCATGTCGTATATATTGTTATTAGGCCCATAAATTGCGGCTGGACGTATCGTTGTTACTGGGAAACCTGTTTTTAGGTGGCGATCAAATAAAGCCTTTTCTACATGAGCCTTGAAACCACCATATGTTTCAGGGGGTGCTTTAGTGAAATCATTGGTTTCATGCCAAGGGAAATTCTCCGTCGAATCATAAGCTGTTATCGAACTGCAGTAGATGTAATGACCTACGTTGCCATCGAATAAATTTAATAAAAAGTCGAGGTCTGCAGTCCCCGCAACCATGACAAATCCTGATATGTCATAGACGACATCCCAAGTGGAGCCTTTTAGGGCTTTTTCCATTGACTGATTGTTTGTTCGATCTGCAATAAGTTGGTTCACTCCTGCGGGTAACTCAGTAGCTGTTTTACCTCTATTGAGTACGGTAACGTCATGTCCTCGTGCTGCTAGCTCTTTGACAGTACGCAGGCCAACAAATGCTGAACCTCCTAAAACAAGTGCTTTCATCTTTGCTCCTTAATCCATAACTACGCACTCGAAATGTGCGAGTCCTGTCTGGTTGTCACTTTTAATTCGTACGAAATTTTCAGCCCAAGCATGGGTAAATTCTTTTTCACTACCATCCGATTCCCTGACTTTTGTAGGATGTGAAACATCCCACACCTCACCTTCTTCATGGTAATCACCACGATAAACACCCATCCCTAAGCCGTCAGCATATCCCTGGAGGAAATATCCACCACCTTGGCAATAAATCCATCCTAAGTCTTCTAGTTCGTAGGTTCGTCCTGTACCTGTTTCATCAATCAGTGTGAACTCACCACCCTTTAAACGTTTTGGTGATCCAGGATAGTACTCAAGGCTGTGCTCTATGGAGGTAACTTTTCTTTGAGTACTCTCTAGTAGGATTGCTCCTTCCTCTGACTTTCTCGTTCCATCCTTATCTTCATGGAGGATGTAGATACCTCCATGGTCAGGCATTCTGTACAAAACCCAATTTCTTAAACCAGACATTGTTTGTGGGTCTTTTACTGGTGCTGCATGTTCGCGAGGGCCACCTCTACCAGGCATTGAACCCCATGAATGATTTCTAAAAAAGGACCAAGTATCTTGTTTGGCTTCGTACCTTTTTCCGTTAATGCTTACCCATCCTTCGACACCACCAACAACTTCATACACCGCCCGACTCGCGACTAGCCTGCCCTCTACCCTTGTTTCAGTAGGTATATCTTCGTAAGGTACTGCGGTAGTAAAGCAGGTCAGATCGCAAGCTATTCCAAAGTCGTTTTCTTCAGCGACTAAACGTATAGCCTCCATGGGTTTGGGTATTTCGATCCGCAAGGGTCCTGCTCCCCAATGATCCATATCCGGTCGTAATCTTCGTGAGACCCGAAGGTTATATTGTTTTCCTTCGTGCCGTACGCATAAGAATCCTTCGAGTACATCGTTGTTTTGGTAAAGTCGAACAGTACCTATTAGAGAGACTTCACCCTCCGTATCAGAAATACAGATGTAATGTCCGTCTTGCCAATGTTTATCCCCT
>CAYFHW010000123.1:0-3844 GCA_964343095.1 uncultured Anaerolineaceae bacterium | reverse complement strand
TAACCTGCTCTTGATCAAAAAGGCGCATACCAAAATTGTTGCAGCCAAGACCAACGGTCGAGACATTAAGGTCTGATGTTCCAAGTTTCGCGTATTCCATGCTTATCTCCATTACTCCATATTGTTTTAAAACTGTCCTAGTGGACTGGGCTTCTCAGTATAGGGTGCAGTTGTGTTTCTGTGTATCAAATTGGCTGTCTCCATGATTTTTAAGACTAGTTTTTTGTTTGACTTAAAGAATCACTACCTTGCCTACCTACGTGTGGTCACGAGTAAAAACAATTTCAGTAGGGCTCGACTCAAACTCACTGAACTTATAGTTGTCAATATTAAAATATTTGAGATCGGAAGATGCTTCTATCTGATTTTCAATAATATATCGGGCCATTTGTCCGCGTGCTTTTTTCGCATAAAAGGAAATAATTTTATAGCGTTCATTTTTCAGATCCTTAAATGTCGGAGTTATAATTTCCGCATGCACATCCTCTTTTTGGATGGATTTAAAGTATTCATTTGAAGCTAAGTTAACTAGAAGGGGCGAACCTGCAATCTCGAGTTCCTCATTGATTGCATTTGTGATCGACTTACCCCAAAATTCGTATAAATTTTTTCCTTGATTATTAGCAAATTTCAAACCCATTTCCAAGCGGTAGGGTTGCATCAGATCTAGAGGCCGGAGCAACCCATATAAACCAGAAAGAATTCGTAGGTGATTTTGTGCAAAGTTTAGTTGCTCTGAGCTTAAGGTTTCTGCATCAAGGCCCGTATAAACGTCACCCTTAAAAGCTAATATTGATTGTTTAGCATTGTCTAAATTAAAGGGCGTTTCCCAGTTTCTGAATCGTTCGTGGTTTATGTCAGCAATTTTTTTGCTTACGCCCATTAGGGCTTGGATTTCATTTGATGATAGTGTCCGTGCATTTTCTATCAAAGATGATGCATGCTCTAGAAACTGGGGCTGTGTCGCTTTTTGAGTTACTGGTGGGGTTTCATAATCTAAAGTCTTAGCTGGTGAGATAACTGTCAACATATGCACCTCCAAACGTTTTAGTGGCTGATTAGTATGTCATTGTTAATGATACTCTTCGGTGGGGCAATCAAAAAGATAGGACGATCATGCTATGCCAACTGATGGTTACCCATTGAAACGAACAACAGGTGTTTTTTCACCCCATAATGTTTCTAGTTGATAAAAATCACGCTTCTCTGGCGAAAAAATATGGATAATTACGTCTCGAAAATCGAGCAAGGTCCACCCACCTTCGGGGTCACCTTCACTATGATGAATAGGCTCACCAAGCTCTGTAAAATAGTTTTCTATACCTGAACAAAGGGCACGAAACTGTGGGGTGGAGTACGCTGTAGCCAGTATAAAATAGTCTGCAAAGCCGGAGGTTTGTGCGATGTCAAGTAAAACAATTTCTCCTGCCTGCAATTCTCCAAGACGATCAATTGCTGCGTGTGCAAGCTCTTCTGCTTCCAGAAAACACCTCTTTAATAATTATTGTACTGCTTTTGCCGAGAGAACAAGGGTATGAAAAAAGTACGTGCTCTAGTTGGCCTTTCTGGAGGTGTTGATAGTGCTGTAGCCGCGGCTATTTTAGTCGAGAAAGGTTATGAGGTCATAGGGATTACAATGCGCCTTTGGGCAGAAGAACGCGCGGGAGTTTTTCGTGGTCAACGTCAGTGTTGTAGCGTTGAAGATACAGATGATGCACGGCGTGTGGCACAGATTTTAGGGATTAGGCATTACGTTCTTAATTTTGAAGAACCTTTCAAAAAGCATGTAGTGGAGCCGTTTGTGAATGGGTATGTTGCGGGTGAAACACCAAATCCCTGTGTCAGATGTAATGAGAAAATCAAGTATCGAGCTCTTTTTGATCGTTTGGATGCTTATGGGGCGGATATCCTAGCCACCGGACATTATGCACGCGTGGTTTCTGATCAGTCCTCGAAGAATTTTTCTTTATTAAGAGCTGTAGACCAATCTAAAGATCAATCTTATGTGCTCTATATGTTAAAGCAAGAACAGCTGGCACGTTTGGAATTACCAATTGGAGATCTGGGGAAGGATGAAGTTCGCTCTATTGCCTCATCACTTGATCTTCCGGTAGCTGACAAACCAGATAGTGTTGAAATTTGTTTCGTACCTAATAATGATTACCGGAACTTTGTAGCTGAGCGAATTGAATTAATTCCAGGTGAGCTTAAGAACCAAGAAGGAAAAATTGTTGGGGAGCATAAAGGTGTACCTGCTTACACAATTGGTCAAAGAAAAGGCTTGGGAGATGGGTTTAGTGAAAGGCGTTATGTAACTTCTCTGGATGCAAAAAACAACGTCGTGACTATTGGAGATGAGGATGACCTGTACAGTAATTTTGTTGAGGTAGATGGAGTTTCATGGATTTCTGGTCGTCCTCCCGGTTTTGGTACATTGTTGCAAGCGAAGGCACGATACGGTTCCGAGCCAGAAGATGCGGTTGTCGAAAATATAAACAATAGTTGTGCGACTATTCGCTTTAAAGAACGACAGCGAGCCCTTACTCCCGGTCAAGCTATAGCGTTTTATGACAATGATTTGGTTTTAGGTGGAGGCACTATTCAGAAGGCATCCAAAGCTTAAGAGTTATCTCTTATCAGTTTATTCAAAGTAAGTGCCGGTTTGAGAAATTTTCGTAATGACGGTTCTTCCTTGGAGATCTGCGTTTTCAAGAGAGAGAAGCATTGCGTTTGCAACATCGTTTGCTATGTCTTTGTTGGTACAAAAAGCGGCAACACTGCTTCCAGCTCCGCTTAGCCAAGATGCGCTTGCACCAGAGTCCTTTGCTGCAGAGAAAATACTATACAGAGGAGAGAAAAGCTTACTTCGTTGAGGCTGATGAAAACGATCATTCATAGCTTCCTCTAACAAATCGATCCGTTTTTCTGTTAATGCGGCGATTAACAATGCAGTACGACTACTATTGTGGATTGCATCTTCCCGAGAATATTGTGAGGGGAGTACATTACGTGCCTTGGATGTTGCAAGTCCCTTATTAGGTATGAGCAAGGCGATCAAAAGATCGGGATATTGGCAGGTTGAGTGTATAAAGGTATTTTCTGTTTTTTTCACACAAACTTGAATTCCGCCGAATATTGCAGGACAAGCATTATCAGGATGTCCCTCAAGTGCAGTTGCTAATTCTAGACATGCCTCTTTATCGAGAGGTTCGCCCTCAAATTTATTGGCAGTTAAGATGCCACCGACTCTTGCAGAAGCACTCGAACCTAGCCCGCGACCTAAGGGTTGAGAAACCTCAAAGCTAACAGTGGCACTAGCTGGAGTTTTCCCAATTTTTGTATAAAAGCTTGAAATTGCATCAAGAACAAGTTTTTCACCCACCCCTTGATCATTAGTTAGGGTTTCTTCCCCAAAGCTTATTTTTATAGAACTGAAAAGATCCAGAGCTACCCCAAGGGAATCATAGCCGGTCCCCAGATTTGCGCTTGTTGCAGGGACATGTACGTTAAATGTCGTTGTTTTAGCCATAATCTCTCTGCTATACAAGTTCTTTTTTTATTGCGTTTACCTTCTGTACTTTATCAAGTTGATAAGGTCTAAGCGATTTTTTCTTTAACTGTTAGTTCAGAAACGCTGATTGTATAACTATGCTTGGTTAAAATTGGAGTATGGATATTTTTAGGCCAGAGGATCTAACTAGTGATGAGCAGGCTATTCTTGGGGTTTTATGTGTTGGTTTGCCACCGGCACGTGCAGCTGAGGATGAACATTTCAGGGTGGATCACGTAACCGCAGTAGTGTGTAGTTTGTTTGAGACTGGTGAGAGTACTGCTTATCTAGATA
>CAYFHW010000122.1:0-3853 GCA_964343095.1 uncultured Anaerolineaceae bacterium | reverse complement strand
CCGTTCACGCTATGGTGGAACACTTCGACTTTGGAAAGACCAAGAAGATGTAGGGCTTGACCCAGCAGTTTTCCACGGTCCTAACAATGAAGTAGTTAACTATTGCTTTACAAACGGATTAACTTACCAGGTTACAAAGAATGAGTTCGGCCTTGATGGTCTTTCTGCCATGGAGCAGATTGATGCTACATCAACGGTGTGGACTCTTCGTGAAGGTATGACGTTTAACAATGGTGACCCAGTCACTGCTGAAGACTATGCATACTCAATCAGGCGAGTAAAAGAGATTTATGATGAGCGACAGTCTCATGCAACGGGAAACCTTTTCAATTATATGGATACCGTTGAAGCGATTGACGACTTCACTGTAAAAGAAACATATACGGTACCAGTACCAAACCCACCTCTACATAGGTGGCGTCAGTATTTCGGTATGGTTAATAAAGCTGTTGTTGAAGCAGAGCCACTTCCTGAAGGATCTGCTCTCCACGATGGCCAGAATTATCCAGCTGGAATGTCCGGTGGTGCGTATCTTCTCGATAAAAGGGATGCAACAGGAACTTCCTTGGTTGTTAATCCTGATTATTTCCGTCATGAGAACCCAGGACCAAGTTCAAGCTTTAACGTTGATCGTCCTTACATTGACCAAATTGACACACGTATCCTTGCTGATGCAGCTTCAAGAAAAGCTGCTTTCATTGCAGGTGAGCTTGATGTCTATGGCACAATGGACTTCTACGACGCAGAAGAACTCGGTGCATATGACCACATTAATATCTTAGAAGCTCCAACCGCAGCCGTAGCAATCTATGGCTTCGACAATGAGCAGTTCTATGACAACAGAGCACGCCGCGCTATCCGCGCAGCTATGGATTTCGATGGTTTCCGCGCAAGCTTCTGGCCAAATGGCTCGAACTTGCAGGCTCCGATCGATATTCGTATCAAAGCCTATCAGGGTCTTACCCAGCAAGATTTGGCTAAGTGGTACGTTTATGATCCTACTGATGCTAAAGCACTTTGGGATGCATACGTAAGTGATGCAGATCCTGATGATGTAATGACAGAAATTGTTTTCCTTGCTATTGCAGAAAGCGGCGGAGTTCCAATCGCAGAGTTTGGTGTACAGGGCATTAAGAGTGTCCTCGGCATCGATTCTTCGGTAGAAACCAATGACTTTGCAACTTGGGCAGCTCGTGCAAATGCACGTGCAGAAGGTACCGGCCTCAAAGATTACCAGATTCTAATGTCTGGTGATGGTAAGGGCGGAGGAACCTCTGGTGATCCGAACGATAGTAACCTGCAGTGGTACAACCCTGCCTTCTATGCAGGATTTGCATTCAACGTTCACAACCCAGATGGTCCTGCTGGAGGAATCCACTCCAAGCACCAGGAAAACAAAGACGACTCTGCAGTTATCACAGACTTCTATGAACGACAGGCTGTGGAATTCGATACGGAAGCGCGTAAGCAAATCCTTACCGAAATGCAGACATACATCCTTGATAAGGCTTATCTTGGAATTCAAATGCCAGCACAGGCGAACTCAATGCTCGGTGTACACCGAAGGCTTCAAAATGTGCCAGCAGGCGACTTCCTCAACAGTTACAGCATGCGTCATCAGACCATGTGGATTGACGATAGTCTTAGCTAGGCTCTGTTTTAGGGTTTTAGATCAAGAACTCCTTCTTAACCGAAGGGGTTCTTTTTTTGCGTTTTTTATTTGCACTGGATTGCGCAATAGCCAGATCCGTCTTTTAACTTTGCAACGAGATCGATGCCTATATCTTGATTGTCGTAATTTTCCCGATCTTTTGCCCAATCAACATAGTGCCAGACCTGTGAAAATTGTTGTTTTTGTGTAGCATCATGTTCAAAAAATACTTTTGCAAGTTTTTCAAAAGCAGTACCTAGTTCTGTGTCGTTTTGCGCTTGCTCACGAATAATACTTAGTGCTTGTTGCAGTGGTGATGGCATACACAGATATCTCTACACTTAACCTACCCCAAAAACGAAAGGATTCCCATCTTTTATCCATATTTTAGAGAAACTGTTTTACCCTCTATTGTTTACCCTCGCGGATACTAAGAATCCTGAAGAAGACCTACTAAAACCAGAACTACTATGACTACTGAAACAACTGATGGTCCCCCTATATAAAGAAGCCAGCCAGCTTTAGATTCCGGCAAATTCACGGGGATCCCATGCCAGTAGGTTGTCTTTATTTTCAGATTGGGTAATTTCATATTTTTTACCTACACAGAAAGTAATGGATATACAACTGCTGTATCACTTTCAACAAACGAACGAATTAGCAGGAGAGTGGTTATATACGACCACGTAATCGGGGATCGAGAGTATCGCGCAGCGCATCACCTAAGATGTTAAATGCGAATACAGTGATTGAGAGTGCGATACCTGGGAATATAGCTAGCCAAGGTGCCTTCTGGAAGAATGCTCGTGACTGACCACTTAATTCTGCTCCCCATGAAGGAATTTCAATTGGAACTCCTACACCTAAGAAAGAAAGCCCCGACTCAGCAAGAATTGCTGCAGGTAAAGAAGTAGTTGTAAGTACGATAACCAAAGCAGTGATATTCGGAAGAATATGCCTAAACATCACACGCAAACTCGTCGCTCCAGATGCCTCAGCAGCTTCTACATACACTGAAGATCTCTGCTCTAAAACTGCACCTCTCATAATACGGAATATGCCTGGGATAAAAGGAATTGCAATTGCAATAGTTACAAGCAATTCTCCAGAAGACATAATAACCCCAAGATCAGGTATGGTTCCCTTCAGAGATGCTCTAAACGTCAAAGCTAAAATAATTGCAGGGAACGCGATAAACACGTCTGCAAGGCGACCTAATATAAAATCGACAAAACCGCCAAAGAAACCAGCTAGTAGTGCCAAAATCGTAGCAGCAATAATACTAATTATTACAGTGGCTACACCAACCTTTAACGAAACACGACCGCCATAAAGCACTCGTGACCACAAGTCTCTACCTTGACGATTTGTCCCAAAGTAATGCTCGGAACTCGGACCTTTAAGCACATTTGTAGAAAAAGCAGAAGGATCTTTTGTATTAAGAATCGGAGCAGCTGCAGACATAAAAATCAAACCTGCAATTATTAAGCCTGAAATAAAACCTAAAGGTTCACGCCTTATAAATCTTAAAATCCGTTCTCCTAGGCTTGGCGCCGCAGGTATCGCAAAGTCACTCAGAACACTTTCGAGCGTTTCGTCGGTTGGGCTTTGATCGTTTGAACTTTGTTGATCATCACTCATAGTTAGTACCTAATCCTTGGATCAACAACTGTATACAAAAAGTCGACTATTAAATTCATAACAACAAACATCAACGCGAACATCATTACGGTAGCCAGAACAACCGGGAAATCTGTTCCCATAACAGCTTCCAGCGTCAAAACACCAAGTCCAGGTATAGCAAAAATACGTTCGACAATAACCGAACCACCTAAAACAGCTCCAAGCTGCAACCCAACAATAGTTAACAGTGTCACCAAAGAGTTTCGTAGCACGTGACGAAGCACAACCACACGCTCCATCAGACCCTTTGCTCGAGCCGTACGAATGTAGTCAGAATAAAAGACTTCGAGCATCGAAGAACGCACAATCCTTGCGGTATAAGCAGCACTTCCGTATGCCAATATCACAGCAGGCCAAATTACAATAGCCAGATTTTTTAACGGATCATCTTGGAAGGTATAGAATTCTTTCGCTAAAGGCGTCCATCCCCACCACATGGCGGGTAACACAATCAACAAAGTTGCAGTCCAAAAATTGGGCACAGATATCCCGAGTATAGAAACCATTCTTAATAGGTAG
>CAYFHW010000121.1:0-3888 GCA_964343095.1 uncultured Anaerolineaceae bacterium | reverse complement strand
AAGGATTATATTAGCGGATAATAAATTTTACGAGGCAGGCAGATGCAGGTATTGTTTCGCTGAGACGATTTATTTGGAGGAACGAATGGCTGAGCAAGATTCCTTAATAACAGAGGAAATGCAAGCAACAATCGGGGTAGAATCTGAACCCTGGACTTTAGAAATAGACAAAACTTCCGTGCGTATGTTTGCAAGGTCTGTGGGATATACCGATCCGGTTTTTTATGATGAAGAAGAAGCAAAAAAAGCAGGTTATCGAAATCTTCCTGCCCCTGCGGGATATTTGGGAACTCCTATCTTCAACCCTAACCGGGCAAGCGAAGCAAGAGGCAGTCGACCCAATCCAGAACCAAGCAGGCCGTTAAAACGAATGCTAAATGGTGGAACAGATGTCGAATATAAGGGGCAAATTTGTGCAGGTGATATTCTGACTGCAACAAATCACGTCTCATCAATTGAAGAAAGACAAGGGCGTTTAGGTGAAATGTTAATTACAACATCTAAAACCATCTACAAAAATGAAACGGGTGAAACCGTTGCTATCGTAACCGGAACCGGAATCCGGTATTAGGAGAGAACATGTCTACTACTTGGGATGCAGTTAGCGAGGGGATGGAAATCCCCACACTTGCGAAAAATTGCAACACACAACAACTAGTTCATTGGGCAGCAGCTTCAGGGGACTTCTATCAGATTCATTACGACCATAATTTTGCAAAAGCTACAGGGCTCGAAAACATCATTGTTCACGGAGCGTTAAAACACGCATTTCTAGGGCAATTGTTACATGACTGGATTGGCAATGAGGGCTCAATCAAAAAAGTTGGGTGTTCATACCGGGGCATGGACTTTCCAGACCAAGACATTCAGTGCAAAGGAATTGTTACTCGCAAATACGAAGAAGATGGGGAGAAGTTGGTAGATCTAGAAATCTGGACAGAAAACCCTCAAGGCCAACGAACATCTCCAGGTGTAGCGACGGTTCAACTTCCATAAAAGTAACTGTCGTCATAGGCTAAGCTGAAACCATTAGCTAGTCTGTGCGTTTTGACCGACCTAGGTATGCGAGTACTTCTTCAAATTGCGATCGGCTAATTCTTTCGGAATATCGCAAATGGTTAGCAATTTGTTCCAAAGTAAGAATACTTACAAGGTTAATACCTTCTTCCCTTAACGCCTCCATACCCCCCTCCTGACGATCAACCAAAGTAACTGCATCTCGAACTATCAGTCCTGATTCCAAAAGACTTGAGTTAGTTTCCAAAATACTACCCCCTCCAGTAATCAGATCGTCGATAATTAAACATGACTGACCAGTCACAAAATTACCCTCTATCTCACCTTCCTTCTTACCTGCAGAAGAATGGCAATAAATCATCGGAGTATTAGCCAAGAGGGAAAAAGCTGTTGCAACATGAAGTCCTCCAAAAGGGACACCTACAACGAGTGTAAACGGCTGAACTTGTGGGTTACGCATCGATACTAACGCCTCAAGTTCTGCACGAATAATCTCTGCACAACGTGCCAAGGCACTAGGTCGACTAATTAACTTTCTAAGATTTATATAAATTGGTGAATCAACAGCAGTACGACCTAGTGTAAAAGAACCAAATTCAATAGCTCCTAAATCCCATAGTTCCTCAGCAAGCCAAAGATTGTTTGTAGGTTTCTGTTTTTGTTTCATAAATTAAATAACTGGAAATTAATCATATATTTCAACAACGCAACAATAAAAATTGCTTGCACTAAATAGCTTTTCCGAATAAAGCTAGCATACCAATATAACCACTATGGAGACTCTGATGGGTAAAGAAGAGATTGAAGCATTGATTCGAATTCTGGAAACAGAGAATACGCGAGGGGTAAGTAGTTTAGTTTTAGGAACGTGGAACATTAAATATGACAAAACATTAAATGCGTTTTCATTTGATAAGTGTGAAAACGATGGATATTGCGAAGAGCGTCCTAGCGTCATTAGTAAATCAGGAAAGATCATCGACAAAGGTGGACCACTCTTTGACTAATTTTTAGTTTGGCAGAGGAACATCCCAAGGCAATGAACCTTCTTGGGGAACAATAACTGGCTTCACAAGCCCATCCACAATCACCACAATTATAGAAAATCCAGCATACAGTGCTGGATCCATACCTTTGATAACCCAAGAAAGCTTTTCTTCATCAGCAGTCAATGCAGATCCTACAACTACAAGCGCGCTAGGCTGTTCTGACTTTTTCTGCGCATCCTTCCGCGAAATTAGAAGCTTCCTCAAATTCCGACGTAGCAAAGACGCTTGTGTATCACTCGAAGGACTTGGAGAACCCATGACAGTTGCGAGATCTGACTCACGTAACCAAACCGCAGTCCACGCATCGATAGCAGGTAATGTTCGTCCATCATCAACATCAGGCTGAGCAGAAGCATTAACGATTGATTCAATTAGTTCTTCACGCTCCTCTTCACTATGAGGCAAACGATGCAATTCGGTAGATTCTAATTGAAACGAACCTGGAACTCGATTTGTAAATTGAGCCCAAAAACTACTTAACCCACCCAAGACAGTCACCACAGATCCCGTCGTTGAGGTTCGTCTTAGATAGATATGTACAGGACGTCTGATCTCTAATCGTTTGTCATCATTACTGACCTGCTTTGCATTCCTGATTGCCAAAATTAACTCAGAAAGACCTGGCTCACCTTGGGGGAGAGGTGCGGCACGTGGAGGCCACAAAGCAATGCTAAGTTCTTCGGAATCTAACCGAGCCTCGATAGCAGCACGTGCACTTTCGTAGGAAAGGTTACTTTCTAATGACAAAGTATCTATTACTGTACAGCTTAAATCCCAACGCCTACCAACTTGAATATTTGCCTGTAATAAATCCTGATTTTCAGAAAGGGTTTTTTCTAAAATTTTAGTACTTCTAGCTGCAGTATGACCAAACCAATCCAAAAAAATGTGCAGAGCTGCGACCGACTGCACTGCGGGATAATCACGATCAGATTTAGACACTAACTAGAAACCTATGTCTCCTCAGATGATTCAACTTCGTCACTTGTAGTTTCACCACCCTCTTCAGGTCCTTCACCTTCTACACCTTCTTCACCTTCAAGCAATTCCTCATCGGTCTCAGAAACAACTTCTTCAAGAACACGAGGCGGCTGAACACCAGCGATACTCATGTCTTCAGACGTCAACACTTCCACACCTTCTGCAAACGTGACATCAGCAATCTTAATTGTATCTTCGAAAGTTTCTAGTCCTGCTACATCCACTTCAAAAGAATCAGGTATGTCCAAAGGCAAACAGCGGACCTGCACAGTCTCAAGATGCTGCAGAAGCGTGCCTGATAAATCAGTTACTGCAGGTGCACTACCTATGAGATTAATTGCAACAGTTGTTTGAATCGGCCTCTCTAAATCAACTTGATAAAAATCAACATGGATTGGGTCACCAGTACCACCAGAACGTGCTAGTTGCCGGATAAGCACATGCCTTGGCTCAGACTCACCTTCCACGTGGACTTGAAACATCGAGCGAATACCCGAGTCCAATACTATTTTGCGAAACTCACGACTATCAACTTGAATAGGGGTCGAGGATAGACCACGGCCATAAATATTTCCGGGCAACACACCTTGGTTTCTTAAGCGTTTTACCTTCTTACCAAAGGTGTCTCGATGAGCCACTTGTATGGGATCAGCCATCCAAAACTCCTTGTTTTTTTTAGGAGGCAACCAGTCTCCACGGCTACCCAAATCCGGGGTTTCCAGTTATTACCAAAATGCCTGAAAACTACGCTGGTTTCAGTGCATCCACTTTCGCTCTCGTACCAGCCTTATCATCGAACCACTCTACATTAATCGCAACATAGGCTTGTTCTTCTGCGGGT
>CAYFHW010000120.1:0-3938 GCA_964343095.1 uncultured Anaerolineaceae bacterium | reverse complement strand
CATCCGTTAAGAGTCGCACTCTTTAATCTAACAAGGTCTTTTAAAACTGGGTCCAACGTGCTGTGAGACCAGATAAGTCCATAGTTGAACATAAAGCCCTTGAACAGGTCTGGTCGATGCATGTAAACACCACCGAATCCAACCATACCGCCTACTTCACTTACTCGTGGCATAAGCTCCTCCTCTCAGGATTGTATAAATATAGCTTTAATTGGATGGATTTTCTACTTCTTTACTCTGTTAAGGGAGGTAATAGTTCTTCGGGGTATGATTCACCAACCTCTTTTCTTTCGCGGAATGCCTCATATTCTTCTTGGCTATATCCGAGCAATTTTGTGTAAGCCCATTCATTGTGTTCGCCAAGTTTTGGTGGAGATAGCCGGAGTTTGTTAGGTGTATTAGCCATTCGAAAGGTTAGGCCTGAGTAACGATGAGTACCGATATTTTCCATTGTTTGTTCTTCGAAGAAATGGCGTTCGTTTAGATGCGGATCAGCTAGTGCTTCAAGCCCATCATGTGTTGGTGCAGCACATACTCCTACAGATTGCAGTTTATGAAAGAGTTCGTCGTGCCCAAAGTTTGTTGTACGTATTTTTATTTCATCATTCAAAATTGAACGATTGTGCAACCGATTGGTGGGTGAAGAAAACCGCTGATCATGTATGAGTTCGTTACTGTTTAGTACTTTACATAGAGCTGTAAATTCCTTATCCGTTGCTATATCGATTGCTATCCACCGGTCCTTTCCTTTACACGGATAAACACCGTGCGGGGCATGCCATCTATGTGAATTGCCTTGTGGTTCTGTATCTTTTTTGTTCATTTCGTAATCAGCAAGAAATTCTCCGAGAATTGGTAAGAAAGATTCTGCCAAGGCTAATTCGATTAGTTGTCCTTCTCCTGTTTGTTCTCGATGTCTTAAAGCCATCGCTACTGCTAATGCTCCATGAACACCTGCAATAACGTCAGAGGCCAATGTTTCAGTGCCAGTTTCTTGAGGTGACGTATTTGGATAACCACGTATATGCGTATGTCCCAATAGTGCCTCTACATGCATTCCAAAACCGCGGAAGTCTCGATAAGGGCCACTTAGTCCAAAGGCTGGCATACTTAACATGATCAGTTTGGGATTTACCTCTCGAATTTCTTCCCAAGTTAAACCAGCTTTTTTTATTGTTGTAGGAACGTTGTTCTCCACAAAGACGTCACTTTTTTCAAGTAGACGTAGAAAGGCTTCACGTCCTTTTGGGGACATTACATCGCAGGTCATTGATTTTTTGTTACGTGCGCCTGTGTTGAAACTGGGGCTTCGGTTCCATGGGTCATTCTGTGGTTCAAAATTAGGATATGCGTTGATAGTTAATCCCATTTTTGCTACTTCCCTAGCTCGTTTTGGTCCCATTCGAATGTCAGCTCCACGGGTTGAGGCTTGGATCCGATTAACAGGCTCTACGCGTATAATTTCAGCTCCCCATTCTCCAAGGAGTTGCGTTACGTGAGTTCCAGCCCATACGACAGTTATCTCAGCAATGCGAATACCCTCTAACGGTAAACGAGGGTGTTTGTTTAATAACTTGGAAGTATTGTTGCGCGAAGCAAGACTTAGATTGTTACTTTCACCAAGCAGTGGTGCAGCACGAATTTTTTCCTGAGGCGTTTTTGAAAACAATATAGGAAGCCGGGGCCCCTTGAAAGTTCCGATTTTCGGATGCTTGACTGTTTTCCAGACGCCACGAGCATTGAAATGCGGATCTTCAAATAAGTCTGCTGTCGTATTTAGCGCCCCACAGGGTAGTTTTACGTTTTGTGCAGCTACTATTATTTCTTGTCTTGTGTGGGTTGCTAGATAGTTCTCATAACTAGCCTCGATTTTTTTATCGAGATTTTCAGAAAGCGTCTGTGATCCCTTATGAACTTCATTGTTTGCTAATAGATCCTCTCTTCCTATAAGTTGCAACAAAGCAGGTAGTCGAGGCCCTCCGCCATATATATTGATATATCCATCTTTACACTTGCGTAGACCTATCCCTGGGCCTCGTGCAGTGCTTGTGTATCTTGCTCCTGTGACTCCAGCGTAAGATGCTGCAGCAATTGTTGCTGTACGCCGATCTCGTGATCCTGACTGGCATTCATAGATCGAGATATCAATCCAATCTCCGGCACTACCTTTTTCGACTTTCAATCGAGCTAATATTGCTGCGTATGCTGCCATGATACCTGCGTGATAATTGGCAAAATGCCCCGCATTTTTTAGGGGCTCTCGATCAGGATGTCCGGTTTGGATCAAAGGTCCCCCAATTGCTTGCAAAGTGATGTCACTACCGCGGTAGTTGCTATACGGACCAGATTGACCAAACGGTGTTATTGAGGCCATTACAAGTTGAGGATTTAGTTGATTCAAAGTTTCCCAATCCCAACCCCACTTTTTGCTTTGCCCAGGCGGAAAATCTTCGATGATAATATCGATATCTGAACTCCAGCCTTTAATTTTTTCGACTCCGTGTTTAGTACTCATATCTACAACAACTGAGGATTTATTTGCATTTAGATGTAAATGCAGACCAGAAGATTCTATATCCTGTTGGTTATCAGGGAATGGTCCGAAGTTCCGTAAAGAATTGCCTTGTGGAGACTCTAGCTTAATTGTTTCAGCACCATATCCTGCAAGCAATCGGGCTGCATATGAACCTGCTACTTCATTAGTAATATCTAAAACACGAATGCCCTGAAGAGGTCCTGCCACGTGACTACTCCTTGGTTTTCATTCTATACAGATTGTTTAATTTTCTACAGATATATTCGGTAATTAATTGGCACGAATAGTTGAATTTATTTATTGCAAGTCTACGCGTTTAAGCGTACCTTGCTGGCATGGTTAAATTTGAAGATGTTTTTCATATAGGTATTATTGTTCCAAACATGGAATCTGGCATGGAAGAAATTTCAAGTCGATTTGGTGTTACATGGCCACGACCCCCGGGACCTGCTGAAGTCCTTGCTCGTACTAAAGATGGCACTGGGCCGCTTTCTTCGCGTTTTGTGTACTCTGATGAAGGACCTCCATGGTTTGAACTTATTGAAGCCGTACCAGGGACCGTTTGGGCAGCACAGGCCTCCAATATCCATCATATTGGTGCTTTTGTAGATGACCTGGATGATGAAATCGAACGTTTGATTGCTGAAGGCAACGAGCTCGAAATGGAGACTGTTGATGAACAAGGTAATCGTGTGAGTGTTTCCTACATAAATAGTGATTTAAATGTTCGATTAGAAATTCTTCCAGCTGCTATGCGTGAGGGCATGATGGCTATGTTGGGTAGTAGTTGATATAACAAATCGAAGCATTTTTAACAGTAGTTATATTCGAAGGTTCTACTGGTGATGATTTCTAAAAAAGGTCCACTACAAAATTATCGAATTATTGATTTAACAGATCGGCATGGTGTTCTTGGAACACGGATACTAGCAGGGCTTGGAGCGGAAGTAATTCGGATAGAGCCTCCAGGTGGTGATCCTATGCGGAAATTTGGACCACCCTTGGAAAATGAGGGTAACAGTTTTTTCTGGTTTCAAATGAATGCAGCTAAAAAAAGTGTAGTTTTGGATTTAAAAAATACAACTGGTTGTGATTCATTCTGGGCTTTGTTAAAGAGTGCCGACGTTTTGGTTGAGTCAGGATTCAAAAGTAGCTTGGAGACAAAAGGATTCGATTGGGTGAATTTATCTGCTAGTTGTCCACAGCTTATCTATACCACTATTACGCCTTTTGGTGCAGAAGGTCCTAGAAGTCATTGGTCAGGAGGAGATTTAGTTGCAATGGCTGCAGGTGGGTTGATGTATTTATGTGGTGATCAAGATCGTGCTCCACTTCGGGTATCTGTTGAACAAGCTTCTGCGCAATCATCGGTACAAGCTGTTGTAGGGACGTTGATAGCATT
>CAYFHW010000119.1:0-4042 GCA_964343095.1 uncultured Anaerolineaceae bacterium | reverse complement strand
ATGCCAATACTTGAAGAAATAGGTGCTTCAGAGGATTCTGGTGAGCCTGTTATTTATCCGATTCATAATACTATTGCTGTGGGCGCGGGCTTTCATATCCGACCAAAGTAAAGGGGTAAATATGAATGCCAAACAGGCGTATAAGGCCTGTAACATGATTAGTTGGGTACGAGGCGCAAAGTTCTATTACCTAATCGTACCAGGGTGTTTCCTCTAACCATTTCCGTAGTCTAGGAAGAATCGATCTCCACCATACGGTTAAAGAGATAAGCGCAGGAAGAATCCAGGTGATGGCTAGGATTATTAAGAGATCTGCCCACGATTCACCATCAACAATCGTACCTCCTCCATATGGTTGAGCATTGCTAATTCCCCACCGAATTAAAACGAATCCAAAAAGAAGCTGTAGCCCAACAAACAGAAAGCCAAGAGATGCTGCGCCAAAAAAATACATCTGAAACTTTTTCAAATACACTTCCGTATTATGACGTACTGTGCTTGGTTTTTAAGGTTTTACCCTAGAAATACTGAACTGTTGTATCAGTCTTCATCGACAATAACTTTTGCGATTCCTCTGAGGTCGACTTGATATCGTGCAAGTGTATTCTCAAGATGCTCGGTCGAGTAAACAGAGAGGTCGACATCGTAAATTGAACTGAGCCAAACCAGTGTTCCAAGATCAATCAGGATTCTATCTGGGTGTCCAGTGGCGTCTCTAAAAATTGCATTGCCATCGTTACTTATCATTGCATCAATATCATTGAGAGTTCCTGCTTCGAATCGAGATCGGAGCTCTACGGCTGCACGACCATGCGGGATGCAAAAGATATCGGCTTCCGGATAACGTTTTTTGAGATCATCGATGAGAGAATGCCAGATCTCCTCATGAATGTGGTGCCATTCGTCTGCGAATTCTGCAGCGTTTGTATAATTCTGGGGAGAAGAAAACCATGGCATAGCCAATGCGATTTTGGTGTTAGGGTTCTTGGAAAGTGCATAATCAATCCAATTGGTGATGCCCCAATCGGACTTAGTTTCTATAAAGTCCTTGGAACAACAGATCATGATAAGGAGATCGATATCTCCCCTATTAAGGATTCCCTGTATTTCTAACCTCGCCTCTTTATTGTTCCAGAGCGCTTGCGGGGCACCTTTGCTACCGCCACGCATAACTATGTCTTGAGAGTGACCCTCATTCTCGGAATTTTTAACGAAATCTATTAATCGATCTGCAAATGGTTTTCCAAAACTATGACCAATATACAGTGTCTTGTATCCAGTGATTGACATGGAACTAGATTTGTTTGAGACAGATTTTGGACTTTGGCTACTAAAGAAATTCCAGATAAGTGTGTATATACCGCCTTCAGTTTCCGGTGGGATTCCGTGGCCTGCATTCTTGATTCCGTAATGCGTAACAAGAGTTCCATCTCGACAATTTGAATAGCTAATCTGTAGGTTTCCTTCACTGGTGTTTTCAACTTCCGGAGCTTCTTCACACCCATTGTGCACAGACCAAACTCTTGCACTGTCCTCCGCACTAAGGAAAACCAGGCCCACAGGTGATGAGCCCCCCGCATAGGGGATCAATTGATCATCCATCCCCAATATTTGAAGAACAGAAACAGCAGGTCCACTCGGTTGAAGTCCAACATAGAGTTGAGTAACTATCCCTGCCACAGCTTGGAAATAATTTGTAGTGGCAGCTAGTTTATGAACTAAACCTGACCCATTTGAAATACCAAAGGCATAGAATCGTTCATCGACTTGCTCAAAATTACACAACTGTTCGATGATCAAACCCACAAAGTCAACATCATCAGCTTTCGAAGGCTCGTTGGCTAAATTCCATGACTCCAAGTGCCCGGCTGGATAAACACCAATAAAGTCACCCTCTTCAATAAAGTCCCTCAGTTCTCTCGTGAAAACGTCTGGACTTGATCCCCTTCCATGGAATGCAAAAACCACCGGATATTTTTTTGAAGCATCAAAAATTTTTGGCACATGTAGCAATACCTGGCGAGAAAATTGCTCCCCTTCAATCTTTTGTGGAATGTATAATTCTGATACGCCAGCCTCCAAAATTTTCTTTTCAGTTTGCTTATTTGTGTCCTGACAACGAAATGTTTTCATCGAGGATGGTGTTGAAGTAGCTGTTGGTGTAGCCCTTTGAGTTGAGGTGGTTGTCGAAGTAGCTGCTGGAGTCGTAGTGCTCCTTTGAGTTGAGGTGGTTGTCGAAGTAGCTGTTGGAGTCGTAGTGCTCCTTTGAGTTGAGGTGGTTGCTGAAGTTTGAATAGGTGTCTTTTCGGCTATTCGAGTCTTTGCTTCGTTACTACTACAAGCAGAAAACACAACAAACAGCACACTCAAGACAACAAGCCAGAAGGTTAACTTTCGCATCCACTAAAGATACCTGTTTGCACCTTATTCAGCTTGCAAACACTAATTTTTTGAGTAAATGCTAGATAACCTTAAGCTTTCAATTCCGTTTACAGCGCTTGAAGATTTCTTTAGCTCTTATATATGGATCTGGAAATTGATTGCGTAGTTCAAGAGACCGAATTTCTAGGCTTACGTCTTTTGAAGAACGACACATTTCAATAAGATCATTTTTTCGAGCCTCACCTTCACCAAGACAACATCGGCCATTAACAGCTGCTTCTATATAGTCGTTTCCTTGCATGGAAGATGAGCTCTGCCAAAAATCACAACCTTGTACATATGGAAAAATTGAATCTTTTAAATCGGGCAAATCATCCCCAGCTCTATTTAAGTGCATTAAGTCTATTAATATGCCAGCAGATTTATGATCGACAGCATTAATAAACTCTCTCGCTTTAGGTAATGATTTAATACTAGTAAATTCACCGAACTCTAGACATACTCGCATGTCATTTCCAGCTCTTTCACATATGTCACGAAATTGAGATATTGAGTCGTTATAATTTTCATGACGAGAAACAACCAATATATTGCGTGCTTTTAGCTCTAAGCCCACGTCAATAATTAACTTGTGCGTATCATTAGCTGTCTTAGTTTTTTCTAACCAGATGACTTCAACATCTATCAATTCAATATTAGTTTCGCGGATAGAGGCTTTAGTTTTTTTTAGCGCGTCATTGGTCCACGTTGTTTCAGGATCAACCCACATTCCTGATGATAGGAACCCAGCTGAAGCAGCAATTTTCGGTATATCCCAGGGCAGAGCATCTGGGACACAACCTGATGCGAGAGCCCAAAGAGGTTTTTTCACTTATATTTCCTTATTTATAATCATAAACATAAGTCATGATTGCGTGTGTCTATTCAATTATCCATAAAATAAAAACCGTTTTCTGGTGGATGCAAAGGGTATAGATCAATCAATGCATGATCCGGGAACGGAAAACCGAGTCAGTTATTCAGGCATCTGCCACATCTCCATCTGCTGGCAACGTACTCATCCGACGCATTGAAGGTTGCGTAATAATGGCAGTTATAGCTACAACAAATTGAATAATAGAAACAATAATAAACATACCTGCAGGACTTGTTATCTCAGCGCCAAACCCGGAAATGAGCGCTCCGAGAGGCATGCCACCCATAAAACAAAGTGCATAGACACTCATAATTCTACCCATCAGATGCTGAGGGGTATAAGCCTGTATCAACGTTAAATTAAGGTTTATAAAGAAGCCTGCATTTATTCCTGTGATTCCTACCAAGACTAAAGATAGTGGATAAGAATGTGACAAACCAAGGCCAATCATCAGTAATGACATAGCCATACTTGTTATAAGTAACCAACCACCAGCATTCTTGAGTTCCTTGATAGAAGCGAGGACAAGAGATGCGGCCAATGTCCCAATACCCATCACTACGAAAATGATAGAAGTTTCAAAAATACCTGCCCCGAGATTGTCACGAGTAATTTGGGGCAGCAGAGTTCCCCAAGCACCTGCTAGAAGGAAGGCATTAATAATTATCAAGATAATCAATACTCGAATGTTTGGTGTTCTCACTACAAAGCGAATACCTTCCCCGATTTCCCTTTTATAACTTG
>CAYFHW010000118.1:0-4051 GCA_964343095.1 uncultured Anaerolineaceae bacterium | reverse complement strand
CGAGCTTGCTCAAGAAGTCGGGATAAAAAAAGTTTTGATACCCAGTAAACCAGGCGTACTTTCTGCAATTGGAATCGGTACCGCAACTGAAGTTATTGAACGTAGCGAAACAATTTTATTAGCTTTATCTGACCCAAAAATAAAAGAAAAGTTAGTACAAACCTCAAAAAAACTAGAATCTCAAATAAAAGAGGACTTTTCATCAATTAGGGAAAAAATTAACTTAATAAAATGGTCAGTAGATGCTCGTTACAAGGGACAAGCACATGAACTGCGTACTCCCATACCTTCTCCTACTGATGATTTAGCAAGTTCTTTCCACAAGCTACATGAAAAAGAATATGGTTTTGCTAACCACAAGAGGGAAGTACAAATCGTAGCACTGCGCTGTCGTGGTGAAGGAAAAAATCCACACATCCCCGTTTTTGAAAACAGCACAAACAACAGCCTAAATCTGTCTATAGAAATTGAAGGAACACCTTCACACCTTTACTCCAGAGACAATCTACCAAAAACGGTTCAGGGACCCGTCGTGATCACACAAAGCGATACTACAATTTTCATTCCACCAGATTGGCAGGGAAGAGAAGATGACTCTGGAAATTTAATTTTGGAGTACAAGAATAGTGAATAACCCTGCACAACTGTCAATCTGGAACTTATTACTATCATCGATTGCAGATGAAATGGGTATAGCTTTGTGGCGTACTGGACATTCGCCAAATATACGTGAACGTAAAGATTTTTCATGTGCTTTGTTTGACATAAAAGGGGGGCTGGTTTCCCAAGCAGCCCATATCCCAGTTCACCTGGGTGCCATGCCTGAAGCAATAAAAGTTATATCTCGTCTTGCCCCTTGGGATGAAGGCGACATAGTAATTCTGAATGATCCATATTTAGGCGGAACTCACCTGCCAGATATAACACTTGTATCACCTGTTTTTTCAAAAGGTACGATGCTTGGGTTTGTTGCAAATCGAGCACATCATGCTGATATAGGGGGAATGTCAGCCGGCTCAATGCCTGTTGCATCAGAACTTTATCAAGAAGGATTAATAATTCCACCACTCCGTCTATATAAGAAAGGTGTGCGCAACCAGGAAGTTCTCGAACTTTTACTAAGAAATGTGAGAACACCTAATGAACGAATAGGAGACCTTGAAGCACAAATAGGAGCACTTGCAATTGGAGCAAAAAGACTACAGGACTTAGTCACAAAGCATGATGTTACCAAAGTCGCTTTTTGGATGTCCGAACTAAAAAACTATGCGGAACGATTAACAAGATCCGCTATTTCTGAAATACCTGATGGCATTTATGAAGCCGTAGATCACATGGAGGGAAAAGAAAACGTATTGCTACCAATCTGCGTGAAAACAACCGTTAAAGGTGACACTATTACCTTTGATTTCACTGGAACAGCAAAACAACAAGAAGCTTCTATTAATGCAGTCGCGGCAGTTACAAGATCAGCTGTACTGTACTGCATGCGTTGCTTGCTACCTCAAGACACACCTTCAAACGAAGGCGTATCGCGACCTATAGAAACTATTATTCCAGAAGAAAGCCTTGTTAACGCAACAGCTCAGCATGCAGTTTCTGCAGGAAATGTAGAAACATCTCAAAGAATTACAGACGTAATTTTAAGATCGCTATCTATAGCCCTGCCCAATATTATTCCCGCGTCAAGTGCAGGAACAATGAGTAATTTCACCTTTGGGAGTGCTTCTGGTAATCAGCCATTCGCCTATTACGAAACAATCCCCGGCGGTTCTGGCGGAGGACCCAATAGCCCAGGTGAAAACGGCATTCAAACACATATGACAAACACCCTAAACACACCAACAGAAGCAATAGAAACAGAATTTCCAGTACGTGTTAGAAACTTTTCAATCAGATCAAGCAGTGGAGGAGTAGGTGAACAACAAGGTGGTAATGGATTAGTAAGAGAAATAGAATTTCTAACAAATATGGTCGCAAGTATAGTAGGAGATCGTAGGAAGAAAGGAGCACTCGGACTTAGAGGAGGTAGCGATGGGATTCCTGCCCAGAATACTTATATAGACCCGGAAGGAGAAGAAACCAAGCTAGAAGGTTCAGTACAACTCACAGTTCAAAAAGGTGATCGCTTGCGTATAGAAACACCAGGAGGAGGAGGCTGGGGTAAAAAAGGAGAAATCGACTAATCTTCACTTTTGTCCTATCTTTTGAATATGCCCGACAAAGTAGAAAAAGAGATCGAAGAAATACTTTCGAAATTCAGTGAATTTTCTGGAGAAACAGAAAACAAACCAACGGAGCATCCTGAAATTATTCCTTTCACTAAAAAACCTGGCGTATCTGGGCACTGGAAGAGTCTAAATAAAAACCGTAGATTTGAAAAAAAGTCAGTGTTTTCAAAAGTAAACCTGACATCATCAAAAATATTTATATCATCTTCCATTTTGACAATAGGTGGCTTCCTGCTGAAAATTATCTGGGGCTGGGAAGGTTTCCTATGGATTGCTTTTACTGGGATTCTAATTTTTTTAGCTGGCTTTGTATGGAACTTGTTTATCTCAAAACAAAATTACAAAGGAAGAGTTTTTCCTAGCAGGGCTAGCGGGGGGACTCAAGGTGGTTATTGGCGCGGGAGATATATCGAATATGGTGCTAAAAAACAAAACTTCCGGACAAAAATTAAGAAACCTTTTCGCAATTAGCCAAGAATGAAAAAAACTTTTCGTGTCTCTTTCCAAATACTTCTAACCACAGCAATCTTTGCTACATTTTTAGCTTTCTCTTGTCGCAATACTGAAATTGAAATTGCCAAACAAACAAAAAAAATCACGGAACCTAAAGCGGTACCTACAGCATATCTCGATCCCGATATGAAAATATATCAGGCTTCCGATGGTACTGAAATTTCCCAAAGTGAGTTAATAAAAGATATAACGGAACCTAGTGAAACAGCATATATCGTTAGAGATGGTGAAACATGTAATACGATCGCTGAAAAAATCGGAACCACGGTTATTTTGATCCTTCAAAGCAACCCGCAACTCAAAAATGATTGTACGAATCTGAAGGAGGGGGACATATTAGCTATTCCCGCACCTCAACAAAGTGAACCTACAGTGACAGCAAGAGATAAAAATATCGAACATCTTGTTCAAGAAGGAGAGACTTGTGGACAGATTGCCAAAATGTACACAATCACTTTAACTGAACTATTAACGACAAATGGATTAACTGAGGAAGATTGCCAAACAATGCAGATAGGTGTTGTTTTATCGATCCCTTAGAGAATGATCTTGAAGATCTCCTAAAACATCATCTGTATGTTCACCCAGCTCTGGTGCCGGTAATCTAAGTTCCCATGGAGTGAAACTTAAATGGTAAGGGGCTCCTGGCATTTCATGCTCTTTATTTTCGTCAGAAATACTAACAGACACTATATGACCTCGTGAACGAAAGTGCTTATCTTCCAATATTTCATGAGGCTCACGTACTGTTCCCCAAGGAAGACGACGCTCCTGAGCTCCTCGATAAATTTCCTCAGCACTTTTGCTCGCAATAAATTTTGCTAACTCACTATTTATTTCCTTCGATTCTGTGGTTCCACGACCACCTTGGCGTGCCAACGGATCATCAAAACGGGCATCATCTAATTGCAGGCCAAACCCATCATTCTGAAGCCATTTCTTAAAATCAAGCCAAGACTCGGCAGATCTACCAGTACCGAAAACAAGAATATACTTCTCATCTGCAGTTGGAAATTGCCAAGGATCAGTACGCTGCACTGATGCGTGCCTACTGGTCTGCCTCAAAATATTTTTCCCTGTATACAACCAATAAGGTAGCCCAACTTCAGTCGTACTACTTAAGGCTTCGTGCATGGAACAATCAATTAATTGTCCTTCCCCGCTCTTTAAGCGATGCCGTAATGCGACTAATGTTCCGATGACTGCATAGTGACTTGCAGTTTTGTAAGCCAAATCACCTTTTCCGTGTATAGGCGGTGCATCTGGAACATCCTCCGGACTATAACCATTCATGGACATTGGACCAC
>CAYFHW010000117.1:0-4070 GCA_964343095.1 uncultured Anaerolineaceae bacterium | reverse complement strand
AAAAAGTTTCGTATATAAGACACGACTGCATGACGAAGGCGCAGGACCTGCATTGCATCTGGCCTTCTCAAGTCAAGATAACGGTATTGAAGCCTCAAAGATTCATCCACTTCACCAGGCTCATGCAAAGAGAATGGCGGAGTCTCTGCCTCATTCAACACGTTGATATGCGTAGGAATAAATTCAATTTCACCAGTTGGAAGATCTGGATTTTTAGTCTCATCCGTTCGACTCTTAACTATCCCTTCGAGGCCTAGCACCCATTCAGCACGAACACGCTGTGCAATGTTATATGCAGCGGAATTTTCAGGACCTACAACGACCTGAATAATTCCTTTAGAATCACGCAAATCTATAAAAATGACTCCTCCATGATCACGCCTTCTATCTACCCACCCAGCAATACGAATAGTTCGATCTATGTCAGCGGCTCGAAGTTCCCCACATGAGATATCTTTGAAATGAGTCATTGTTCGAGAGTAACAGCGGATCCGCCCAAAGACGAGGCAAACCTACTTTTGGAAACTCCAAGCGTTCCTTTTTGTTCACAATTTTTAGAAAGTTGGTAAGTAATCACAAAAGCTTACTTCCTTAATTAGTCCGCCTTACATGGACCATACACCTAGTTCTACAAAAGTATATCCAAGGTTGCCTTCAAGAACACACCCAAATAGCGACAAAGTAACTGTGTGTGAGAAACTTATAAGATGGCATTAGATATAGAACCAGGGATAGCAGCAGAAGGTAATCCTGCCCTCATTAAAATCATCATAAAAGAAATGGATGGTGGCACTATTCCTTTCGAACGTTTTATGGAACTTGCTCTCTACCATCCTGAACATGGTTACTATCGCAAATCCGGGCGCATTGGTAGACAAGGTGACTTCTTAACAAGCCCAACTATTCATCCTATGTTCGGATGGGCAATTGCCAGTTGGTGTGAATGGGTATGGCAGCAATTAGATGAGCCTGATACTTTTACAATTTTCGAACCCGGGGCAGGTGAAGGTACTCTCGGAACTGCAATTCTGGATTGGGCTGAAGCTCGCAAAAGCAATTTTTCGCAGTCCCTTAGATATATCGCTCTTGAGCCAAACACTGAAGGAACCGACTCGCGTATTCAATGGCTACAAGGAAATCCATCTCCTGTACAAAACGGAATAGTCCTTGCTAACGAACTATTCGATGCGCTCCCAACAAGACTGTTCGAGGCAACAGAACGCGGCCCTGCTGAAATTCATGTCAGGTGGGACGGTAATAATTTTGTTGAAGTTCGAGGAAACATTACCGTGCTTCAAAATGTTCCTACCAAGGGACGCTTTGAAATTAATGGCAAAGCGTGGCCGATTTTAGAAACTATGTGTGGCCTGATTAAGCAAGGTGCCATTCTTTTGGCTGATTACGGATATGAAGAAGAAAAATTATGGGCACCGTGGCGACTGCAAGGAACACTCTCGTGTTTCTATCACCATACAGCACATGAAAACCCCTATCGTCACGTCGGGGAACAAGATATAACTGCACATGTTAATCTCTCAGAATTAGCAACCGGATTGCAAAACTTTGGTTATGAGCAATTAGGACCAACACCCCAGCATGAGTTCTTAACAAAATTAGGCATAGGTGATCTCGTAGAAAGTGCAAGATCGGATTTGGGCAGCTATTTTGAAAGACGACAAGCATTCCAAACACTTACTGATGCTGGTGGATTAGGGAAAATTCAAATTCTTGCAGGTTTGCGTGGAATTAAAGGCACCGTCCCAGGCTTTGAAAGTAATGAACCTACATGAAAAAAAAAGATTCTATACCTATCACACTAAAAAAAGGAGACCTAGCTCCTAGCTTCTCACTACCAGCAATAAACCCTGATGGAACGGAAATAGAAATCAAACTAAATGAAGAACTAGTATCCCGCAAAGTACTTCTGGTCTTCTATCAAGACGACGGTATGCCCATTTGCACCAACACCCTGAACGCCTTTTCGCAAGAACATGAACTATTGAAAGAGGCCGGAATTGCTGTATTCGGGATTAACAGTAACGGACTTGGCTCACATAAACGATTTCAAGAACGGGACTGCTTCCCTTTTCCACTCATTAGTGATTTTTATGGAGAAGTAATCCAATCATTCGGTTTATGGGATGTTGATGAACAAAAATCTTTTCGATCAATCGTAGTAATAGATCAAAATGGAACTGTTTTACATATTGAACCTCATTTCAACCCTTCAAATTTGAATGCTTATACTGCAATATTTGAAACACTAGAATTAACGGAATCATAATTTTTTGAAAAGTTTAATTTTTGATAGGTGAAAATGACAGATTATTCAGACAAAGTTGTTCAACACTTTGAAAATCCACAGAATTCTGGAATTCTAGAAAACCCGGATGGAGAAGCGACTGTTTCAAATCCTGTCTGTGGAGATACTATGCATATAACTCTACAGATCAAAAACTTCACGATAATTAATATGCTGTGGCAAACACGAGGCTGCCCTGCTGCTATCGCAACAAGCTCATACACAAGTGAATTTGTTCGTGGTATGTCCCTAAAAGAAGCTCGTGAAGTTTCAAGAGAAATAATCACCCAAGGTATAGGGGGCCTACCCAGAGATAAGGGGCATTGTAGCGTTCTTGCCGCTGATGCTCTAAAAAAAGCAATCACCAGCTATGAAAACAAGCAAAAAGCCTCATAGAAAGCTATAAGCTTGAAAAAACCAGCACATTGTGAATAAATCAGATATTATTTTCCAGTTCAGAATCTAAAAAGGTAGGGACCATGACCGGTTTATTTCTTTACAGTCCTATTGCATTGGGCGTAATTTTCGTTCTTATTTGGGCAACTTCATTGGTCCTTGTAACAATTCCCGCATTTTCGGCACGAGGAAAAGCACAAATTGTCAGGTTATCCGTGGCCGGATTGTTCTTGTTTGCAGAAGCTGTACTATTAATCACTCTTGCAGTATTAAACAGCCAAGAAAAGATATTTCAGTAGTCTAAATAAGTCTGAGGGTTGGCTTCCGGCCTGGACGTGGATCGTAATTACTTTTGAACATTTCGAGCTTGTCTCGTTCAATAAGATATTTTCCTGCAAATAGGGTTGCCGGTACTTTCTTCTGTTTGATCAATCTTCTCAAGCTTTGAGGATGTATGCACAACTCACTTGCAGCATCAATAAGATCGAGGTAATTATCTAATGGTCCTGCCACGAAAGTCCCCACAAATAGAAATATTCTAGAGCCTCAAAACTACCACAATGGCAACCTCGACGTCCAGTAAACGGATTTACTAGGACTTTGGTAATGTAAGTGCCATTACTAAAAGATCCCGCTCTTCACCGTGCATATCTGTCACCCAGCCACGGAGTATTGTTTGTAGTTGAAAACCAAGTCGTTCAAAAACAATCATCGCGGTGTGTTGCTCAAGGGGCATGTTCGCAATTAATTTTCGAATCCCAAAGGTGGGAGCGACAAAACGAATCTCTCCAGCCAGAGCTGCTCCAAGTCCAGTTCCTCTGTAATCTGGATGTACATTAATGCGGATTTCGCCAACGTGCCGTGACCAGACAGCAGCATCAATATGCAAACTTGCATATCCAACCACTCGTGCACCTACTGATGCCAAAACGGTAAAGACCTGCCCACTTTCCACAGAAGTAATCCACGTATCAATAACGGATGCATCTGTAATATCTTGTCGTAAATACAAGAGATCCTCGGATGGCAACGCCTTAATTAAACTCTCGAGTTGTTCCCTATCTTCAGATTTCAGTGGTGTAAAAAGGATAGATGTACCATCGCGCATAACACCCTCGGTCGGGTAACGCGACGCGAATTCTAGATTTTCTAAATTAGTCATTACTTGATTATCCGAGTTAAAGCCGTAACTGCCAACGCATCAATCAACATTCTCTACCTCAGCTCCATCCACATCTGACCTACTCATAAAGCTATCACACTTACGACAAGGTAAAGACGGATACCTTTTAAGACCAGTTTCAGAAGACGCAGCTTCACACAGCCAAAAGGATGCTGAACGTTTTGTTGGCACTATCCTGGAATTCTTACA
>CAYFHW010000116.1:0-4117 GCA_964343095.1 uncultured Anaerolineaceae bacterium | reverse complement strand
CTTTATTTCTAAAGCTGGATTTAGCGAGTCTGTTACTGCTTCGGCTGTCTTTGCTCCAGCGCCAGTAATAAAGGCTACTACGAGTTCATCTGGATGAATATGGTTTTTTTCTGCTAGTTGTTTAACACTTGCAACTGTTACCCCGCCTGCAGTTTCAGCAAACACACCCTCTGTTTCGGCTAAAAGCTTAATCCCTTCAATAATTTCAGGATCAGTTACAGATGCACACGCACCATTAGTTTTTTGCAGTTGTACCAAACTATAGTATCCGTCAGCTGGGTTCCCTATTGCTAGTGATTTTGCAATCGTATCCGGCTTTTGAGGTCGAAAAGTGAGGCTGTCTTCTTGCCAGGCTGTTGCTACAGGTGAGCAGCCTTGGGCCTGCGCACCACTCATTCTAGTTGTCGGTTGTTCAATTAGACCAGTACGTGCGAATTCTTCGAAACCTTTCATAATTTTTACAAAAAGTGATCCACTTGCGATTGGTACTACACAATGATCAGGAACGCGCCATCCGAGTTGTTCAACAACTTCAAATCCTAAAGTTTTTGAACCTTCCGAGTAATAAGGGCGAACATTCACGTTTACAAATCCCCAGTTGTAAGTTCCTGCAAGTTCGGCACAGAGCCTATTTACTGCATCATAGTTACCTTTCACTTTTACTAGTGTTGGACCATAGATACTGGAGCCAAGTATTTTTCCAGACTCGAGATCATCAGGTATGAAGACCACTGCTTCCATTCCTGCAGCCGCAGCGTGTGCACTAACGCTATTGGCTAAATTTCCAGTACTTGCACATGCTAGGGTTGTATAACCAAGTTCACGCGCACGTGAACTTGCTATGGCTACTACTCTGTCCTTAAAAGACCACGTTGGGTTTTGAGTATCATTTTTTATATATAGATTTTTTAATCCTAAAGCTTTCCCTAGATTCTTTGCGTGGAACAGAGGGGTATATCCTGCCTTGATATCTATAGCCGTTTCTACCTTGCACGGTAGAAATTCGTGGTATCTCCATAGAGTGGGGTCTCGTGACTCGATGACTTTTCGAGTAACTGTTCGCTTGATAGCTTCTTCATCATATACAACTTCAAGTGGTGCGAAACAAAATTCGCACACATGGATTGCTGCTAATTCAAAAAGTCGTTTGCACTCACGACAACGAAGGTTTTTTGCGTACATTTTTCCTCTCGGTCAAAAGGTATGACAGTTTATTTTTTACAATTATTTAAGGTCAGGGCATACACAGCCGACCCAATAAGGTCTTCATTCGTACTCCTATTGCGGGCCGGTACCTTGAATCAGGCGCTGGAGCGCTCTCATCTATCCCTTTCGGGACCGGAGTTGGCACCTTTCTATGTAGGTTGCCTGGGTTTCGAAGGGCCGGTTCCCTCCACCCATCTCGATAAGGGCGGCCGCGCAGTGCGTTAATAGATTCTAACTGCACCAGATGTGCTGCGCCAGCTAGACTAAAATTGTGGATATAGAATTTTTTAATCAACTTGTAGATGAAGCACTTGAAGGGGTTCCGGAAAATCTTTCTTCGCGCATTGAGAATTTGAATATTGTTGTTGATTCTTTTCCCGATGAAGACCTACTTTTTTCTCTTGGTTTGCAACCCGGTGATACTTTGTTTGGTTTGTATCAAGGTGTGCCGCTTCCACTGCGTGGTGGAAATTATTCTTTAGTTTTACCTGATGTAATTACGATTTATAAAGATGTTATTGAGGCAGAGTGCGGATCTGATTTAGAGATACGTGAGCAAGTTCGCAAGACGGTGATTCACGAACTAGGACATTATTTTGGTTTTAATGATGATGAACTTTATGCGCTGGAGAAAAGATGGAATCATGCAAGGCGCTAAATATCCAGCGCCGAGCGAGCGAGCTGCTCTAGGGCACGGTCTTCGATTGGTGGATTGTGTAGGCCTGCGCGAACATCTCGGTAATATCGTTCAATAGGGCGGCTTTTTTGTAAGCTCACTCCACCGACTATGCGCATTGCGAGATCAACAGCTTCAATACAATTATTTAGCGTATCGATTTTTGTAATCGCTACTTTGTTGATAGGGTGCATTAGTTCTTTTCCCCTAGCTTGATCGCGGTGTTCCCATGATTCTGCAGCATCATTAATTAGTGTTCGGCTACGATGCAAGAGTAGATCTATTCTTGCGACACGGTTTCGGATCCCTGGCAATTGCTTGATTGTTTTTTGATCATTTGGTGTACGACCACGCGCGAATTCCACCGCATAGTTTCGAGCTGCCTGCGCAACACCAAGAGTTGTTGCTGCAACTCCAAGTGCAAACCATGCACTGCCCGAACCACTTCGTTTATCAATTTCACCTGGGCGTCTTTTACCTAAGAGTCTTTCTTTTGGTATAAGGACATCTTCCAGAATAATGTCATGGCTTCCGCTAGCTCTCATCCCTAGGGAATTCCAAGTTTCTTCTATAATTAAACCTTTGTCTTCACGAGTCAGCAAAAAATTTGCCAAATAGGAACCGTTTTCCTCATCAAGTCTTGCGAGGACGATGAAATATGAAAGAAGGGGTGCCATAGTTGTAAATGTTTTTTTCCCATTTATTCTCCAGCCTTGGGGTTTTGAAATAGCGACTGTACTGGGGAGCCCCCCACCTGCAGGACTTCCTAACCCTTCTTCGGTTGCTGCCGTATTCACAAGATAGCCTTCATTGACAGCCTTCAAACTTATTTTTTCGAACCATTTTTCTGGATAGCTTTTTGCTTCTCTTTCGCTCCCAAAAATTTTCAAGTGCATTGTTAACCCGAGTGCTGTGGCACCATCGCCAGTTGCCAAAATTTCTAAAATCCGTACATACGTTAGTAGTGAAATTTCATGGCCTCCGTAAATTTTTGGAACGGTAAGGCTCAGAAACCCTTGTTCCTTCAATGCTTCAAAGTTTTCAAAAGGAAAAGTACCTTCTCGGTCATGTTTTGCTGCATTTTTGTTAAATTGTATAGCTAGCGTTTGTGCTTTTTGTATCCATTCTTCATTAGCCATATGTGCAGTTTACCCGAGTTATAAGGTCTTTTTGTATTTTGAAGTTTCAACTGTCTTATAATCACTGAAAGAACGGAGGAGAATATCATGGAGGATCCTAAGCTCATTGCAGAACGCTTAATTAGTAATGTTGAAAATGTGATCATCGGAAAAAATCGTGAATTAAGATTGGCTATTACAGCCTTACTATGTGGTGGTCATTTACTTGTGGAAGACGTGCCAGGGGTAGGCAAAACTATGTTGGCTAGAGCGATTGCAGTTTCTAGCGGTTGTTCATTTAGGAGAATACAATTCACCCCTGATCTTTTGCCGAGTGATGTGACCGGTGTTTCTATCTATAACCAGCAATCTAACGAATTTGAATTCCGATCTGGGCCAATAATTTCGCAAGTTGTTCTCGCGGATGAAATCAACCGAGCGACTCCAAAAACACAATCCTCGTTACTTGAAGCAATGGAGGAACGGCAAGTAACGGTTGACGGCGTAACCCATCAAATGCCTTCCCCGTTCATGGTTATGGCAACTCAAAATCCTATTGAGTACGAGGGTACTTTTCCGTTACCGGAAGCACAGTTAGACCGTTTCTTAATTCGCGTTAATTTAGGCTATCCGAGTGCAGATGATGAGGTCACAGTTCTTGATGAACAGCAAGTGAACCACCCGGTAGATTCGTTAAGTCCAGTTACTGATCCTAGTGAAATTGCTCAGGTGCAAGGTGCGGTACGTGAAGTTTATATAGATCCATTAATTAAGCAATATATTGTTGCTTTAGCACGTGCTACTCGAGAACATGAGGATGTATATTTAGGTGCTAGTCCACGTGGTTCTATTGCACTTCTTAGGACTTCTCAAGCTAGTGCCCTTTTGGATGGACGCGACTATGTGATCCCGGATGATGTTAAGGATCTTGTTTTCGTATCTCTTGAACATCGAATAATTATTAGTCCAGGTGCTCGCGTTAAAGGTACAACTGCTGCCGATATTTTGGCTGATTGTCTAGGTCGTGTAGCAGTTCCTGGCACGCGGCCTAAAGCATAAAGGGGGCGCTTGTGCGCCGTGTCTTTCAGAAAGTTGCTTTTGGTTCACCAACCGCTAG
>CAYFHW010000115.1:0-4185 GCA_964343095.1 uncultured Anaerolineaceae bacterium | reverse complement strand
TTCGATACTACTACTCTGATCAATTGGGCAATAATCATCTACATTCCCCCGCAATTGTCGGACATTCTCAATAATCATATTCATTCCATGTGTATACCCTTCACATAGATGTCCACCACTAGTGTTATTCGGTCTTCGCCCCCCCAACCTCATAATTCCACTAGAAACATAATCACCTCCTTCTCCTTTTTGGCAAAACCCATAATCCTCTAACTGCAGCATCGTAGTGAAAGTAAATGCATCATAAGCACCTGTAATATCCACGTCTTCTGGAGTAATCCCCGCATTAGGCCAAATAATGTCCTTAATGTAGTGTCCGGCAACTGTCGAAATAGGACCGTGTTGAAAATGCATATCACTACGCGGCTTACAAACACGACCCGCCACAGCCAAGATCCGTGCAGGAATTTGGCGAAGATCATGTGCCTTCTCAGCTCGAGTAACAATCAAAGCTGTGGCATTATCAGTTTCGACACAGCAATCTAATAGATGTAAAGGTTTGCAAATCATCCTACTGCTTAAAACGTCATCCACTGTGACTGGAGTTTTGTAATACGCCTTTGGATTACGAGAGGCATGTTCACTATGAATAACTTTTACCATTGCAACTTGCTCGGGCGTAGTTCCATAGTCATACATATGACGCATAAAACTAGGACTAAAATTCTGACCTGCACTGAACCAACCATAGGGAACATTATGTAAAGCATCACCTTGCACTGGCTGGCTAGCCCTCGCACCAGTACCCCCAATACGAACCTGTGAAAAACCATTCATAGATCTAAAAATGACTACGGTATTACACATACCTGCTTCAATTGCACCCATGGCTAACCCAACAAGGGCCTCACTACTAGAACCACCGCCCATAACATCCATATAAAAATTTAACCGGACACCTAAGTCACCAGCTATGAGAGGTGACGCCGTTGAATCATTTCCGGAGTAAGACATCATCCCATCAATCTCACTCGAATTAAGCCCGGCATCATCCATAGCATTCTTAATTGCCCAAGTAGCCAGCGCACGAGTTGTCATTCCAGAGCCACGTGTATAGGTAGTTTCACCTACCCCTACAATTGCATATTTATCTCTCAGGTATGCTGGTGGCATTGCTTCCACTTCGGTCATACTAAGTAGCCTAACAATAAAGAAAAGAAAACGGTTCTTTCTTTTCTTTATTATGTTAAGTAAAAAATCTTGACCAAAGCTTGTGTTTAGCATTACTGTGCTTTAAATCGCCGTTTCTTTCGGGGTACATGTGACAAAAATTCTGGATTCAATAAATTCTCCGACAGATCTGAAAAAAATTCAGCAATCAGATCTCTCGATACTCGCTACGGAAATCCGTAACGAGCTTGTTTCAACTGTTGATAGCATCGGTGGGGGAGGACATCTTGCTTCGAACCTCGGAGTTGTTGAACTAACACTTGCACTCCATCGTCAATTTGATAGTCCTACAGATAAGATTCTTTGGGATGTAAGCCATCAAGTTTATGTCCACAAAATGCTTACTGGTCGGAAAGATAAAATGAAAACAATCCGCCAATATGAAGGACTTTCCGGATTCGCTGACCGAAATGAAAGTCCGCATGATTTTTTTGGAGCCGGGCATGCGGGAACATCAATTTCTGCTGCAGCAGGCATGGCCGCTGCAAGAGATCTAAAAGGAGAAGATAATCATGTGATCGCCGTTATCGGTGATGGTGCCATGACCGCGGGAATGGCATTCGAAGCCATGAATCATGCGGGGCATCTAGAGACTAGACTCATTGTTGTACTAAATGATAATGCCATGTCAATCTCACCTAACGTAGGAGCTTTAAGTCGAAACGTTAACAAAATCCGTATTGACCCACTCTACAGAAAAGCGAAAGAGGAAATTGGCAATGTAATAGAACACTTCCCTCTCGGGAAAGAATTCTGGGAGGGTGCAAAACGTGTGAAATCAAGCATGCTAGATCTAATCGTCCCTGCTAGTTTCTACGAACAATTTGGATTTGATTACTACGGACCAATAGATGGTCATAACCTTGAAGAACTCGATAGTGTTTTAACTGCTATTAAAGAAGTTCGTGATCGACCAGTCTTATTGCATATTCTTACTGAGAAAGGACATGGCATCCCTGAAGCTGCTGCTGACCCTGTACAAAGCCACAGCGGAACATTTTGGCTTAAGGAAGAAAAACCTAAAGACGCCCCAAAACCAAAACCTACCTATAGCAAGGTATTCGCTGAGGCTACACAGGAGTTAATCGAGCATGATGAACGCGTTGTTGCAATTACAGCAGCAATGTTAGAAGGGACTGGACTCACACCTGTTGCAGAAAAACACCCCTCCAGGGTATTTGACGTTGGCATTGCTGAACAACATGCCATCACCTTTGCTGCCGGACTTGCTACCCAAGGATTAAAACCTATAGCAGCAATATACTCGACCTTTCTGCAACGAGGTTTCGATCAAATTGTACATGACGTAGTTGTGCAAAATCTTCCCGTAGTACTTGCGTTAGATCGGGCAGGATTTGTTGGAAGTGATGGAAAAACTCACCAAGGTTTCATTGACACATCTTATTTAAGATGCTTACCAAACATGGTCGTTAGTGCACCCAAAGATGAGACCGAATTGAGAGATCTACTATATACAGGCATACAACATAACGGACCATTTTCATTACGCTATCCTCGTGGTTCAGGACCTGGGGCACCAACAAATTTACCTATGAAATCGATTCCTATTGGCAAAGCTGAAGTACTACGCGAAGGCGACGACATATCTATCATCGGCTTTGGGACTTCCGTTATGCAATGTTTGCAAGCAGGAGAAATCCTAGCAGATCTTGGCATCGAGGCAACCATAGTCAATGGCCGTTTCGCAAAGCCACTAGACGAAGAATTAATTTTACATCTAGCCAAAGAAACAAAAGGAATAATCACTGCAGAAGAAAATGTACTTGCAGGAGGATTTGGCGAAGCGATTACAACGCTTTTAGCAGAACATGGTTTAGCCAATTCTGTTTTATGTAATCTAACTATGCCGGACAGCATCGTTGATCATGGCCCACAAAGCACATTCCAAAACGTGTACAGTCTTGACGGTCAAGGAATTGCACGAAAATCTAAGGAGATTTTGGAATCTAGACAATTACATCGTGTTCCCAAATAGAGTTCCTATGGGCACTTCACCTACACCTCCTCCTCCCAATCTCACCAAACATGCTAAGGAATTAGAGGAACATCTTGCAGCCAGCATCAATGATGATAACGCACTAGGTGCTGCTTGCCGTTATGTAATGGGCTGGGAAGACGCGAATGGGAAAACAACTGCTCAAGGTGGGAAAAGGATAAGGCCTGCACTGTGTTTATATGTCTCTGAATTATTTGGGGGAACTATTACTAATGCCCTACCTGGTGCAATTTCAATTGAGTTAATTCATAACTTTTCACTTGTACACGATGAAATTCAAGACAGAGATCCAGAGCGACATCACCGAAAAACAATTTGGCGACTAGTTGGAGAATCACAGGCAATTAATGTAGGAGATTATCTATACATCCTCGCACAAAAGGTTTTAATTGAATCAACAATTCCAGCGGAACAACGTATTTTGGCACTAGCCTCGCTAGCTGATGCTACTGGAGACATGATCAAAGGGCAGTGGGCAGACCTTTCATTTGAAAACCGTGAGGAAATTACAGTTGATGAATATTGGGAAATGATAGAATTCAAAACTGGTGCCTTGATTGGAGCAGCAGTCGAATGTGGCGCACTGCTTGCAGGAATACCTAAATCGGAGGCTGACTTAGGCCGGGCTTGGGGACGTCGAATTGGTCTAGCATTTCAAGCACATGATGATATTCTCGGTATATGGGGTGATCCAAACACTACAGGTAAATCAAATGTGAATGACTTAGTAAGAAAGAAAAAATCACTACCTGTACTAGAGGCACTGAAGCAAAGTGATACCTCAGCTAAAATCAAGTCTTTATATGCATCTGACAAGGAACCTAGTGGAGAAGAAATTCTAGAAACCGTTAACTTGATGGAAAAAAGAAATATACGGGAAATCTGTGAGGAACATGCAGAACGGTTCATTAAGGAAGCAGAGGAAATATTAGCAGTTTTACCTTTGGGGGTAGAGGAACGGGCCAGATTACGTCAAATCGCCAACTATTTGATCAAAA
>CAYFHW010000114.1:0-4260 GCA_964343095.1 uncultured Anaerolineaceae bacterium | reverse complement strand
CGAGGGTGGCGATCTACCCAGGCCTGCTACTTGGCTATCTAGCCTCCTGTCGACTCCTTTCGTCCCCAGATACATTAAGTGTAACAGGACGGCTATCAGATTAGGTATATCGGACAAAAACCTCTAAACCGAGTGACGCAGCGCGCGCGCAACCTGTCTCTCTTGATCACGTTCCTGTATCCTTCGACGCTTATCATAATTTTTCAGCCCTTTTGCAATCCCCAATTCAATTTTGGCTCGCCCACGCCGTATGGAAAGAGATAAAGGTAGCAACGTTAATCGACGTTCTTCAAGAGCCTCGCGAATTTCAGCGATTTCTTTCTTTCGAAGCAACAATTTTCGTTCACGTCGAACATCATACGTTACATAATTAGCATTTTCATAAGCTGCTATATACGTGTCTACTAGCCAAATTTCACTACCACGCATCCTCGCATAAGATCCTATTAAGTCGACCTTATGTTCACGTATTGATTTAATTTCCGACCCAATTAAAACTAATCCAGCTTCATAACGCTTCAATATCTCATAGTCCCGAAACGCGCGTCGATGACGAACGACTACACCCTCAGTCGCAATACTCTTACTAGAACTGGACTTCTTAACTTTACGCCCCATTGATATATTTTCTCACACAAGCAGAAAAATGTGCTTTAGATCTAATTTATCGGAACTAAAATACCTTCTCTACTTTCATAATAGTTGCCGTCTATTTCAACTAAATTACCATCAATCACAATGCTCTCAACATCAACAATCTCAAACGGGATTTCAATAATCTTCCCATTCAAAACAAGAAAAATCTGTGTCTCAGTAAGCACAAGATCTGCTTCATTAAGCGCAACTATTGAACCAATCGTCGTAGGGCCAAGTGGAGTTGCCACGATTGGTATACCCCGTAAAAAATCAATCGCAGCTAGTAATTGAACATCTCCGTATTTTTCATAAATTCCCAGAGTTAAAGGCACTTCAATATCTGGCTCAACTCCAACACCTTCTATTTCTTCACTAGAAGCCCTCAACCACCTCCCAACACTCAAATACAGAGCACCACAACCTTGTGGGTTCTCACATGCTGTTAATTTTCTTGTCTGATTAATCGTTCCTTTTCCATAAGAACGCTCGCCAATTATTATTGCCCTGCCATTATCAATTAACGCTGATGAGAAAACTTCTGCTCCACTAGCGCTCGAGGTGTCCTGTAAAATTACGATAGGAATACCAGTGTATTCACCACCCTGTGTAGCTGAATAAATCTGGTCACGCCGTCCTTTACGTCGTTCAATTAAAATAGTTCCACTGTCTAAGAATTGGTCGGTTACTTCCAATGTCGAAGTAACATAACCACCAGGATTCAAACGAACATCAACAATTAATCCAACATATCTGTTTTGGGCTTCCAAATCACCAAGAACCTCAAAAATTTCATTAAGCGTAGTGGGTGTGAATTGTTGTATATGGATGTAAGCAATATCACTCACAAGGTTTTGATCCCGATCTACCAGATTCACCCCAGAGCTATCTCTAAACACTTCATATAAGGGAACCCTAGAAACACTAGGAACTTGTATGCCACCTCTGATAACCACGATTTTTTCTGTACGCGGTTCAGTTCCGTCTGTGTGTACTACGGTTAAAACAACTTCTGTACCACTTTCACCTCTTATCGCACTTACAGCTTTAGCGATTGACCAACCCTCAGTAGGAACTCCATCAACTTCAATGATTAAGTCTCCAGCCCTTATGCCCGCACGTTCAGCCGGTGAATCACGAAAAGGAACCCCTATTTGAATAACACCCGCATCATTCCCACCAACAGTAGCACCGATACCTTCATAAAAACCTATGTCTAAGTTACCTAATTCAACCTCATCTTGCGTTACATAATCTGTATGAGGATCATTTAAAGACGCTAAGATACCTTCGATAGCTGCATCTCGAAGCAACTCAGCATCAATAAAATCAGCATCAACAAAGTCAGAGGATAAGATGTTAATTATCTCTGCAAGCAGGTCAACACTTAATGAATCTAGATTTCCAACACTACTTGCATCCTCAACAGGTTCAGACTCTTTGCTTGTGACCTCAACAGTGCTCTGCTTGTCACCGTGCACTATCACATTTTGTTTCTCAATCGTTAACTCACGAGTAAGTAAACCGAACCCAAAAGATAAAAGAACAAAAGACACGATAATCAATATTAAAGCAGCGAGTCGCATTTTTTTATGTTCAAAAAAAGCTTTCAGTTTAGAACTTGATGTACTTGTTCCTGGCACTCCACTCATAGCCTAAGCATAACAAGCAAACCTTCCAGCAGCGATTCTTTTAAACGGTGAAAACTTTTGTGGGGTCCAAGAAAAAATACTATCTTCAGGCGTTCCGAAAAATGCTGGCGCAGGCCCCTCTGTATGCAACCGACCGCTAACTAAAAGGTTTTTACTATCAGGTGACCACAAACGATAGGAAAGCTCATATTGATCGAAAAATGCAAACATTGTTTGCATTTCAGTTGATGGTGTAAACGGCTCCGTAGCCCCAAGAAAAGTTCCATTACTATCAACAACATTGACTGCATAACGTGCTGACCCAGACGGCGCTGGTCTTATTACTGCAAGTTTTTCACCATCAGGAGACCAAAAAAAACTTGAAACCGGACCGTTAACCCATTGCTTAGGCTCACTCTCCCTTTTTTCCAAGTTTAGGCTCCAAATACCGTCAAACACGCCTGTCTCTGGATCACGCGTTCTAGAAAAATTGAGTTCTCCCGTCCCTGGTCTAAAAGAAAAAGCAACACCTCCTTCAATTTCATACAATGTTTCAACTTTTGAATTCTCTTTCTCCCATATACGAATTGCTACACTTGCAGCTTGACTATCCAGTGGCTCAGCAAATATCAACTCACCTTCGGGGGTCCACGCTGCAACTCGAAAACCTCTAGCATCTGCAGAAACAGGAATTGATGCTCGCCCTTCCTGTAATTCTAAGACAGATAGGTTAAGTCCAGAATGCACTGCTAGTCGATCACCATCTGGCGACCATGAAGTAAATAGTGGAGCACCGCTCAATATAGGATCTCCAATAACCAATCCATTTACTTCAGTAACGTAAAGCGTTAACCCAGCTTTTCCTGGCGCAATAGTCGCAAGAAAATCACCTGTAGGCGCTGGCAAACAAAAATGTGGCACCTCAGGCGCAATCACCGGCTGCACGTCGGTTGATGTCTGAAACAAATTTTTTAAATAATTACCATCTGTATCAAACATCTCAACTGTACTCGTACTTGAATTGCTATTTACTAAGGAGAGTGCTAAACCAGCGCCTGCTGGCATCCAAACTGGCCAATATGCTTCTTCAGCAACTGGCGTTTCATCCAAAATATCGCTTTCTTCAAAAATTACAATTTGTCGTGATGGCTTCACTAAAGCAATTTGCGGCATTTACACACCATATATCTAGCAATTGTATCGCTCAAAACCTAATTATACTAACTTCGCACTATTACTGTTATGTAGAGTTCGTGCTATTTTACCCTTTTTACTATACATAATATATTATTCCTGCCTAAATCTTCTCCTCTAACAGATACCTAACCTTTTGTAACATCATAATCATGCTTACTCAATATCAGATTTAATTTTCTGGATATCTCCAGGGAGTTCCCGGTTGGTCTGTGTTTTTATCTAATGTCCAAAATGGTAAAGCCAACCCATTAGAAACTTTATGAAAAACCATTCGTACTCGAGTGCCGATTCCAACCTTTCCGATTAGTTCAGGAGAAGCCAGCTCCCCATCTTCATCTACTAAATTTCCGGCTACTCTTAAAGCTTCATGCTCTGTTGGTTTACCTTTTTGCACATCAAGATCGACAACTAAAATCATATATGGAACTTTCTCGCTTAAACTTTTTTGAACTGCATGATGAACTTCCCCATATGAATGCACCTCACCTTGACCTTCGACTACTACCCATTCAAAGCTTCGGTTTGCACACCACGGGCAAGCAGTGCCTGGAGGATATCGAATAAAACCGCATTCACGGCATTTCTGTAAGCGGAATTCACCTTCCGAACAATACCCAAAATAAGTTAAATTTTCGGTATCCATATCTGCAATCGATAATGACATTCCCAAATAATCCCCTGAAACCATAATCAGCCCCTCCTCATCACTAGCGATGAGCCGGTTCCTGGCATAGCCCAACCCAAATTCATTGAAATATTCACATCTTTTACTTGCCTACACTGTTGGTCAGTGTAATCA
>CAYFHW010000113.1:0-4334 GCA_964343095.1 uncultured Anaerolineaceae bacterium | reverse complement strand
CAAGCAGTGGAGAAGGTTCACCAACCAAGCCCCCTTTGTATATCTGATACCATCGTTCAACTGTTTGTAATGCAGCTCCACGCGAACCCTCAGGTACTTGAAGATAAGAATCCATCTCACACTCGTGCCAATCCAGTTGATGCAAACGGTGCAAAATTGGAACGTAATCAGCTAGTCCTTCGGGCGTCGAAATACCAGACGCATCAACATATTCCATCACAAAAAACGGCTGCCCCAAAATATCGCTTTCCGTGTAGTAATCGAGGATCTTAGCAACAGGAAACCCTGCTTTATTTAAAGTACGCATAGTAGCGACTTCATCCTTGCTATCAGTACCTAGTAAACCCCATTGCTCTACACGCACGACAACACGCTTCGTTAACTTGGGGCCATCAACACCATGTTCAATATCAACACGATACATGGCACGTGATTGTCCCATCGCAATCCGATCGACACCAATAATATTGACTGGACCTAAACCTAAGGACGTACTGAGGTGTTCTTCTAAGCCCTGTCTTTCATTGTCTGAAAACATAAAATAGCTCCGTCAATCTTCTTCTTCAAAAGTAACGGACTTTTTTGAAGCCGCACTTCCAAATATCTTTCTCGTCGCACGTGCAGCACCCCAACCTTCCATAAACGGTGATGTAGCAGCAAGTTCAGCTTCCAATTGAGCCATTAATACTGGTTGTAAGACCTGACTGACTTCATCTGCAACTGGTCCAGGATTAGCCTGTGCATAAACAAGGGCTTTGGTTGCAGTTGCATATGGTGAACTGTCTTCCGAAAATTCCAAATCTGGGATGTCATCTAACGTTGTCTGAATTGACTTAAGGGCATCGGACAACTCTTCAGAAAACTGAGCACCTCGATCATTCTTCATAAGTTCATTTGCATAAGACAAAGACGCGGTCATTAAAGCGCCACAAAAAACTCCCCATTCACTTTCAAGCTCAGGAAGAATCACTGTGCGCATAGTTTGCACGCAATTCTCCAAAATTGTCTCAATATCAGGATGTACAGGTAATGTCATATTTCCTCACGCACCAGTTATAGCACCGCGCTGCCTACGGGGCATCGCTTGTCTACGAGCAAAGTGTTCTTGCCAATCATCACAGATACCCTGGGAACCATGCCAATAATCCACTTCAAGGCACACTTTACCGTCTTTAAACTCAAGTCGTGACATTCCTTCACCACATGACCATTTACCAGCATTTTCAGACGCATCGTCAGGAATCCTACCATATGCCATCCACAACACTACTACACCCTTTTCGCTAGAATATAAGTCTTCTACAGGTACACGTAATCGTCCTGCAAAATCACCCCAGAAATCTATTACTGCCTGATGACCTCTCATAGCTTCAGGGTGACCAACAACGTCACGCATAACAACATCCTCAGTCATAAATTGAAGAGGTGAATCAGGGTGGTCTCCACCCCAACCCTCGGTAAAAAGACGACGTGCAATTTCAAGTTCTTCTGATGTGGCCATATACAACTCCAACTAGGGAATCCTACCATACAAAAATGGTCACTTGCCGTCACTTATCATCCTCCCCTAGGATTCATACATGGATACTGAAACGGCACAAAGCTACTACAACCATTTGTTAACTCTAGCGATTAGACAAGATCAATCGTTTGGAACACTAGCAAGCGCTTTTTTACGGGATAACAATCTGCAAGAATTAGGCTTTCGAACCGATGAAGAATTCAACCTACTACTGGCCGCATCACAAGCTTTCGGGCCAGAACCAAGAAGATATGGAACAAAACTTGAATTTTTAGAACGTGCTTTGAAATTATCTGAATCACTTGAATCACTCCCCGTACAAATACCACAACAAATTCAACAAGAAATTCAAAAAACAAAAAAGGACCTCGATAATTACCATGAAGCTGTCCATGTAATAAGAAATTCTGAAGAGGAACGGGCAAAAATTATTATCGAATGTGATGAACCAAACTATTTCTTAGATAAAGCACAAAAAAAAGCCAACTCTTTCTACCAAGAACTCCACAATCTAAGCCCAGAAGCAAAACGCGCACAAAGCTATACGGGACCGCCTCAACAATTTGCACCAGACAATACAGAAATTCACAAGGAATTTGCCGGGGCCTGTGGACCATTTATGAATGCACTAACTAACGCCTTCCATGTGTTACTTCCGTTCGATATAAAGATCAGTCGAAAACCAGATAACCCTCTAGAAACAGGTGTGCGTATTTTTTATGGCAAAGAGGGCTATTCGTTCCCTTTACGTTACGAAATGGGGAAATTATGTAGCAACATTGACGGAGAAGTAGTCGAGGTTGATACCACCGATCCAAATCTTCGGTTTCTGTCTATGAGCCAGGTGCGAACATCAGATTTTAATATAGAACTTCCAGCACAACAAAATATTCCTAAAGGACTTAGTTACCCTCTTACCGTCATGCAACATGCAGGAAGCCTTGGTCCTTATGTACAAATAAGTACAAATCTCAAAGCATGGTTTGATGCATCACAAGTTTCACTTCTACTTGAACCTGCACCTGAACTTTCCAAACTAGGTATCGAAGGAGCAAGCGGATTATTAACCCGAACATATGGCCTTGGTACAACAGACTCTTACTCCACACCAAAACCTGAACCATGGAAAGATGGTCTCAGCTTTAATTATTTAAATCTTTTCTTAAACTTGGCAAATGATACTGAAGAAGCGACCATCCCATATAACACACCGATATGCAGTGTGTATCCTGTTCTAGCACGATCATCGAGTTTATTCAGTAAATCACCTAGTGCGAGAACCATCACCCAGACACCACCACCACCACAACAACCAAATCAATCACGTGCCGAAAGACGCCGCGCACAACGACAACGCCAGTAATGAAAAGCTAGGTATATCTAGGAACCCCGTAGTCTTGGATCCAAGGCATCTCGTAGTGCATCGCCAAGCAAATTAAACGCAAGCACTGTTATTGTGAGTGCACCACCACCTACAAGACTCAGTATTGGTTTCGAATCAAAGAATTGCCGCCCTACATTCACCATGGTTCCCCATGAAGGCCCGGGAGAACCAAGATTCAAAAATGCAAGCCCGGCTTCAGCCAAAATCGAAGAGCCTATCGTAACAGAAAAAATAACGATAACCGGAGCTGCCACATTCGGGGCAATATGCCGAAACAAAATACGAGGGGAACTAGCACCTATAACTCGAGATGCCTCTATATACACATCATTTCGTACAGCAAGCGTTGCTCCTCGAACAACTCGCGAAACCCCAAAGGCTCCTAGGACAGACAATGCAAGTAATACTCTTAATATTGTAGTTTCTCCAGTCTGAACCATTAACAATAAGAATAGGAATCCAGGTATTGCGATCATTGCATCAACGATACGCTGAATCACCAAGTCAAACCTTCCTCCAAAGTACGCCGAAACAATTCCTAAAATCGCCCCCAATATTGTGGAAATAGAGGCTGCACCAAAGCCAAAAATTAGAGAACGCTGAGCACCATAAAGAACACGTGTTAAAAGGTCACGAGCTAAATCATCGGTACCAAGTAGGTGCGAACCGGTCGGATTTGAAAGGCGTAATGAGATAAAAGGCGCCATCTCCTCTTCTTTCAAACTATCGGGATCGTAATTAGGGTTCTCACTCTGAAAACTTTCATCTTTGTCATACGGCGTAACGTACGGCCCTATAACTCCAAGACCAATAATGATTACAACTAAAACAAGAGCAACTCCGCCAACTTTTCGTCGACGCATAAAGTCCCAGACGCCAAGTAACGACCGCGTCAAAAATGACCGTTCCGGTGGCCTCTCACCCCAAGAAGTTACAATTGTTGCGTCACTGCTCATTGCTCAACACTCGAAACAGTGACTCTTGGGTCAATAAGAAAATAACTAAGATCTACCGCTAGATTTACAAAAACGACGGCTCCTACAAACAATAGGGTCATAAATTGAGCAACGTGTACATCTCGCATCAAAATTGCACGGAAGAGTTGTTGACCCATTCCCCGTATATTGAACATAGTTTCTAAAATAATATTTCCAGCAACCAAAGCAGCTATTATGAAACCAATAATTGTAACCACAGGAATTAAAGCATTTCGTAAAACATGACGAGCCATCACAGCGCGTTCACGCAACCCTTTAGCATGTGCCGTACGAACATAGTCTTGTCTTAAAACTTCCAAAAGACCTGAACGGATAAACCTCATCAGAATGGCACCCGTCGCGAGCCCACCAGCTAGCGCAGGAACGATAAATAACTGAAAACTCTCCCAGGGGTCCTGCCAAATACCGGGACTTTTCACAATATTAATTT
>CAYFHW010000112.1:0-4349 GCA_964343095.1 uncultured Anaerolineaceae bacterium | reverse complement strand
CTCGATAGTAAGCATTCAACAAAGTTTTCCAATAACGAAAACCTAACGAAAAATGTTAATCATAGAGATCCGCAAAGGGTTCTCTCCGAGATCAACAGAGGAATTCCTGGAACTAATTTTTCTTTTGATACAGGTTGCGTTATAGGCAACTTTACTTACTTGAAATTTCCGATGGTTCGAGACCTAGAAGAGAACATAGACTTACTTGACCAACATGACTTGGTTTCTGCAATAGCAGGAGACTCTCAAGCGGTTTCGAAAATCAGTTCAGACAATCAAAGCAATCTGCCAGATGTAAGCGACCCTAATTTCACTCCACTTGCAGATGAGTTTCTCGTTCTTGATGCTGATTCCTCCCAAAATTACGTAATTAACTCTGCTTTAAATAACAAGTCTTTAATCGTTGAGGGACCTCCTGGGACAGGCAAGTCACAAACGATTGCTAATTTGATTACTTGCCTAACCGCAAGGAAAAAAACAGTTCTCTTTGTTGCTGAAAAGCGAGCTGCAATTGATGCTGTTGCGACCCGTTTGCAAAATGTGGGTTTGAGTGAGATCTTTTATGACCTTCACGCAAAAGAAATAAAATCTAAAAATGCTATTTCTGATCTTGAAAGTTCTATAGATCAGATAAAAAACACTGGCGCTTTTGATTATCAGAATTTGCATTCTGATATTGAAGCAAAAAGAAAAGAATTACTGGATTATTCCGAAGCCGTACACAAAAAGCGTGAGCCCTGGGATAAAAGTGTTTTTGAAGTAAACACAGAACTTCTACGACACAAGACCGATAATACGATTCGCTTTGATAGCGATCAGACCAAACAGTTGACAGAATCAAAAATTTCTCAAACGAAAAATGCCCTAGAAGAGTGGGTTAAGTGTCGTCGTAGTATGAGCTGGGACTCCATGTGGGCAGGGTTAGATATTCCAAATACCAGCGCCGCTAGGAATTACATTTCAAAAATTGAAAAGCTCAACTACAAGCTTTTAAAAGATCTAAACGCTTTCGTTCACTCTTTGGAAGGAAACTTTGAACAAGATCTAGAGGAACTGTCGCTAAATGACTTTAGAAGTCTTTACGAATTAAGCATCTCGGTTAAGGGAGTGGAAGAAGCCTTTTCTTCTGACTTGTGGGATGAAAATTTGAATGACCTGTATGAAAGACTGGAGAAACAATTTTTTTCAGCAGATAACCGTGCAGCACGCAGTGACTTAAAGCCGCTTAAAAAAGAACGTTTATTCCCCCCTAAAAAGCAAACCAAATTGATTGAACATGCCGCTTCAATAGCAGATGAATGGAATAAATTTGAATTAGGAGTCAACCCGAATGAACTTTGGGCTAATGGCGAGCTTGATGAACTTCTTAATGAAATCGAAAGGACAGATGAAGCTCTCAAGTTCATTTTGGAAAATTTCAGTAACAGACCTTTGCGTGACTTGCTTTATGACGCATCTAGAGCCTGTGAAGAAGATGGCATGGCAATTGTTAAAGGGCAAATCAGTGAATCTAGAGAAACTCTAAAAGTATTAGAGGTAGAAGAATTATTGATAATGGTCGAGAACGGAACAATTGGAGAGGAAGAAGCCGAAAAAGTATTTTTGTATAGCGTGTATAAAGCGATTGAACGAAATATTAATCGCGATGAACCCATACTCAACACATTTCAATCTGCGCGCCATAACGGAGTTGTAAAGGCTTTTATGGAAGGAGATGAAAAACATCACGAAACGTCTGTGAATCGTCTACTCCGAAAAATAGGTGAAAGCAGTAGAGATGCTGCCAACTCTAATCCAGAACAAAGCGCACTAATCAAGAGAGAACTGAATAAAAGATCACGCCATAAATCATTTAGAGCTTTACAAGAAGAAGCCTCTGATGTGCTTTTAGCCTTAAAACCATGTTGGATGATGTCACCACTTGCAGTTTCTCAATCTTTACCCGCAAAAAAGATTTTTGATTTCGTAATTTTTGATGAAGCTTCACAGATAAGACCTGAGGACGCTATCGCCTCTATTGCTAGAGGGCACAACACCATTATTGCAGGCGATAGACGACAGCTTCCCCCTTCGATGTTTTTTGACGCTGGAGAAGATTTTGAAGAGGAAGAAGACACTGATGAAGCACTTATTGAAGGTTATGAATCAATTCTTGATGTGTCTTCTGCTCTTCTTCCGCAGCGCATGCTCACATGGCACTATCGGTCACGTGATGAAAGATTAATTGCACTTTCAAATGCGCATATTTATGGAAATACGTTGACAACATTTCCAGGAAATATGAAATCTTCGCCTATCCAGTGGCATTATGTTGACTACACCCCAACTTCATCAACACAAAAATCATTTGTTACCAATCCTTCAGAAGTTGACAAAGTAGTAGAACTAGTTATCGAACATGCAAAACTTCAACCTGTTATAGATTTCGAGTCTGACGAAGATGAACTTCAACATGAACTCGATTCAGAAAGTTTAGGGGTCATAGCATTTGGCACACCTCACGCTAATGCAATTCAAGATGCTCTAGATAAACGTCTCCAAGAACTGCAAGATAAAGATGTAGATGCTTTCTTTGACCCCGAGCGAAAAGAACCTTTCTTTGTAAAAAATATTGAACGTGTTCAGGGTGATGAAAGAGACTCAATAATACTGTCAATCGGTTACGGACGAGACCAAACTGGAAAAGTTCCTCACAGATTTGGACCTGTAAATCAAGAAGGTGGTGAAAGAAGACTCAATGTGGCTGCTTCACGTGCACGTTCAAAAATGGCAATAGTTTCCTCTATAAAAGACACTGATATAAAAAATGATGCAACTGCTAAAGGAACTAAGCTTCTTAAAGATCTACTTACGTTTGCTGAATCACGAGGCGCCACCCTTGGGTTAAGTGAAGATACTACTCCGCTTAACCCATTCGAACTTCAAGTTAAATATGAGCTTGAACAGCTTGGACTGGAACCAATTACTCAATACGGAGTCGCTGGTTACAAAATCGATTTCGTGATCCCTAACCCTGATGACCCAAATGATCTTCGACTTGCAGTAGAAGCTGATGGCGCTTCATATCACTCCTCACCGACAGCTCGTGACCGCGACCGTCTAAGACAACGAGTCCTTGAGGATAAAGGCTGGCGCTTTTGCAGAATTTGGTCAACAGATTTTTTCCGTAATCCGCGAGGAGAAGCCCTACGCGTTAGAGAGGCTTTAAATCGGGCAATAAATAACGAAGTGGACATTGTCGATACAGAAAATCTAAACATTGATTCGCCAGCACCTCGAGTATCGGCAATTAGGCAAGAGCCGAACCTGCCCTACAAAGAATCGATCACTCAACATGACATGCAACAATTAGTTGCACTAGTCAGGTGGATCACTGAGGACGGAAACAAACTGATTGATGACGCAGAAATCAAAAAGATAATGATATCCAAGCTTGGTTACAACAGATTGGGAACCACAATTGATCAATACTGTAGCAATGCTATAAGACGAGCCAGAGGAGAAAAAGTAGATCCTCTGCCTAAAAAAAACACAAGAAGCTCTTCCTCTTATCAACAAAATTTGTCGACTTCTTCATCCACTCAGAGCAATTCAGAGACACAAAAAAAATGTTCTTGTGGCGGTACCTGGGTACGTAGAAATGGAAAGTATGGAACCTTTTGGGGATGTTCGAATTATTTTTCAAAAGGCTGTACTAATAAAAGACCAAAATCGTCAAACTCAAAAAAGTTATCCACATCTCAGCGACCGACAACTAATTCGTCTTCCCCAAATGCCTCTGGGAAACTTAGTGAGGCAGAAGCAGCTGCACCTATGATCGCCGCGGGATTAACCCCCTTAGAGGAATACCGTGGATACAGAGAGCAGTGGTTATGCGAATGCAACGTTTGTGGTCGTCAGGTCAGAATTAGACGTGAATCAATAAATAAGCGCAAGTCTCAAAACAAAGGCTGCGAAAACTGTATTAAATAATGGTGTTTTCGTGTTTTCGTGTTTTTGGGAACCAAAACACTCAATGTGGGACTGCGGGTCACTATAGACGACGGAGTGCTAATCTCCGAGTTGAATCGCCCCAAGCGATTCAACGCTAGCTGCTAGCTAGCTAGCGTTACGTAGTACGTAAAAGTGATATTGCTTTGTCTATTCCTTGTTTGGATTCGTACTTTGATTTATTTGTTTCTCCACTAGGAGAAACTATGCATCACTGCGATGGGTCTTCTAGTCGTTTAGGTGTCCGCTTTAAAAGTCTCTGACCTGCGCATACGTCGTCTGCCGAACAGGTATAAAATGGAAATGCCGCAGAGGCATTGAACTTTGAAAACTTAGTTTGGCTACCAGAATGGCTACCA
>CAYFHW010000111.1:0-4464 GCA_964343095.1 uncultured Anaerolineaceae bacterium | reverse complement strand
ACATCCACAGCATGGACCATTCCATCCTAGAAGACCAGATACAATTATGAAGCGGTGATTACGAGGGCGATGAATAGGCTGTAAGTGTGCGCTTATACGAATATGAAGGGAAGCGGCTTTTACAGTCTGAGAGCTTAAGTATCCCTGTTGGCATCGTAACTACGGATGTTATTGATGCTGTGGAATTTCAAAAAACGCATTCGAGGCTTGTTGTAAAAGCTCAGGTTCTCAGTGGGAACAGAATGAAGGCAGGGGTTATTAATTTTGTTAGCACTTCAGAATCTGTAATTAATGCGACAAAGGAAATATTTTCAAAAGAGCTGAAAAATTTTGAGATTCATAGTGTTCTGGTTGAAGAAGAGATCGAATTTACGCAAGAATTATTTTTAGGAATAACTTGGGATCTTCCTGCACGCTTGCCTGTGGCTTTAGTGTCTTTACATGGGGGGATAGACATTGAGGATGTAGGTAAAGGTTCAGTAGTTCGAAAATATTTATCCACGATTAATGAAGATCAAGAGAAACACTTTACAGAATTGCTTCAGGAAATCGGTTTTACTGATGATGATTTAGTTAGTTTAGTAGGTATTTTTTCGGTTCTTTGGCGACTTTTCAAGAAAATGCACGCAAATTTAATAGAAATTAATCCACTTGTCCGCGCTAAAGACGGGAGATGGATAGTTTTAGATGTGCATATGGAGTTGGATGATGACGCAATGCACTTTTTTGAGGAGCATTTGAGGAAGGTGGATATTGAGCCTGTTCTTAGACCAGATCGTAAACCTTCACGATTAGAGATTCAGGCAACAAACATAGATCAATCTGATCATCGAGGTGTTGCCGGTCGTGTGATTGAGTTTGATGGAGAGCTTGGTTTGCTGATAGGTGGAGGTGGTGCGAGCCTTACTATTTTTGATTCTGTTCGTGCCCATGGGGGGAGGCCAGCAAATTATTGTGAAATTGGTGGTAATCCGAGTGTTAGTAAAGTAGCTGAATTAACTGCTCTTCTATTAAACAAACCGGCAATTGAAAAAATCGCGGTCATAATGAATGTTGTGAATAATACTCGGGCAGATCTCATAGCCCGAGGTGTTATTGCTGGCTGTTTAAAAGCTGGCTATGTTCCTTCTGAAACGGTAGTTGTTTTTAGGGTCCCCGGTTCCTGGGAAGAGGAAAGTTTTCAGTTGCTTAAGCATTATGGAATTGAACCAAGTGATCGTAATGAAAGTCTTGATGAAGCGGCTAAGCGTGCTGTTAATGCTGTTAAATAAATTTATTTAGAGTTTCGGTAAGAATTCTTCTAATTCAAAATCTGAAATATGTTTTTGATAACGATCCCATTCAGCTTGCTTATTTTTTAGAAGAATTTCAAGAACATGTGTACCTAGTGTGTCTTTAATAACTGATGAATTTGCAGCTGCCTCAATAGCATCTGAAAGGTTTCCGGGCAGAGTACCGATACCTCGTTCGTCACGCTCTTTTTTAGTCATTTCAAAAACATTTTCTTCTATAGGGCCTGGTAACTGACGTTCTTGTTCAATTCCATCTAATCCAGCGGCAAGCATTACAGCGAAAGTAAAATATGGATTACACGCAGGGTCAGGCGAACGGTATTCCACGCGTGTATGTGTTTCATCAGCACTTGCATATTCAGGTATACGAACTAAATCACTTCTATTGCGGCGTGCCCAACTAATATACACAGGAGCTTCAAACCCGGGTTGCAGCCGTTTGTAACTATTTAACCACTGGTTAGTGATAAGGGTGATGCTAGGTGCATTATGAAGTAATCCTGCAACGTAGGCTTTTCCAAGAGCACTAAGGTGATAAGGGTCAGCACTGTCATAAAATGCATTTCGTTCCCCTTTAAATAGCGATTGATGAACATGCATCCCACTTCCATTTTCATCCTGAAGTGGTTTTGGCATAAAAGAAGCGTACACCCCGTTGGTAGCAGCGATCTCTTTCACTACTAGTCGATATGTCATGGCATTGTCTGCCATTGTTAGGGCGTCTGTGTAACGCAAAACTATTTCATGTTGACTTGGTGCAACTTCATGATGGCTCGACTCAACTTCTATTCCCATTGATGAAAGTGCTAAAACGGTATCTCTTCGCAAGTCGGTTCCTGCATCACCCATCTGATCAAAATAACTTGCTTGATCAAGAGGTTGAGTATCTGTGCTGTCTTTGAAGTAGAAGTATTCCATTTCTGGGCTTACATAAAATGTGTAGCCTAGTGCTTTTACTCTTTCTAATTGATTTCGCAAAATTCGTCTAGGATCTCCCTCGAAAGGTTTACCATCTGGTCGATAGATGTCGCAAAACATACGGGCTACGCCTTGTTCACGGGGCCTCCACGGAACTAATTGAAATGTTGTAGGATCCGGGACTGCGATCATGTCAGATTCGTCAATACGTGCGAAACCTTCGATGCTGGAACCGTCAAATCCGACACCTTCTTCTACTGCTTTTTCAACTTCTTCTACTGTAATTTGTAAGCTTTTTAATGCTCCCAAAATATCTGTAAACCACAGTCGTATGAATTTAACATCATTGTCCCGACAAGCTGACAGGATATAACTCGCAGATTCACTACTCATTGAAGGCTCCTATCTAGAGTCTAGAATTATAATCGATTTTTGATTTCAAAAGTTTCGATTTTATGACGTTTTTTAATGGTCACTTAGTTGCTTCTTTTTCCAATCCTGGAAAAAAGGGTTATTTGCCTTTTCATCAGCTATTGTTGTTTCCGCCATATGACCCGGTAAGACTACAGTTTCATCAGGCAATTTTGTCAGCATCGTGTTGATACTGCGCATTTCCTCTTCATAATCTCCGCCGGGTAAATCTGTTCTCCCAACAGATCCTTTAAAGAGTGTATCACCACTAAAAAGTAGACCTTCTGTGTAATAACTCATGCTTCCTGGTGTATGTCCCGGTGTTTCTATTGCTTCGAGTCTTAGGCCTTCGACTTCAACTATGTTTCCTCCGGTTACATAATTATCTGGATCTGGGGGACCTTCTGGCACATCCAAGTTAAATCTTTTGACAGTGTCTTTCCATCCATTTTGTAATAACCCCAAATCTGCTTTATGTAACAGGAATTTGGCATTTGTTGCTTCTTGAACGCCTCTCACCCCTAGAACATGATCTACATGTGCATGTGAGTTGGCAATAATTTTAATGTTCACTCCCATATCTTTGGCGAGATCCATTACCTCGTTTGGCTGATCTCCAGGGTCTATACAAATAGCTTCTCTTGTTCGGCGGTTGCCGATAATCCAACAGTTTTCAGCAAAGACACCTACGACTATGCCTTTTACCATAATTTCGTTAACTACATCCATTGTCGTTCCATTGTCTTAGCTAGGAGCATTAATCACTGCTAAAAGGTAACTCTTGGGAGTCACTAATACGGCGTCCTTGGCTCTGATGGACTTTTGTTATTTCATCTGGTTCTGTTTCTTTTACTGTTGTAGTTCTGTTACCGCGAACCATAGAGACGGTCCCAGTACGAGTCAATTCACGAATTCCATAAGGTTTGCACAAATCAAGTAAAGCATCGTTTCTTTCTTGATCCCCAGTGGTCTGGAGTATTAAGGAACTTGTTGCGATGTCTACTATATTTGCTCTGAATAGATTAGCGATTTCGATAATCTCATGACGATTCTCGCTGGTACAACGAATTTTCATTAACACTAATTCACGGGAAACCATGGCCTCATCTGTTAAATCGCTGACTTTTACAACATCTATTAATTTGTAAAGTTGTTTAACTACTTGTTCAACTGGAGCACTTGCACCATCGACAACAAGTGTAATTCTACTTAACCCTTCAGATTCACTGTGTCCAACCGCAAGAGATTCGATATTAAACCCACGGCGTCGAAAGAGTCCTGCAACCCTTTGTAGAACACCTGGCTTGTCTTCAACGATCGCAACAACTATATGTTGGGCAGGCGAATTTCCATTCATACTCATCGAATTAACTCTTTTTCTGGGATTTCTATAGTTTCTCGTAGCGCTGCGCCAGCTGGAACCATAGGCCAAACGTTCTCCTCTTGATCTACATGGAAATCAATTAAAACAGGTCCATCGAATTCTCGGGCTTCAGCAATTGCAGGTAAGACATCTGCTTTTGTTTCAACCTTGATTGCTTTGATTCCGTAGGCTTCTGCAATTTTGCTAAAGTCTGGCTGAGTGACAGCAACTGAAACGTAGTTGTCATCGTAGAAAAGCTCTTGCCATTGTCGAACCATTCCCAAATAAGCATTGTTCATAATTGCGATTTTTACTGGTGCGCGTTCATCGATACATACTGCCAGTTCCTGTAGAGTCATTTGGAATCCTGCGTCTCCACAAATGGCCCAAATTTCAGCATCTGGTTTAGCTATTTGTGCACCTATTGCAGCTGGTAGTTCGAACCCCATTGTTCCTATCCCTCCAGACGAGATCAATTGT
>CAYFHW010000110.1:0-4482 GCA_964343095.1 uncultured Anaerolineaceae bacterium | reverse complement strand
ATTTCCATTAAGAGGTGAAGTGCGAATCGCAGATAGGCTTGCTGGTGTTCCAGAAATTGCGTCCAAAATGCCATCGCCTGGAGAGGTTTGGGCAGAGCCATCACTTTTAGTGCGTTTGAATATTGGTGTTGGCGACAGTATTCAAATTGGTGATCTCGCTTTAAGGGTTACTAAAACTTTAGAATTTCGCCCAGATGAAGGATGGAGGTTATACGAACTTGCGCCAACTTTATTGTTAAATGTAGCTGATATCGAGCATACAAAACTTATTCAGCCAGGTAGTCGTGTCGAGTATGAATATCTTTTTGCTGGCAACCAAAGACAGATAGATAGTTTTCGAATCGTTCTTCATGAAATGATGGGGCCAGATGAATCTCTTGATGATATCAATGATGCTAGACCAGAAGTTCGTTCATCTATTACGCGTGCTGAAAAATTTTTAACATTGTCAGCTTTAGTGAGCGTTCTTCTTGGTGGTGTAGCAGTCGCCATGGCGTCAAGAAGATATGTTTATAGACACTTAGATGATGTTGCATTAATGAAATGTGTTGGAGCTACACATTCTGAAGTATTAAATTTGATTCTTGCGCAGTTTTTTGGTCTTACATTTATCGCTGCTTTAATCGGGAGCATAATAGGTTTTCTAGCGCAATATGGATTAACGTTCTTTTTGGGGGATTTAATAGAAGCAGAGCTTCCTGTTCCCAATATCAGCGGTTTTATAATTGGCCCAATCACTGCGCTAGCAGTTGCGTTTGGATTTGCTCTTCCTCCATTACTTCAGTTAAAAAATGTTCCGCCCATTCGTGTTCTGCGGAAGGATGTAGAGACACCCGAACTCAGTTATTTTGCTATATATGGGACTGCAATAATAACTGTGACACTTATGCTTAGCTTTTTGTTTCGAGATATTGTTTTAGTTAGCTATTTGCTTGTGGGCGTTCTAGGGGCTTTTGCTTTATTGTATTTTGCCGGTAGATTGTTAGTTTCAATGGCTCAGCACTTTCGTGCAAGTGTTGGTGTTTCTTGGCGTTATGGTATTGCAAATATTGCACGTAGAGGCAGAGAAAGTAGTGTACAGGTTGTTGCTTTTGGTATTGGTTTGACTGTCTTGCTTCTTCTAACCCTTGTTCGAACAGAATTAATGACTGAGTGGCAGTCAAATTTGCCTGAAAACTCTCCAAATCACTTTGTAATAAATCTTCAGGAAAATGAGCTTGAGACTTTTGGAAAAATTTTAAATCAACATGGCATTCCAGTCCCGAAATTTTCTCCTCTGGTACGAGCACGAATTAGCCATATAAATGGTGTACCTTTGAGTCAGTATGAAGCTAAAGATGAAAATGCGAAGGAAGAGCTTAATGATGATTTAAACATTTCTTGGTCAGCGACACTCAATCCAGAAAATGAAATTGTGGATGGAGTGTGGTGGGACGATAATGTTGATGAGCCTCAATTATCACTTGAGTGGGAGGAGTTAGAAGATATGGGTTTGTCATTGGGTGATCAGCTGACTTTCTCTATTGCCGGAGAAAGTGTGGTTGTACGTATCACTAGTACTAGAAAAATTAATTGGGACTCATTCAGTCCAAACTTTTTTATGGTTGTAAACCCTGGAGTGATGGAGAATTTTGCACATACTTACCTTACTAGCTTTTATCTGGAATCTGAGAAAAGATTCGTTACATTGGAATTAGTTGATGAACTACCTGGAATATCAGTGATTGATATTGATGCCGTATTGGATCAGGTTAAAAGAGCTATGGCTAGCGCTGCTCTTGCGGTCCAATATGTTTTTTTATTTACGATTATTGCTGGTTTAATGGTTTTGCTGGCAGCTATCCAATCAACCAAAGATGACCGCATGTATGAAAGTGCAGTTCTAAGGACTTTAGGTGCTGCTAGATTAGTTATATTAAAAGGGGTTGCGGCTGAATTTATTGCGCTTGGTTTTATATCTGGGACTTTAGCGGCAGTATGTGCAGGAATTTCAGGAATCTACCTTTCTCGAGAATTCTTTGATCTTACGTATATTCCGGGGCCTTTCCTTTTTATATATGGTGCATTAGCTGGCGTTGGCATAGTAGGAATATGTGGAACAATTGCGGCCCGCTCAGTATGTAGTGAGCCACCAGTTCGAACACTCAGACGAATCTAACTATTTAGTGCCAGTGTTGGTGTTCTTCAGACCAAACACGACCAGCAGTTGCTGAAGTTGCTCCAGGGTCGTATTCGTCAACTGAGGTTAGAAAAACAATTAGGCCACCAACTAAAATAATAGTAACTAAACTCGCTACTACTCTCATGCTGGTAGACATTTTGTCTTTCTTTAAAAAACAGCATTTTTTGTATTTCGTGCCACTGCCACATGGGCAAGGTTCATTGCGTCCAATAGTCGCCATATTTAATCTCGTAATTCAATCGAAGACTAGTAAACCAGTTTCTTTTGATTGTTTCTAGATCTATATCTAATTTCGTTAAAATCTAAAGGTATAATTAAACTTCAGTGCAAGATCAGCTGAAACTGAACTGAATCGATTGTCTCTATCAAAATCTTGTAAATTATAATTTAGAACAATATAAGCTTCTTTCCCAGCTTCAGGTATCCAGTGAACACGTGCATTAATTCCCATGGTTTCACTAATATCATCATATTGTAGAAGGGTTACCCATGACAAAGTTGATGAGAAAATTATATCGTTACGAAGCTGAACCAGTCTCGTGCTAAAATTACCATGAGGTAATTTGACATCATTGAGCGCATAACTGAGAGTAGTACGTAAGCGTATTGATGGCCTCCATCCTAAACCGATGCTTATTCGCTCTCGTTCCCCATCATAAAAATCTCCTGCTTGATAGTTGAAATTTCCCCATACTTCTTTTGTATGATCACTATTTAGGTCTAATTCAGTTTCATCAAAAGAGTATTTTTTAATAGGAATGACTACTGAATCTGATCCTCTCGTCCAGATACTGTAAGGTTCGCTAAGATTTTCTTCGGTTTTATGTATGCGTAGGTATCCTCGTATGCGTGATGCTGTATCAAATTCAAGGGCTCTAAGTGTGATGACTTGTGTTTGTAGATCTCCTTTTATCAATTCGATCCGTTGCGCATCAATGCCTGAATAAATAGCTGAATAACGACCACCTTCAGGCCGTATCGTATAACCTAGTTTAAATATTTGATCATTTACGCCTGATCTATTGACGTAGCCTAAAGCCGGAAAAAAATTTTCTTCTATTCTTTTAAATCCTAGTTGACCTCGAAAACCAGTTGAATTAGGGGCACGAATACGTAATCCAAATGCACTATCATTACCATCGATTCCCTCGGTACTTGATTCTTGATACCAGAGATCAGTTTCTAAAGCTCTTCCTCCGGGAAGACGAGTATTGGCATAACGTAAATCTATTCCAACAAGTGAATTACCACTATTGGAGCGCGGGTCTCCATCAGTAACGATTATTCCTACAGTAGATTCTTCTAGTATATTTGCTGCAGCACGACCTACAAAAATATCGGTAGCAGAAATGTCACCATGTTCGCCTTGTTGAATAGTTAATGCTCCTAGATTCCAACCACCAAGACGACCTGCAACTTTAGCACCCATATCCAGGTCAACTGGTTGTCCTGAAGAACTAAGTCCTATTCGCCTAGAAAAATATGGTTGTGCACTCTGTAAGTCTGGCCTAGAGAATGTATCCATTTGTCCAGCGCTATACCCATCCAAGCTACCAATTCTTCCGAATTGAAAAATATCAGAATCCCTTAGAAAAAATGCACGTTTCTCAGGGAAGAATAGATTGAATCGAGTAAATTCTACTTGCCGGTCATCTACTTCAGTTGCCGAGAAATCTGTATTAAAGGTAAGTGCAGAATTTAGCGAAGGAGTAATTTTGTAATAAAGATCTAATGATGGCGAGGTGTTTTCACCGGTAGGCGGAAGATCGGCATAGTTTTTTTGGGAACTTATTACTAATGACGGGACTATATCTAAGCCGCGTCCAAGCTGAAGATCTTCAAATCCTACAGCTATCCCTGCAATACTTGGATTTGTTGTTTGGTTTCTTGATACCCATGCTATTCCTTCTTCTCCTCTACTAATATCACGTTCAAAATTAATGCCCCATGTATCATTGTTAGGGTTAAATGAGAGTGTTTTGAATGGTATTGCCATTTCTGCGCTCCACCCCTCTTGATCAGCAGAAGCTGCTGCTCGCCATATCCCATTCCAATTCATGTCTGTATTTGTGGTATTAACAAAAATCCCCTCCATTCTGAGGCCGTTAGGATTGACTTGAAATCTATATCCATTTCGCTTGTCATTGAATGTATCAATGATCACGGCAAACAACTCATCACTCCAGAATGCTTCTCCTTGTCTTAGTACATTCGCAACCATTGCATCTGGATTAGAATCAAAAAGACGTGCGCCTATATATAAAGATTCATCATCGTAATAGACGTAAACCAAGGTTTCT
>CAYFHW010000109.1:2688-4514 GCA_964343095.1 uncultured Anaerolineaceae bacterium | reverse complement strand
ACCCCAGAAGGAACTGCTAAATGTATTACGAAATTCTGCATCAGTTGCTGTATAGCTCAATGACACTGGGAAAGTGAGATCGCCAGATTCAAATACATGTTGGCCTAAAATCTCAAACCCACTGATGTCAGCCTCTCCCGCATTAAAAGAATCTCCAATCTCACAATCTCCAACAGCTCCGCCTGAAGCAGTGCAGCTTCCGAACATATTTTCATAGTCAGTCGCAAAATAACCAACGTCTATGTAAGTCGCACCACTAGAATAGCGCACACCTACTTCAGTATTTTCAGCTTCTTCAGGATCGGCGCCACCTGAAGTCGGAGTGAATCCTTCGTTGAATCCAGCGTACAAAGAAATTTCGTCGCTAATATCATACACAGCCCCTAAGCCGAACAAGCTTGCATCATCACTAGCTAATGTTTTGGGGTAACCCTTTTCAGTATTAATAGCACTTCGCGCAGAATCAACATAACGTTCTTGAGTGATCGACCAATCTTCAGAACGATAGCCGATATTAAGGGTGAGATTTTCTAAAGTTATTACATCTTGTATATAAAAGGCCTCCGCATCTGCCTCGGTAAGCCTGTTGTTTGAAGAATATCCCGGCGGTGGGCCAACAGTTAAGGCGCCCATTTTACCGCCGGACCATTGGGAGTATTCATAGTGTTGGAATCTGTCTTCGCTATCCTCTGTGTCCCTAAAGCCGACGGTTACCGAGTGGATATCATTACTCCAGTTGAGCCGTAAATCCAAGCCATCAGATTCATACTCACGGTTATTGTGCTTTAGTTTCACTTCTACAGGCGTATCATTATCCCCATTCAATATCGCTAGAGCTGCTAAACTACCGCCGTTTGCAGCGCCAATAATGTTATTGATGCCATTCCCTAACCCATAGACTTTTTTGTTGTCTATCTTATCTACTTTAAACCAATCTCGAGCAAAATCATTTTGGTAATACGTCGCATCAAATTCAAATTGACCGATGTCAACACCGTAATTTATCGAGAGTGTCTCATGCTCATTGTCCATGTTGTCATATTTACTTAAACCATATCTTTCATGCGGGTCTCTCTTGAAAGAAGCGTCTGCTAGACCGACATAGGTTTGGTCTGAACTTTCATCAGACCATTGATATTTGAAATTTAACTCTTGATAAATAGCCGCATCTCGATCGCTATTCAAACGGAATTTAGCAACATAATCTTCTTTGTCGAATCCAGTGTCTCCGGATTCATCTTGTATGGTGTCGAAACCATCGCTCTCCCAGAGATGTGCTTCTAATAAAAACCCAAAATTCTCTGAAGAGTTTCCATAGGTCGCATGAGTTCTCTGAGCTCCGTCTTGCCCAAACTCCTGATTAAAAAACCCAGATTGTTCTTCTGGGATAGGAGTGCTTAACAAATTTATAGCGCCACCAATGGTGTAAGGCCCTTGGGTGATAGCTGCAGCACCTTTCAAGACTTCTACCCCAGCGAGTCGTCCAACAGTAGGAAAATAATAAGCTGAAGAAGAAGAGTAAGGACCAGGAGCAATAAGTACTCCGTCCTCCATAAGCGTTATTTTCCCAGACCTATCAGCATAAGTACCCCTGATGCTGACATTAGGTCTCAACCCATAGCCTTCCTCAGGTCTAAAATTAACACCTGGCACCGAAGCAAGAATCTTATGAATATCTGTGTATTCATAGACTTCTAGTTCTTCAGAAGTAATTACGGTAGCAGTACCAGCCACATTTCGCGCGGCTTCTTCGCTACCAACGATTGTTATCGTTTCGAATTGTTCGGTATTTTCTTGTGCAAAGCCTACTTGTGTAAAAGTAGTGG
>CAYFHW010000109.1:0-2588 GCA_964343095.1 uncultured Anaerolineaceae bacterium | reverse complement strand
TCTAATAAAGTCAAATGTCTTCAACCTCCTAAGCAGCTGCTTGCTGCTCATTTAACATTTGACTTGCTGCTCCCATGAAAGCGTCAAGGGAAGAAGCAATTATGTCCTTGCTAATAGCAACTCCACTATAACGACGACCTTCGCAGCGAATCTGAATATAAGTAACAGCTTCCGCATCAGCGCCCTGCCCCAAGGCATGCTCACCGTATTCCATAATTTCAAAGTCTAGATTAATTGCAGACTTGAGCCCTTCGACAAAAGCGCCTAACACACCATCACCTTCGCCGCTGATTGCAATTTCCTTTCCGAAGTAATCAATGTGAGCTTTGAATGTTTCACGGCCTTCTTGCTTTTCAATAGTGAAATTTTCAAGACTGAGAACTTTTCCCTTCTTCAAGTAATGGTTATTAAATAATTCCCAAATTTCATCTGGGTGTATTTCACCACCGGAATCCTCAGTAGACTTTTGTACAACACGACTGAATTCTATCTGCAACCAACGGGGCAATTCGAAACCAAACTTGTTAGACAATACATAAGCTACGCCGCCTTTCCCTGATTGGCTATTAACTCGAATTACATCTTGATAAGTACGGCCAATATCGCGCGGATCGATTGGAAGATAGGCTATCTCCCACGTGGTGCCCTCTTCATAAATGTCTAAACATTTTTTAATAGCGTCCTGATGAGAACCAGAAAAAGCGGTGAACACCAAATCTCCTGACCAAGCTTGTCGCGGGTGCACATCAATCTGAGTACACTCACGGACTACCGATACAATGCGGTCCATATCATGGAGATCCAGTTCAGGATCTATACCTTGGCTATAAAGATTCATAGCCATTATCACGATGTCCATGTTCCCGGTGCGCTCACCATTACCTAATAAGGTTCCTTCGACTCTCTGCGCACCTGCCATTACTGCTAGCTCTGCAGCGCCAACCGCACAGCTTCTGTCATTGTGAGTGTGAAGACTAATAATTACAGAGTCACGATTCTTTATGAGGCGACCAAACAACTCGATTTGATCCGCGTACACATTCGGCGTCGCCATTTCTACAGTAGCAGGCAAGTTAAGGATTACTGGATTTTCTGGGGTCGGTTGCCAAATCTCATTTACCCCGTCGCAAACTTCTACCGCAAAATCTACTTCGGTTCCTGTAAAACTCTCGGGAGAGTATTGAAAAACCCACTCCGTTTCAGGTTGCCCTGCAGCACAACGGACAACTTCCTTCGCTCCTTCAACAGCTATGTCAACGATACCGGCTTTATCTGTTTTAAAAACTTTTTCTCGCTGAACTACTGAAGTGGAGTTATATAAATGGAGAATGGCTCGACGAGCGCCTTTAAGGGATTCGAAAGTGCGTTGAATTAATTCTGGTCTGGCTTGAGTTAGCACCTGGATTGTCACGTCTTCAGGCACTTTATCTTCCTGGATTAGACTACGAACGAAATCGAAATCAGGTTGTGATGCGGCCGGGAACCCGACTTCTATTTCTTTAAATCCAACCTCAACCAAGAGCTCAAACATTTTTTTCTTTTGCACAACGGACATCGGCTCAATCAGAGCCTGATTACCATCACGCAAATCAACGCTACACCAGGTTGGCGCTTTGGTGATTACCTGATCGGGCCAGGTTCGATCTTTCATATCGATCGGCGGAAAAGATTTGTACTTGGTATGATCAAAACGGCCGTTCATTTTGCTAACCCCAGATTCCTTAACTCAACAACGCACATAACACATAAAGGCCCATACCCTCCAATGATGTTAGGTATGCGCCTTGTGTAATTTACGAATTCTTTTCTCCCTTTCAACCCTTGTGAGGTTGCTGTTACGGGGCTGAGCCTATTTAACTCGGTGCCATGCCGCCAGTTCAAGTTTGGAAACTATAGTAGAAATTCGGAGGTGATTCTATACATATATTCCAAAGAAATAGCTTATATTTAGCTTTTTTGACTAATTTTATAGGTATTATTGTTTATATTTACCCAGTTTTTAGATAAGGTAGGTTTAAATGACCAATATAGAGTGAAAAATCATGCTAGATAAGTTGGATAAGCGCATACTTCAGGAACTACAGAAGAATGGATCGATCACTAATCTAGAGCTGGCAGAAAAAATTGGACTATCCCCCTCACCCTGCGCTCGACGCGTTAAACAGCTGGAAGACAGCGGGATCATCAATCGGCAGGTCACACTGCTTAATGCCTCTAAGCTGGACTTAAAACTTACGGCTCTTATTCAAATTAGCATGGATCGACATACACCGGACCGTTTTGACGTATTTGAAAATAAAGTAAAAAGCTATCCTGAAGTAATCGAGTGCTTATTGATTACGGGACAGTCAGCAGATTATCAGCTAAAAGTGGTCGTACCAGACATGGAGTACTATCAGGAATTCTTACTAAATAAAATTACTAGAATCGAGGGAGTGTCTGATGTGCATTCAAGTTTTATGTTGCGGGAAGTCGTAAATTCGACTGAGTTACCACTCAACCACATTCAATATAACTAACACTTAGAAAAAGTGTTTTACTTTTTCCTTATAAGATCTGCTCATTTTGAGAGATGAACCGCAATTTAA
>CAYFHW010000108.1:0-4653 GCA_964343095.1 uncultured Anaerolineaceae bacterium | reverse complement strand
GGTAGCAATTTTGTTAACAATTTCAGCAGTTTCAGATGTGGGGATAGCTACTACTTGGGCTGGTATAACGTATATCGTCATCGTACTTTTAGCTTTAGCTGGCGCCCAATTATCACGAAGTGGAGCTACTTTAGGTGATTTTCGTGCTGGTGGAGTTGCGACTGGAATGCTTGCATTTACGGTAGTTCTTACTGTTGTCCTTGTTGTATTTGCTGGTTTTATTTTTGAAATTTTAGTTGACTCCTTGGGTCCCTTTTTTACCGGTCCTTTTCTTGATGCTATTTGGACTGTTTTTTATTACGTCCTAGTTGTTCCTGTTGGCTGGGTGGTGATAAATATTGTTGAATTTTTGTTATGGATTTTCTCACTGTTAGGTGGAGGTGAACAGGAATCTCTCGAAATACAGATGCCAGTTCCTGTAGAGATAGAAACGAATGCAGCCGAAACGACTGAACAAATAGGTGAATCAGCCTGGAATCGTTGGGGCAGATATGCTTTTGGCGGGGGCATGTTGGGTATTGCTGTTGCAATTATTGTGATAGTTATGGTCCTGGTTATGCGTTGGTACAAACGCCGTGATGGTAAAGATGATGATTTCAATAGTAGTGAAAAGGTTGGGGGTTTAAGGGATGAATTTAAGGGGTTAGCTTCGCTCTTTTCATTTAGAGGGCGTGGAGGTAAAAAATCTTCTGATAACACTGGAGCTATTAAGCTCTATTTAGATCTTTTAGCTGAGGCAAGTAAACGAGGATTGAATCGTGCTTTAAGTCAGACTGCAACTGAAATTAAACCAGAACTTATAGAAATTTATAACGATGATTTCCCATCGCAAATCACAAAACTTTTTGAAGAAGAACGCTATGGCAATCATCCTGCTATTCATGATGATCTTGAAAATGCACGAATGGTTTGGGAAAAGTCCCAAACAGATTAACTCGTTAAAAGGGACCAATTTTTTTCCGAAGAAACTACACAAGGAACCATCTCTGAAATATTTTCAGAAGCACAGAACTGTAGATCTGCTGCAAAGCCTAACTCTATAAGTTCTTGCCCATGTTGCGCACTTGTTATAAGCCTTGCACTTGGAGTGTGATCATTTGTAAGACTGGATGCTATCCACCCTTCATAGTTGCCAATTTCACTGGCTAATCGTGCTGCATCATCTAATTCTATAGATGAATACATATTAATTATTTTATGTACAAATCTGGCTGCTACCGCAAAGTCCTCAAGTGCAAAACGACGACCGCTTAGTTCTCCCGAACAAATAATGCTTACACTTTCATGTGAGCCAACCCAAAGAGCAACTGCATCGAGATTTGAGAGTGCCCCCACAGCGGTGATTCCTTTTTGTGCAGCTAGACATAACGTTTTTGTTCCATTGGTCGTAAATAATGTTGCTTTTTTATTTTTAAGGTTAAGTTTGGAAATTTCTGAAGGTGAATTTCCGTAGTCAAAACCATCTGGAGGTATGCCTCCAACTTCGCCAAACAGAATCCTGCTTTCCGGTTTTGATTGCTCTACTGCCTGTGCCAGATTATTAACGACCAATAACTCAGAGAGCCCACGTTCGAACAATGTGACAATAGTTGTACTTGCTCGAAGTACATCGATAACAACGTATGCAGTTGTATCGAGCGTATCAATTTCACTTGGTAATAAGGCTAAGGAAAGACGCTTTAAAGCCAAAAAACACTCCCTCTTAATTCTAAATAGTTTTTTAAAGTTACGCATTAAGCACAGTCAGCTATGCTGATCAAGATGGTAGCAGGTGATGTACGACCAATTGGAATATTTGATTCTGGTGTAGGAGGATTAAGTGTATTACGAGAAGTACAGAAACTGACTCCGAGTGAGAATTTAATTTATTTTGCAGATACCGATTATTTCCCTTATGGAAGACGGCCACTACCAGAAATACGAAAAAGAGCCTTTGCAATTACGCATAGGTTACTATCAAGCAATGTAAAATTAATCGTCGTTGCTTGTAACACTGCTTCTGCAGCGGCATTAGAAGATCTACGTAGCGTTTTTGATATCCCTTTTATAGGAATTGTTCCTCCAATCAAACCTTCTGTTTTGGCTTCACGTACTAATCGGATAGTTGTGCTTGCTACTTCAGGTACATTAGTAGGGGATTTGTATAAAGACGTTGTTGCTGAAAACAGTGCTGATACCGTTATATCTAAGGTAGTTAGTGAGGAGCTTATAGATATGATTGAGCAGGGAGATATACAAAACCTACTGCTCCCTCAAACTGTCAACAATATTTTAAAGCAAGATATTTCCGATGGTGCAGATACAGTAGTTCTTGGTTGTACGCATTATGAGTTTATTTCAGAAGTCATAAAAAATGAATTTCCAGGGATAGATGTAATTGGTGTATCAAAAGCTGTCGCGCGCCAAACCAGTGTTGTTCTAGAAAAGGAAAAAATACAGAAAACAGATACATCGAAAGGTATCCTAAATATTATTACGAGTAGTGATCATGAGGGATTTATGGATGCTATGCATAAATTAGGTTTTAGGCGTGAGTCTTATGAATAGTTTTTTTGAGCGTCTAATTCACAGAAGTGAAAAAATACAAAGTTTGCTATGTGTGGGTTTAGATCCGCACATAGAGAAGCATTTAGTTGAAGAGATACCGTTATTTAACCGTGAACTTATAGAAGCAACAAAATCCTTTGCTTCGGCTTATAAACCAAATCTTGCATTTTACGAAAGTTATGGAATCCCTGGCTTAAAAGCGCTTGAAGAGACCCTAAAGGCCATCCCTCCCGAAATTCCTATAATCGCTGATGCTAAAAGAGGAGACATAGGCTCAACGAGCGAAGCCTATGCCAATGCTATTTTTAGAGAGTGGGGGTTTGATGCCGTAACTGTAAATCCGTTCATGGGACAGGATAGTATCCAACCTTTTTTAAAACATGAGGACCGTGGTGTTTTTGTGTTATGCAGGACTTCTAATCTGGGCGCAGATCAATTTCAAGGAGTTGTTCTAGAAAATGGGAAATATTTTTATGAGCATGTTGCACAGACTGTTGTGAACTGGGGGGAAAATATTGGTCTTGTGGTAGGAGCTACAGCTCCAGAAGAATTGAGAGGAATTCGTCAGATCGTACCAGATACTCCTTTATTAATTCCTGGTATAGGAGCACAAGGTGGAAGCATTGATGAGGTCGTTAAAATAGCCTATTCAGGGTGGGGTCGAATGCTTATAAATGTGTCCAGAGGCATTGCATATGCAGGGTTAACTCCTGATGATTCAGCTAAAGAGGCTGAACGAATCTGTAGCCATATAAAAACAGTAATTGCATCCGTAGAGTCTTAAAATGAAATCTGATCCGTTACAGGTTGCTGTTGACGATACTTGGGAAATGAAAAAGTTACATGCATGTGGTGGAAATGAGTGGAAGATTTTTCGAGTGGGCTTAGATATAGGCATGAAATGTATTAATTGTGAACATAGAATCTTTATAACTCGAAAACGATTTGCTACATATTCAAAAAAACTAATATCTGCGAAATAACCTCCTGATAAAATTATGAATCTGAAAGTATTTAAAAAGTAAGTAGCACTTGGAAACAAATGGTAAACTGCCCGCAGAGGTGTTCGATGCAGGAGATGGTCATTGAAAGTATTCGACTTTCACTCACAAGCTACCAACGTATGCTAATTTTGCGAGAAAAAGAGTCGCAACGTTATTTAACTATATGGATTGGTCCTTCTGAAGCTGAAAGTATTTCGATGCGGTTACATAATGTTTCGCCAATTCGACCGCTGACACATGACTTATTAAGAAACCTTCTGGATGAATTTGGCGGAACTGTTCATCATGTTTTGCTTAATGAGATATCTAACGATACTTATTTTGCTCAAATTGTTCTCGATTTAAATGGTGAGCAAGTAACTATTGATTCTAGGCCATCAGATGCAATAGCTTTAGCAGTGCGAGCCGAGGCACCTATTTATGCCGAGGAATCCGTCTTAGATAGAGCAGCTACTGTTTTGACAAGTGATGAAGAGGCGGGAGTTGTAACTCAGGAATCTGCTACCCCTGTTGCGCCAGAAGAATTAGAACGTCTCGGGGCGTTTAAGGATTTTATAGAAGGTTTAGACCTAAGTGATTTCGATAAACCGAATGGGTAGTTGAAAATATGCTGTTAATTTGCACGTTATTTCCTAGCAGCATTATTATTTCCCCGCTGAAGGTTGCCTGAGGGGGAAAAATGGGTGGATGGGTTGTTCCCACTGCCTACCTGATGGGGGCTGGATGGTATTTTGCAATTTGTATCATTGCCGGTGTAATTTTCGGACGATGGGCAGATATGCAATTTGGTCTTGAGCCATTATTTACGATTATTGGAGCTATACTAGGTTTACTGCTTTCCATAGTCGGGGGTATTAAAATATTAAAACCCTTTTGGATAAAGCTGAATAATGGTAGTTTGCGCAAGGGGTAGATTTTCAGGTGAGAAGAACTTGGTTAGCTCTAAGCGTTGTAGGTGTACTTGCCTGGATTATCGTCGGTTGGATCGTACTTTCTGGACCTAAGCCTGAAATTATTGTCGCTGGAGAAATTATTGTCCGTGGTCCTAGTTCGGTTGTAGGCTCCTGGGATATTTCAAATACAATGATAACGGCTTGGGCAG
>CAYFHW010000107.1:0-4694 GCA_964343095.1 uncultured Anaerolineaceae bacterium | reverse complement strand
TCAGTGTTATGTGAATGTACTGGAACAGAAACACCGGGTTTAAAAGTAGAAATTCCTGAAATAAATGAACGTGCACCATTTTCTTTCAAAAACAATGGTGCCGTTGTTGCACCATTGCCTCTATCGATTTGTGGTTGATCATTAAACTTTATAACCTGCGACATGCTTCCTCCTGAAAAGTTGACTTGAGCAAAAGGTATTTTTAGTAGTTGCTTGTACGCTCTATACTATATACAAAATCCTAGTGGGATAACTTTCATTCATTTAAGCCACCGTAGCTCAGTGGCAGAGCAGCTGTTTCGTAAACAGCAGGTCAGCGGTTCAAATCCGCTCGGTGGCTCCATACTTCCAAGACTTAATAGACTGCTAAACGCCAGTTTACCTAATGCCTTGATTGGTGCTTCAAAATGACTCCAACGTCATTTCCAACGTCATTTGTTTCTGAATGGTTATTTTCGTCTATTATAAGGTCTAGAGGTTTTCGATAATTTGAATGTAATTTCCACAGGTGTCATTAAAGATGGCAATTTTTACTGAACCCATGTCAGTAGGTTTTAAGTTGAATTCAACACCTAGCTTTCTCAGCTTTTCATATTCAGCATCAACACTATCTACTTCGAATTGAGTATATGGGATTCCAGATTCCATTAGCGCATCTTGATAAACTTTAGAAGGTTCAAAATTCTTAGGTGCAGGCTCCAACAATAACTCTGGGCCATCCTGCCATTCAGGTGAAACTAATGTTAGCCATCTGTTTTCATTATCTATGGGTACGTCTTTTTTTAACTTAAAGCCCAGCTTTTCAGTATAGAATTTCAAGGCATTCTCCTGATTCAAAACGGGGATGCTGATAAGTGTTACTTTCATTGTTTAATCTCTTGTCACATATATTAACTAATAATTAATTCATTCTAGGCCTTTAACGATTGCTAACCGGCCACCCCTATTTATCTAATATGAAGTCGCACTGGCGATTACCTATGGAACTAGTCCTTGCTGCTTAGCCCTCTAGGAAAGTAACTTCAGGGGACCCTTGAATAGTCGCATTTTTCATAGCCTCTTGTTGCTCAGTGCTACTCATGAACCCAAAAAACGCGTCCTTAGACTCCACAGTCCCAAGAACTACAACACCATTTGGGTCATCCATATCCCGATGCGCCTTAAATTGAAGACCAGCTGCTTCTCGGGCAACAGTACGAGTGGCGAAAGACGCTTCAAACTTTTCCCGATCAGCCACTTTAAATTTTATCACCGTTGTTATGCTCATTTGACACCTCTAGGTTTATATTAACAGTTTAGTTATACCATTCCCTAAGTGACTACAAGCTACTCATAAAAATAAAAGTGAGAACGACACTACCAAGAATGAGCAAGAAGAGAGTCCAGCCAAAAATGCTTCCCCACGATGCTTTTTCGTTTTTAATCTTGCTTCTAACTTCGTCTCGAAATCTTTCTTCTTCTTCTATTTTTCGTTTTTCTTCTGGCGTAAGACTCATAGTGACAAAACCTATATCATAACTATCAGAAATTGGAATCACGCTGGTGAATGACTAAAATGTTTGCTATTGTCGAAGAATGTTGAGATAGGAATACACATAGTGAAATCATTTAAGTGGCATGGTATTCGTGTTAATTGGCCAGACAAAAAGTGCTCCTCGAATAAAGCTACAGATGCAAGTAAAACTTAGGAGGACGTCAATCGCTTAGCCATGCCGTTGAATACCCAGGAGTGTATCGGGTATAAGGCATACCAATATAGTATCCCTGCAACCCCTCGGGGAGCGAAATATGAATTTTGGGTTAAAATAGACCCTTGATTTACATCTCTTTCAACAATGAATTCAAGCCAAGCTGTGCCCGGTAACTTCATTTCAGCTTTTAGTAAAAGCCGTTCATCCTTTACTAATGAAGCGATTCTCCAGAAATCAAGCTGATCACCTACTTTCGGGAGTTTCTCTCTGTTTGTTCTTCTTAGACCAACACCACCAATTAGACGATCGATTGCAGCCCGAAGCCTCCAGGCCCAATCAAAATACCAACCATCCGAACCACCTAATTTCAAAACGGAGTCAAAGAGTTGCTCTTGGGTTTGCTTTGAACGTACCCACCTGTTTTCTACAATCATTCCCTGGGTATTTTTGCGAGAAGTAACTAGAGAGTTATTGTTTGGCCTAGGATTTGATTGAACAACGAAGGAAGGATCGAGATATTCAAGGGCTTCAGTAATAGAAGCATTATAGTTCATGGGTGTAATTTCAGGGAAAATAGTGCGTGCACTCGAATCACGTACTATTACTTCATTTCGAAGTCCTTCTACGATAGGTCGCGCATGGTTGGCCCTAATTGGAGTCACCCAGTCTACCCAGTAAGAAGATAACCTTGGTGTTAGTACGGGAATACGTATCATCTTCCTTTTAAGCCCTCTGGCCTTTGCATAGCCAAGCATCATATCGCCATAACTTAATTGTTCACTTCCACCAATTTCGATTATTTTATGGCCCCGAACATCGATTACTAAGCTTGCTTTCAGATAAGAAATCACGTTGGAGAAACTAATTGGTTGCGCTTTGGTATAAACCCATTTTGGACAAATCATAACTGGGATTCTTTCGACCAAATAGCGAATCATTTCAAAGGGTAGGCTGCCAGCACCCACTACCGGCCCCGCCCTTAATTCAATGACCGGAACACCTGGAGCGGCAAGTGTGGTTCCTGTTAGATGGCGAGAGCGCAAATGGGGAGAGAGATCTTCCTCAGGGTTGCCAAGTGCGCCTAGGTAGATTATTCGCTGGAATCCAGCTTTTTGAGCCACATTTCCAAAGGAACGGGCTGTAGCTAATTCCTTATCTTCAAAAGCCATAGAGGACTCCTTCATCGAATGAACTAGATAAAAGGCTGCATCTATGTTCGATAAAGAATCAGGGATTGGAGTGTTATTCAGTGAGTCAACATCACCTTCGATGATTTCTACAATTTTAACCCAAGGTTGATCAGGCAATCGAGATGGATCCCTGACGAGAATTTTCACTAAATGCCCGTCTTCAAGTAAGGCAGGCACAAGCCTCCCTCCAATATATCCAGTTGCGCCGGTTAGCAGAATTTTCATGCCTAAACGCTATTTCTTAGCATCAACTCAGTGGGGTAAGGGTTAAGGTAAGTTTGGTTTAGTATCCAAGCTGACACAGAATTTTTCCTTAAATGATGTTTGAGAAGTGTTATGGGAACGATCAAAGGGACTTGCTCCATACGATATCGATCGATGGTTTCGGTAATTTCCTTTTTGTCATCTGCATCGATGAAATCTTTAAGAAAACCCATTATGTGTTGCATGACGTTTGCATGTTTTTTTGGAGTTGCCATCTGCTTCAAAGCAGAGGACATTAAAGCAGTATAGGTATCTTTAAGTTCGACCGGTGAGAGAAGCCCTGCTTTTGCAACGAGTTGCCCCATTTCTCTGTACAAAGAAACGCTATGAGCCATAAATGCAAACTTATGAGATGTATGGAATTCAACAAGATCATGGGAATTAAAAGCACTTGAAAATGCATTATTCCATCTCTTGCGCGTGAAAATACGCTCGACAAAATTTTCTCTTATTCGGGGATCATGCAATCTACCGTTCTCTTCAATTGGCAAATCTGGATAATTCGAAGAGAGAGATCTTGCAAAAAATCCCATACCGTTCCGGGCAGGAGCACCACCTTTTGATGAATAAACTTTAACTCTAAATATGCCACAGCTTGGAGAATTTGCAGTTAATATGAAACCGTCTAAATGCTCTTGAGAGAGAGCGACCACTCGTCCGGATGCCCAGCTCAACATTTGATTTGTATGGTCAGTTTTGCTGCGGCTACCCAACATTTGGGGATTTTCAGCAGTTCCTACTAACCTAACCTCTTCACGGGGTACGCCCATTCCAGCTTCCACTTCCGGACAAACTGGAACCCATTCGACATATTTTTCTAATGCATTATTAATGAAACCATCGCTTAAGTGGCCCCCATTATAACGAACATTATTGCCTATTAAACAGGAGCTAACTCCTATACGTAGCCTTGTTGACTGCACTTTTTAATTCTTTCTAACTAAAGCGAGAATGCTTATTTAATAAAAACCGATTAATCGCTAGAATCATTTTATAACACTTAAGTTAACTAAATGTTAAAAGCCTCATTGTGCATTAAAAGATTCTATGGGCAAATTAAATGAAGGGCTTGCACGTCGGATTAGACTAGACCCTTTTCAAGCTTTCCAAGCTTTTCAAGCAACTCGACCTAGTGATTTTTACTCGCGCCCAAAAGCAAGGTGAATCCTTGCATCTTGGAACTTGGTGTAAAAAATCGTGGCAACAATTATGGCAACAATTATTTTCTACGTGTCACCAAAGCATCTGGAACGACCTGGAAATACACTGGCGTTAATTTACGACTAGCTTGCGTCTATGTATATTTATTCTGAGTTACTTGAGGAACCTCTAGAAACGACTATTGAAAGATTCGTAAACAGCAGGCCAGCGGTTCAAATCCGCTCGGTGGCTCCACTATTCTAAGTATGAAAAGTATCTAAGGGGAGAAATATTGGCAAAGGTCAAGATGCAAAAAAGTCGATTAAAAAGACTGCTGTGAAAACTTTAAAAGAAAAACGTATCGCGAAAAAGGATAAGAAAATGGCATAGCTCAAATTAATTTTCAAAG
>CAYFHW010000106.1:0-4747 GCA_964343095.1 uncultured Anaerolineaceae bacterium | reverse complement strand
GAAGAATTTCAATTATCTTTCCTTGGTCATCTATAAAGGCAATTGCAAGTGGAATAACGGTGTTTTTCATCCAAAAGGAACCTAGCCTTTCTTTTGGATATATAAAAAGCATTCCGGAATCACTATCTAGGCTCTTTCGATGCATTAATCCTTTCTCATGTTCGGTTGTTGTACTTGCCACCTCAACACTCTCCAGTCGGTAAGATTGTCCTTCGGAAGAGGTTACGGTGACTGTTACAATTTTTAAGGAGCTTTCATGACAAGAAGACATTAAAAAAAGTGAAAAAGGTATAAAAAATAAAAAAAATTTAGCTGACAGTATCATCGAGGGGGTTATCAATTTGTTGGACTCGTGTTTCATGACGCCCTCCATCAAATGGAGAGTTGAGCCAAATATCCACAATTTCCATAGCGGTTGACAGACTAACCATACGCTCACCTATGGAAAGTACATTAGAATCATTGTGTCGCCTGCCTAATTCGGCAGAATTTTTATCCCATGCGAGAATACAACGAACCCCATGAATACGGTTTGCAACGATAGCTTCTCCATTTCCAGAACCACCAAGGACAATGGCTCGTTCATTGGTGCCTTGTGATACAGATAATGCTGCTGGTCGAATATAGTCAGGGTAGTTACAAGATTCAGTAGTGTCAGTACCAAAATCTTCCACTTGATGACCGTTTTCTTTTAACCAATCAATTATTTTAGTTTTATAAATAAATCCGGCATGATCGGAGGCTATTGCAATTTTCACAGATTAAAGTTTAGCCCCTTTTTGCAATATCTAAAATTTAAATACACTATAGTCGGATAAAGTTTATAGATTTGTATCTAAAATAGCCAAGATGTGAGGATTAAGGGAAATGAGCAAAGAAAAAACTCAATCTTATGCAGGCCAAGATGAATTACTTGAGTATAGGCGAACACGGTTTAGTGAATCGGACAGAGAAAAACTAACAGAATCTTTGAAAGAGCAATTGAGAGATTCATTAACAAAAGAGCAATTCGATGATTTGTTTAAAGAAAGTTAAAAGTTTTAGAGGTCATGTTTCTAGTAAAAGAAATCAATACACTAAGTGAATGGAACCGACTACACACACGTATGTTTCCCAAAGATTGGAACTCAATTATGTCATGTGGGGAAACAAAAAAGCCCCCAAAATAATTTTGCTACATGGAGGCCGTGATCATGCCCGAAATTGGGACCTGACGGCGGAAACCCTCAGTTCAGAGTATTGTGTTATAGCTCCAGATTTGCGAGGGCACGGAGATTCAGAATGGGCAGAAGGGGGGTCGTACTCAATAATTGATTACGTATTAGATCTAAATGCATTATTTAATGAAGTAGATATCCAAAAAGCATCAATAATCGGTCATTCTTTGGGTGGGAGTATTGCCCTTCAATATGCTGGAGCCTTTCCTGAACAAGTGGATCGGGTGGTAAGCATTGAAGGGGTTGCTCGTATGCAATGGCGAGAAAATCAACGCAAACCAGCCCATGAGAGATTGCGACAATGGGTTAAAGATATGCGAGGTCTTGAAGTAAGAAACACACGTACCTACCCGAGCCTAGGGGCAGCGTGTGAAAGAATGAAAGAAGCAAACCCAAACCTCTCTCCTGAGCTTGCCTACCATTTAACTTTACATGGCACGCGTAAAGTGGGCGATTCTTTTGTTTGGAAGTTTGATAACCACGTAAGAACGCCATCTCCTTATGAATTTAATATGGAAGATGCCCGAGACATATGGAATCAGATAAGGTGTCCTATATTATTCTTGGTCGGGAGTGAAAGTTGGGGAAAACAACCCAACACTTTAGATTTAAGTGCATTCCATAATTTTAATAAGGTTAAAATAGATAAAGCAGGACATTGGGTTCAACACGATCAATTTGCTAAGTTCATGGCGGTTGTATCAGATTTTTTGAATCAATAAAAAGCACGATTGGGGAATAAGTAGTGATATTATTTCGCGCAAGGTTGATTAGCTATGACTAATAGACAGTCACGCCGGGATCAAAACCGGCAAGCGAGAAGGCAAAAGAGCCGACCACAGAGAGGATCATCACCCTCTGGGCCAAGCAATTTTAGTTTTGATTTTAAAAAGTATGGTTTTTGGATTATTGCTGCAAGTTTAGCTGTAGGACTTCTTGTGGTGGTAATTGTGCTCGCAAATAACAGGGGTGATAACTCACAATTAAATGACGAAAGTCAGTTGTTTGTCGAAGAGTTACATGAGGCGCTTGTTCGTATTCCAACCCAACTTGTGTCAGGCCAGGAAATGGGATCTAGTGATAGTCCTCTTGTTTTAGAAATTTTTGCAGATTTTCAATGTCCACATTGTTTGAGACACGCTGCGATAATTGAGCCTGAGATTGTTGAAAAGTATGTCAAGACTGAAAAACTTCGATTAGTGTTTAAGCATTTTCCAGTACTTGGTCGTGAATCAGTGCTAGCTGCATCGGCTGCGACTTGTGCGGGTGAGCAAGAAAAATTTTGGATCTATTCGAACAGCCTGTTTAAAGAAAAGGCTCGATCAGGAACTGAACCACCTAACAGGGGTTTGTTTTCTGAAGAAAATTTAGTAAAAATTGCAACCGACTTAGAATTAGACGTGGAGTTGTTCAAAAGGTGTCAAAAATCGCCCGAAACACTGTCTTCAGTATCGAAGAATGAAAGTTTGGCAAGGCGATACGGTCTTACGGGTACCCCGTCTTTTGTTTTACGCAATGGCGAGAAGGCAATTGTTGTAAGTCCTTCTTCTTTTGGAGACTGGGAAGTTATCTTGAACGAGCAATTAGAGTTGGTTTCTGAGTAGTAATTTGTTTAAGTTATTGATTTTCTTACTGGTGATAGCTGTCCCCTTTTTTGCTTGTGTAAAGGGCGATAATTCTGTTCAAAAAACAGAAACGTTCACAGTTAATGATTTACGTCAGGAAGTGCATTGGCATGCTGACTTTGCTGTGTTCATTGAAGGTGAGCATCTTGTTTTTAATAGTGAAGAATATATAACAACGGAAAATTTCACTGTTGCTGAATATGTGCATATCCATAAACCGTATTACAGCGTTGTTCATGTTCATCGTGAGCAGACAACGTGGAGTGAGTTTTTTGAAACATTAGGCTGGGAATTGTCGGCGACATGCCTCATTTTTGATCAAAAAAAATACTGCTCCAGTGAAGAGAAAAGTTTAATTTTTTATGTGAATGATGTTCAAGTGGATTCGATAACTTTTCTAGAAATCTCTGACTTACAAAGGGTGCTAATCAGTTATGGGAATCCTTCCCCAAAAGAGCTCTCACGGCAGTTGGGAATTGTTGGAAGTGAGTCTTGTATTCTTTCAGAGCTTTGTTTGGATAGGGTTCCAGAAACAGATGACTACCCAGAGCCTTGTTCTGGCAGGTCTAATTGTAATTAAAATATTTAAATGTCTGATTTTAAGATATATTAAAGTCAGACAGCTACATTTTTACTACTTGCGTTAAATCGAGTTCAACAGGGGTTTCTCGACCCAACATGTTCACCCTTACTCTAAGTTTTCCTTTTTCCATATTAAGTTCGTCTACGGTACCAACAAGCTCTTCAAATGGACCAGAAACGATGCGCACATTTTCTCCAATCTGAAAGGAAACTCTTAATTTTGGGGCCTCTTGGTGCAATGTAGCCTGAAGTATGTGCTTAACCTCGTCGGTGCTAAGAGGAACTGGCCGATTATTATCAGTGCTGACAAAACCGGTTACTCCAGTCGTGTCGCGAACAAGATGCCAAATTGCGTCTGATGAGGGATCGCCCTCTACTAAAATCATTGTTTGCAGAAGAACATATCCAGGGTAAAGCTTACGCCTCACGGTACGCCGTTGCCCGTCTTTAATTTCTATTTCTTCCTCAGTCGGAACTATTACATGAAAGACCTTGTCGTCTGCATCAGCTACCTGTTTTACCTGAAGAAGGATCGAATCTCTCACCTTAAATTCGTGCCCACTATACGTGTGTACAAAATACCAGGCACGACCAGGTGCAGCGATGTCTTCCTCAGGAACACTACTTTGTTCGTCGTCCTCTGGTCGTTTACGGGGTTTTCTGCTTGCAGATTCTGCTTCACTGGTAGGTGCGTCTCCGCCGAAGCCGAAACCACTTAAGTCTGTAGAGCTATTACTAGAAGTCAAAGTACACCACCTTTAGAAAAATAATTTTTCTATAATCCAGCCGAATAAAAGGTCAAAACCGCCTAAGAATAGTCCAACAGCAATAGCAACGACTGCTACAACAATTGTTAGGTAGCGCGTTTCTGAAAATGTTGGCCATGTGACTTTTCGTAGTTCAGACACAATATCAACAATAAAGCGGGGCCAGATTCGCTTTATGAAGCCTAGAGGGTTTGATGAGCGGCTCGTCCGTGTTCTAATTGCCGCGACGGTTTCAGTGCTACTTGTTTGAGTCACTGGAGGTAAACCACTCTCTTCACCACCAGAGTTACCTCGGCGGCGATTACCTCTATTAGACCGGCGGCGTGATTTAGCCATATGACCTACCTGGTCTCACGATACACTTGGCGTGAACGACACCGAGGACAGAATTTTTTTAATTCGAGGCGATCTGGATCATTCCTTCGATTTTTTGTGGATGTGTATGTACGTTCCCGGCACTCAGTGCAGGCAAAAGTGACAACTTGACGATCACCTTTTGAAGCCATGAATAAATCCTTTCCTTATTACTCGTTAATCGAGGTGACGACCCCAGCAC
>CAYFHW010000105.1:0-4759 GCA_964343095.1 uncultured Anaerolineaceae bacterium | reverse complement strand
ATAACCGCATCCAGACCTGCTTCCTGTGCAGCACGAAAAGCTGGCACATTTTGAGAACCACCTATCCCTGCTCTCGCAGTTATCATCCCTTCACTTTTAATTGGCTCACCTAGGTGAGATGGCACAGCCCTTCTAGGATTCACAATTCCTACAGGCTCACCATCCGGTCCAACAAAACCTTCGATTTCAAGCGGACTGGTATCCCACAGAGCGCTCATTGGCACTTTGTTTTCATTTAAAAACCAGGCCAGGTAGACCACAGGTTTAAATGACGAACCAGGTTGATTAATTTCAATCAGTTGATCAATATCACCTGCCACTCTGGGATCAACATTATTGGATGGTTCACGATTTGGAATATAAACCAGTACTTGGCCAGTTTCCGGTTCAATGGTAACTAAAGCTGCGTTGTAACACTCGCAATTCTCTTTCAAACCTTGAGCTATCATCTCATTAACAATTTGGAAACCCTTTTGGGTTGCCTGGTAATCAAGCGTTGTCTCGACTCTCCAGCCAGCACTATGGACACTTGAAGTGCAGTCATCAAACCCTTCAAGCATCGGCAACTCATCTCGCTCACACATACGAACAAGTCTCGGCTCAACAAGATTATCAACAAACGACACCAGTGGTTGGTCCTTAGATCTAGATTCTTTATAGATATAAATAACTTCACGTTTCGCAATATCGGCCTCACGACTATTAATCCATCCATGCTCAACCATCAGGTCTAAATTCAGTTCCTGAATACGTTTTAAAGGACTGTCATCATCTAAAATAGTCCTTCCCCTAAGATCATAATTACACTGCATATTTTCATCAGTTACACAATTACTACGTGGGTGATATAAGGTCGGACTCGAAGGTATGCTCGCAAGGATGGCAGATTCCGCTAATGTCAGATCCTTTGCTGGCTTCGCGAAATAACCTGTCGATGCAGCTTCAACACCAATATACCTTGAAGCATAGGAAATTTGGTTGAGATACCAAGTAAGAATTTGTTCTTTTTCATAATCACCCTCTAACTCAATTGCGTAAACGATCTCACGGAGTTTTCGGTCTAAGGTTCGAGCAGCAGTACAAGGATCATCAGGGGAAAGAGGTTTACAAATGTAAACATTCTTAACTAACTGCTGGGTAATTGTTGACCCACCAGGCGCTTGTTCGCCTAGAATATAATTCCTAAATCCGGCACGTAAAATGCCTACGTATGAAACACCAGGATTGTCCCAAAACGTATTATCCTCGGTTGAAATTGTTGCCGCGATCATATGATCAGATACTCTTGAAAGAGGGATTGGATTACTTAGCAAGGCATTCGGATTTGCTAATACACCGAGTTCAGTATCACCTGAACGGTCATAAACTCTTGTTAATTCGGCTGACCGTATTTCGATCAACTCCTCTATCGGAATATATCCACGAGCATAAAATTGATAAAAAGCAAAGAGTGCAACGCCACTACTTATAAAAATTAAACCAGCCAAAACAGCACAAGTAATCAGAACTAGTCTCTTACTAAAACGTCGAGAGACCTTAGGCTGGTAACGCCTTCGAAGCCGCTTCCTTAGTATGATTCGGTTCACTAATACTCACCTGACCTACTTCAAAAAACACACAGTAGAAATTACAAAATCATCCTAACTTGTCTCATAGTATCTCGAAAATATTGCGACCATACAAAAAAAGGCTTTGAATCGCTAACGTGCGCGCACGAACTTTAGGTGTACGATCAGGTAATGGCAATATCTAGAGAACAAATACAACACTTAGCAAAACTTGCACGCATTGAAATCACTGATTCAGAAGTCAGGATTTTAGCATCTCAGCTAAGCGATATTTTGGAACATTTCGAAGCGCTAGCAGACGTTAATACAGAAAACATTGCTCCAACTGCTCATCCTGCACCCTTAAGAAATATTATGCGAACTGATGAAGTAAGAGACTCTTTGTCAAAAGATGATGTACTGCAGCTAGCCCCTGAAACCGAAGATGGTTTAATCCGTGTAAGAGCTGTTTTAGAATGAACGAACTTTGGCAATTAACAGCACATGAAGCTAATAAAGGTCTTAGATCTCGTGATTTCAGCAGTGTCGACCTAACTAAATCAGTCTTAGAACGACTGAACTCCGTTGAATCAGAAATAAACGCATTCATAACGATTACTGAGGAAACAGCGTTATTACAAGCTAAAGAAGCAGACAAAAGGTTTGCAGCGGGAACAGCAACAGCTCTAACAGGCATACCGATGGGAATAAAAGATCTGATTGTTACTAAGGGGACCCGCACAACTGCTGGTTCACAAATACTAAGCGAATTCGTACCTCCATATAATAGTCATGTAAACGAAAAATTAGAACAAGCAGGAACAGTAATGGTTGGAAAAACCAACCTTGATGAATTCGCAATGGGATCCAGTACCGAACATTCAGCATTCGGGCCTACTTCAAATCCATGGGACACGGAAAGGATCCCCGGGGGGAGTTCTGGGGGATCTGCTGCTGCCGTGAGTGCGGGTGCATGTTTGGGTGCTTTAGGAAGTGATACAGGGGGCAGTATTAGACAACCCGCAGCATTGTGTGGCGTTGTTGGATTAGATCCGACCTACGGCCGGGTTAGTCGTTTTGGGGTAATTGCATTTGGAAGTTCCCTTGATCAAGTTGGTCCCATAGGTAGAGATGTTGAAGACGTTGCAACGATATTGGATTGTATCGGAGGGCACGACCCGCGTGACTCAACTAGTAATCCAGAACCTATGCCTGATCTTCGCCATTATTTAGGTCGTGAAATAAAAGGTTTACGTATTGGAGTTCCAGCTGAATATTTTGTTGAAGGGCTAGAACCAGACGTGAAAGAACGAGTAGAAGAAGCATTACTGGAATTCGAACGATTAGGTTGCGAAATAGACCGTACGCTCTCTCTCCCAATGACAAAACACGCACTAGCAGTCTATTACCTAATTGCACCTAGTGAAGCTAGTTCTAACTTAGCCCGTTATGACGGGATCAAATATGGACTTCGAGATGAGACTAGTAATGAAATCTGGAAAACGGTTGAAAGAACTCGAGCAAAAGGATTTGGGGAAGAGGTCAAGCGAAGAATAATGTTGGGCACCTATGCGCTTAGTGCAGGGTATTACGATAAATACTACCTAAAAGCACAACAGGTCCGCACTCTGATAATCCAAGAATTTAGTGAAGCTTTTGAGAAATATGACTTACTAATCACACCAACAACACCAAGTGTAGCTTTTCCGAAAAAACAAAAAATAAACGACCCCTATGCGATGTACTTAAATGATATCTATACACTGCCTAGTGCGGTCGCAGGACTTCCAGCCCTTAGCATGCCCTGCGGAATTGCTGCAGGCTTACCCGTTGGATTACAAATTATTGGCAATTTTGGAAAAGAGGGGAAGATCATTCAAGCAGCGCACGCTTATGAACAAGCAACCGGGGGAGGAAATCTGCTCTCTTCTCGTTAGAAGCCACAATTGTCTCTGCCGAATAAAAGTATCTCAACTTGACGGATAGCCCAGCTCGCGGGAGAGTCATAAAAGCATCAATAACTTTGAGTCTTATGCAGTACATGGAATTTAGGAAAATAAAGTGAGTAGATAATAAGGTCGCCCCTGGCGATTTTTTCTATCACATGAATGGGGTGGTCGGATGAAAGAAAAAGATTCAAGCGACCGCTTTATTTCAAAAAATTTGAACGCCGTTCCAGCAAGTGGTATCCGGAAATACTTTGACATTTTAATGTCAATTGACGATGTTATTTCTCTAGGAGTCGGGGAGCCAGATTATGTAACGCCAACACCTATTAGGGATGCTGCTATAAAAAGTATTACCCAAGGAAGAACACACTACACTTCAAACTACGGAATACTTGAACTAAGAGAGCAACTTAGTGACCACTTAAAGCGACTCTATGACGTGAGCTACGACCCGGAAACTGAACTGATGATTACCGCGGGATCTAGTGAGGCATTTGATTTAGCACTTCGGGCAATTCTAGACCAAGGAGATGAAGTAATATGCCCAGACCCTTACTACGTGGCTTACCCTCCTGCCGTTGCCTTAGCTGGAGGAACCTTTGTCCCAATTAGAACCACTGCTCAAGATAATTTCCAATTACTTGCAGAGGATGTGATACCTAAATTAACCCCACGGACAAAAGCTCTACTTTTTGGATATCCAGCAAATCCCACTGGTGCAACAATGAATAAGCAGGGGTTGTCAAAGCTTGCACAATTAGCAAATGAACACGACCTAGCAGTAGTAAGTGATGAACTATACGACCGACTAACATATGAAGAACCACACACGTGCTTCGCATCATTACCTGGTATGCGTGATCGAACTATCTTGATTGGGGGATTTAGCAAGGCATATGCAATGACCGGCTGGAGAATTGGGTGGGTAGCTGCACCGGGGAATCTAATCGAAGCAGTCATGAAAATACACCAATATGTCATGCTATCTGCACCGACCGTAGCACAGTATGCAGGCATAGCAGCCTTTAAAGAGGGTGAAGCATTTGTCGAAGAAATGGTAGCTGAATATGACAAGCGAAGACGATTAATAATAGACGGCTTTCGGGCGATAGGACTTGAAACCTTTGAGTCAAAAGGATCATTTTATGTTTTCCCTAAAATCTCTCTAACCGGAATGAGCAGTGAAGAATTCAGCAACCGACTTTTAGAGGAAGAACGTGTTGCAGTTGTACCAGGAAACGTGTTTGGGGAAGCGGGGGAGGG
>CAYFHW010000104.1:0-4764 GCA_964343095.1 uncultured Anaerolineaceae bacterium | reverse complement strand
TCCGAATACAAAAAACAATACGGACATTGTAATGTCTCATCTAGGTTCACATCAAAAGATGGATATCTACTGGGGGCATGGGTACATACCCAGAAAAGATCTCGTAAAACAAATAAATTATCTCCTGAGCGAATTGAAAGATTAGAAAAATTAGGCTTTATTTGGACGTCTAAAGACGAAGAAGATAATGCAAAATGGGAAAATGGGTTTGATCATCTTTCCGAATACAAAAAACAACACGGACATTGTAATGTCTCATCTAGGTTCACATCAAAAGATGGATTTTATCTCGGAGATTGGGTGAGACGTCAAAGGATATCTTACAAAAAAAATGAATTAATCCCTGAACGTTTTGAAAAATTAGAAAAATCAGGCTTCACTTGGAGTATTAAAGACGTTAAATGGCAAAACAGTTTTAAACATCTCACCGAATACAAAAAACAATATGGACATTGTAATGTCCCCGGGAAATTCAAATCAAAAGATGGATTCTATCTTGGAGATTGGGTACGACGTCAAAAGATATCTCACAAAACAAATAAATTAATCCCTGAACGAATTGAAAAATTAGAAAAATCAGACTTTATTTGGAGTACAAATACAAATCAGAAAGACTAAGACACACCCCCCAAACAACAAACAGACAGCAAACAAACACAACAAGATCGAAAGATCGCCAATATCGAACAGTAAGAAGAAAACAGCAAGTTAAAAGAAATTACCCAGAAAAGTAAGAAAATACCCCAGAATTACCCCAAAATGAGGTTAAGTGATGACATGAGTGATGACATGTTAGTTAGTGAAATAGATATTAACGACTTGATGGTTACCTATGGGCTTATAGGTGTGAGCCCGGAGAGATTCGAACTCTCGACACTCGGATTAAAAGTCCGATGCTCTACCAACTGAGCTACGGGCCCACAGTGATACTACAACTTCGCGCTCTTTGAGTCGGCAAGACTAGCCAACCAATTACTCAACAGGCTAATAAATTGTTCACGTTCTTCGACAAAACGACCACAATATTCGTTTATTAAAGTGTTTTTAACGTCCTGAGGATCACCACCATTAGGAATCTCGAATTCCTTTTCAACAGGGAGAATCGTCATCATTTCATTAGTAGGTTCAAAATCATTAACAACTAGACCATGAGAACGAACTGAAGAGGGAAAAGTAGCATCAACTAATTTAAGAAATCCTGTCCTCGTTTCAAGGCGCAAAAAATTATGTATATCAGGCAGTGGTTCCTTTGCAACAAAAGTTCGCAAGTGTTCAGGCAACCAAGAGCAAGAATCAACACTGTAATGAATTAACCCTGCATACAAAGAAACTTTCATTCCCAACTCTTCAAAAAGATCCTTAAGCAAATAGTGTTTACCTGAACAAGTACCTTTCCATTCAGCAATAGTTGTTAAAGGATCACGACTCGAGGCTCGCTCATAGGACATGTCACGCACGAGTGAAAAAGCAACTTCTTCAGTAATACGGTGTTCTCCGGTAAGTAAGCCACGTCGTAGGGCTTCACGATTTAGAGCATTAATTAAAATAGTCACTGATCGTTAGTTGCACCTCTCGCTTCTACCAATGGCGGCAGATAACGAAGTTGAGAAATGCCAGAAATTGTGTAGTTAGGGCCGTTTACTCCAATAGGAGCTTCTTCTTCAGGAGGCCTGGCCCGCCTCATCCAAACAGCAGTTAAACCAGCATGACGTGCCCCTTCAATATCAGCTTGCAAACGATCACCTACATGCATAGCATTTTCAGGCCTCACTCCTAACTCAGTTAATGCTTCCTGAAAAATTGCGGAGTGCGGCTTGCGCACACCTACCTGATCAGATGAAACAACAACATCAAAATATTGCAGAATCCCCTTATCACGAAGTTCTTCCAGAAAGGAGGAACCACCGTGAGCCCGATTAGTTATCGCTCCAATCTGAATACCTCCTTCACGTAACCAATTCAGCGTATCAAAAACATCTTCAAATAAACGACAACCCAGGAATGAAGTTCCAGCATTAGATAACTCCCATAAAGCAGCTACTTGTGAATCACTTAACTCAATTCCTTCTCCTTTAAAAACAGAACGCACTATCCCAAGATAATCGGGACTTTTAAATTCACCCGCATCCGCACGAATTTCAGATGCCCTCCACTGAGAGTGGATTTCTTGACTTAACTGATCTAGTGAATCAGGAATTAAAATTTCCTGTTCACTTAAGAATTTTTTATACCGCAATGTGATTTCCTGATGAATAAGTTCTTCTGTCGGATATGTTGCATCTGGGAAATGCCAAAGTGTGTCACCAAAATCAAAAAAAACAGCCTTTATAGCCGGCATCCGTGTGGATGGGAATCCAAGTTTACGTATTTGAAAAAACCTCAGGATTACATTGGCATGCATCAGAATACCAATTACTAACATCGTCCATACAAGAATATCAATTGAAAAATGGCCAATAATAAGTGCTACAGCAACCCAAAAAATACGAGCATCGCGACCTGATGTGAAATATGCAAACAATCCTTCGAATTTTTTCTTGGGATAGTTTATCTGCGTACTAGAGCGATATTTTTCTGAGAGCGTGGTTAATAAAAGACTACCACCCAGCAATAAACCCACAATTGGCCAAGCCCAAGAATCAAAATTTTCAAGTCTTACAAATCCAATAGCGATACCGATAAACGCTACGTATTCAACAAAGCGATCCGAAAATGTATCCCAAAAATCACCCCAAGGAGTCTGTAGATTTAACCGCCGTGCAACTTCACCATCAACACCAGCAAAAATCGAAGACAACTGCAAAAAAAGAGCACCAAGCCACCATATTTGTAAAGCTATCCAAACAGCACCTAGAACTCCTAAAACAAAAGAAAAACCTGTCACCAAATTAGGGGAACATTGCCTTTTCGCTAAAAATCCGCTGATTTTTTTAGAAATAGGTCTGTTGAAAATAAGGGAGATTGGACCATCACTAGATTTTTCTAATCTCATCGAATCATGCTTTTTCATAAAATAACCATAACCGACTAAATATTCTTAATCTGTTTCAACCAGAGTTCAAGGTTGTAAAGCATCCACAACCGCTGCGCATCATCAGAAAGCCAAGAGCTTTCTTTTAGCCAGTTATGGAGTGTTTCTTTTTGCAAATAACCACTTGCCACAGCTTCACCGTCAAGTATTTGCTCCTGTATACGATTACTAAAAGGCGGAACTAGCCATTTTTCAAGAGGCAACTTAAATCCAATTTTCCGTCTTTTTAGAATTTCCTCAGGGATTTCCCCCTCAAATGCACGACGCAAACTTGCCTTCGTCTCAATATTTCGCTCTCTATATAAATCTGCATACGAGAACTTAGCTTGTACCTGATGAGCAAATGTACGCCACCGTATTTTGTCCTCAAGAGGAAGGGGGACAATCTCTTCAACTAAGCTTTGGTCAGTAAAGGGTACTCGCCCTTCTACAGCAGTCGCCATAGTCATCGAATCAACACGATTAAGAAGGTTTTGTAAGTGAACTTTTTGATAAAAATAAAAAAGCTGACTAAAGAAAGCAGATGCAGAAGATTCATCAAAAAATGTATCCAGCATTTCACTTACAAAAGAGGAACCTTGTTGAAAAACAACTGGATTGAGCAACTTCTGGCAATCTTCTGGGGAAAACCAATGATAACCAGCTAAAAAGAAATCCTTTGGGCTAAGATCCCAAAAATGACTGCCATACTTTTGATCCATATCTCCATTGAAAATATGTCGTAAAAAACCAGGATAGCTTCTTAGTTTTTTTGCCTTAGCATAATCGAATCCCATGCCATGATAATCACTGTATCCACCAAATAGCTCATCCGCACCCTCTCCTGATAACACAACAGTAATATCTTCTTTCAAAGCTTGAGAGAGTGCGTACAGAGGTGGTTCGTTAGGGACAGCCAGTGGTGCACCACGTTTTTCAATTAAGTCAGGTAACAGATCAAAATAACCATCTCTTTCAAGGATAATCTCTGAATGATCAGACCCTATATGCTGTGCAACCAAACGTGCGTAAGGCAATTCATCTAAAGCAAGATCTCCAAAGCCAACAGCATAAGTTTTTAGATTTCCTCCCATTTCCTTTGCCATCACCGCTGCAACTATCGAGGAATCAAGACCTCCCGATAAATATGCTCCAACAGGAACATCTGAAACAAGGCGTTTCCGTATCGCATCTGAAACAAGCTTGTGGATTTTTTCTGGGCGGATCCTTTCAGTTTTAGACAACGCCACGGGGATATCCCAATATTTATGAATTGCAACATCCTTATTAACTTCCGCGAGTAAATAATGTCCGCTGGGCAATGAATTAATTTCTTCATACATAGTGGCAGGTGCAGGAGAATGCCTGAGTAACAAGTATGAAAAAATAGAAGATGTTAAGGGCTTTGCTTTGACCAACCCACTTTTAAAAATTGCTTTTGCTTCTGACGCAAATAATAAGAATCCAGCTTTCTGAGAGTACATCAATGGTTTTACCCCCAACCGGTCCCGGGCCAGTAACAACCTCCGACGTTTACCGTCCCATAATCCAAACGCAAACATCCCATCCAAACGAGATAATAATGCGTCAGGATCGCCATCAACCTCTTCATACAAATGAACAATCACCTCTGAGTCAGTATCAGATACAAAATGGTGACCAAGCTGCTGAAGTTCAGCACGTAGTTCACGAAAATTATAGATTTCCCCATTACAAGTAAGTTGCAAGGTTACGTCTTCATTTGAGAGTGGCTG
>CAYFHW010000103.1:0-4795 GCA_964343095.1 uncultured Anaerolineaceae bacterium | reverse complement strand
TTTCTCCATTCTCAATCTCCACCCTCGGGGTACCCCCCACTTACTTAGTTGGGACTCCTAGTATTAGCTGGTATTAGTAATTTGGACGGGCGATTTGGTTTTCTTTCTAAGAGAAACCGTATTACGAGTTATTATTTTTTGTCCATAGACAATAAATGCAAAGTGCTGTGGTGTTTTTTTATAACTGCTAAGTCGTAAGGAGATTTGCCTTTGTCGTCAATTGCTCCCAAATTTGCACCCGCTTCTATTAGGATTTCGACAACTTCATCAAATCCCGCGTTAGCCGCATAGTGTAGCGCCGTTCGTTTGTGTGCACCGATTTTATTTACATCAGCACCAGATTCTAACAAGAATTTTACTTTTTCTGGATGAGCCCCTTTGTCACCTCTTGAAGCATACGCTAGAGGGTAAAGACCATTATAAGGTTGCTGATTGGCAGATAGTCCATTTTCCAAAAGAACTTGTAGAATCTCTAAATCATTTGTAGCCATCCAAAGGCGAGCATCTGACGATATTGGGGAAGCTCCTCTTTCGAGCAGCATCTCCACTATTTTCTTTCCACGCATTGAGCCAATAAAAAGTAGCTGAAAACTATAAGAAATTACGTCTGCTCCCAATCGAATCAAACGATCAGCCAATTCTCGATGTCCACCGGCGATTGCAAAGCTCAAAAGCGGTGTGTGATAGATTTCATCTGCTGGATCCTCTGAATTTAGTAGATCGTTGTCCTTTTTTAACCACTCTTCAACAGCTCTATGTTCGCCGCTAAAAGCATCGCGAAATATATCGTTCGAGGCTCCTTGTCTTATGAGAACTTCTGCCAAGTCGTCTCTTCGATACCATCGTGCGGCACAAAGAGGATTGATTTGTACGATTGTTTCAATATTGTAGCAACCAGTTAAATTGACGTTAGCACCGAGATCAATCAACCATTCCACAAGTGCTGTTCTGCCTTTCCTCACAGCTTCGAATAAGAAAGTACGTCCGTGAGGTCCTCGACGATTAATCAGCTCTGGAGACTCGCCGAGTAATACTTCAAGGCTTTTTTGATCACCTCGTTCTGCTAATTTAAGATGTTTCGTAGCTAACTGTTTTTTCCAATACCCTGGTTCAGTATTCGACACGTCCTTTCTAACCCATCGATCACCTATCATTCTATGCAGTGCCGCCCTTCACATAGTATCCAAACTGTCTACTTTCTATTTTTGAACTAACTTCCAGCGCTGTAAGTATTAGAGTAATACAACTGGCTCTAGATTTTTTAACGGCCTCCAACAGGAAATGATTATAGAAACCTTTGGTGAATAGAACTCTTGTCTCCAGATAAAGTTCAACTTCGGATTTGTAATCATGGCGCCAACTCGAAAACTGATCAAAAGCATAATTCATTTTTTCATCTAAATTAGCAAGCCGACAATCCCGCAATTTGAGCTTTACAAGGCGGCCTACCATATTATTAAAGCGTTGCTTAGAGTTTCCTACGGCGCCGGATCTATTTGGGACAACCTTAGGACAAATAGCTTGTCGTGCTATTTTTCGGTAGGTTTATTTCAAGAACCTAAATGATTATTAGAAAGATGTTACACATATTAAGGGAGTTGCCGTGAAAAGTGCCCAGCCTGTTCTCACTGTAAAGTCCGTTAGTCAAGCGGTCGATTGGTACTGTCAAGTATTGGGGTTTTCGAGCGAATACGTAAACCCTACATCAGGCACAAAAAACTCTTCGAATTACGCCATTTTACGTAACGGCAGCGTCATTATTCATCTCGGGAAGGAAAAGGATATGGGTGTAATCGCCGGTCATGGGGGATGTAATTTTATGACTAATCAATTTGAGTGTTATTATCGATTCGCCAATAAATTCAATCTTGAATTCCACGTAGAACTTGGTCAAATCCCGAATGGTGCTAGAACTTTTGGTATTAAAGATCCTGATGGAAACTTACTGACGTTTATTGAATCGTGTTGATAACTTGAATGGATAAGCTAGATTTATTAAAGAGTGCCCACCAGGCTGCTCGAGACGGCCATATATGCCGCTTAGAGGAGTTTATAAAAGAAGATGCAGATCTGATTAATTTCCGGTCCGTGGACGAAGACACGCTTCTTGGATTAACGTGCAGATCGGCTACCGGAGAGATTGCGATTCCTCCTGTTGAAGGTACCAAAGAACAACACCGAGCGATCGACTTGTTACTGCGAGTCGGGGCTGATGTGAATGCTGCAAATAGGGACGGCTGGACTCCATTACATACTGCAGCAATGGCTGGGCATATTGACCTTACCAAGCGGCTGTTGGGTGCCGGTGCGGACAAGACGGGTTCGTTATATGGATGTAATGGTGGTTCACCTCTTGCGTTGGCCCTGTTTTATGCGAAAACGGAGGTGGGCAAACTGCTTGCACAACCAGCAATCCCAAATAACTTAAGGCATGCAGCATCTCTAGGTTGCGACTTAAGTTCATTCTTTTCCAACGATGAACTCACGCCAATGGCGTTTGAAGGGCTAGATTTTTACCGACCACTGCTGATTTTCCCGAAATGGAATCGGACTTTCTCACGACAAGAAGTATTAGACGAAGCATTAACTTGGGCTGCACGGAATGGTCAATGCCAAAACATGTCTGTTCTCGTTCAACGAGGAGCAACGGTCAATTCAAATCCCTATAGAGGCACCCCATTGCTATGGTCTATCTATAGTGAAGACATTAATGCAGCTAATTGGTTACTAGATAATGGAGCTGATCCAAACCTTAGACATGATTTCGGTGGCGAAAACCATGGAACCGGCGCTGTAGCTCTTCACCTCGCGGCTCAACATGACTCCGTTGCATGTGTTAAGTTGTTATTAAGTCGGGGTGCCGATCCTTACATCGTGGACGGTGCTCATGGTGGTGATGCATTGGGTTGGGCGGAATATTCCAATGCCACTCAGACAATTAGAGTTCTAAAAGAGTATATGGCCGATACGAAGACTTAAAAATGTAAAGATCCCAATCCATAGACTATGCCTAAGATCAATCTCATTTTTGTGCCTATAAGCGAACATACATCAGTCGGTACAACCAGTGGTCGAAATAAATGTAGACATTGAAGAGCTAGGCGGTAGCGAAAATGCTTAACTACCCATTAACTATGTTATAGATCCTAGTGAGAATACTCTTTCAGCTTTTTCAAATGACTTGAACATTCTCTAACGCCATCAAGTATTCCAGTTAACTCATAATAATGCCGTGCTTCCCGCCAAAGTCGGATTGATTCTTCATTTAGACCAGTTGCTTCTTTGTGCAAAGCCATTCTTTGTAATGCATTTGCAAAGTCAAGCTTGGGTGGGTCGTCTAAACTTCTATACAACGTCAAAGCCTCATTGTAACAAGTCGATGCTTCGCATAAGCGTTTTTTTAGCTTGTATATATCTCCTAGATGGCGAACCTTATGCGCAAGAAACGCCTTGTCGCCGATTTTCCTGCATAGCTCAACCGATGCCAGCCACAGGCTTTCGGCCTTCTCATATTGGCCCATATCAATCTCTACATTGGCTAGTAAATGCATGGCCTGCGCTAAATTTTTTTCGTCATTGGCTTTTCTTGCTAACTTCATAGCAATAGTCAAATCATTATGTGAATGCTGAATGAGTCTAGATCGGCTTCTGGCTGACGCTTTAAACGACTCTCTACGAGTAGTCCATGCCCGGCTCATTAGATTTTCAGCTTTTGTCATGTCAGTCACTGGGTGGCGTCTCGAAACAAATCTCATGACCATCTGGATCCGACACAAAAAATTGTCTCCATTTATAGAAAGGCTGTGAGATCGGCGTAGCTTGACCACCTTTTGATAAAATAAGCTGATGCAACAATTCGAGCTCGTCGCATATAACATATAGTTCTATATTTTCTTTATGCTGATCATCTAGTGATCTATTGCTTTGCTGTAACATTAAGGTCACTGGGCCTAGATCTAATAAACACCATCTGAGATTCCCATGTGGACTCCAACTTTGTTGGTGTGAAAATCCCAATATTTGACAATAAAAGTCAATAGACTTTTGTATATCCGTCACCCATATCAAAGGAGCTAGTTTTTTAATACTTCTACGAATTAGATCTGACATCGTTTTACCTGAAAACAAAAATAACTATCTTGGGCCTCATCTTCCTGAATATCAGGAAAATATCCAGCAAAGTTGGAAAATGGCGGATACGCGAATGGAGAGGGAGGGCCGACCATCTCTGATTGAACCAATGACTAATACGATATCTTACCGTCCGAACCTGCCCGCTTCGAATGAAAATAGTGTTTCAGAGTGGTGTAACGTTTACTTCTCATTTCCTGCATGATAAGTTTGCGTTACGTATCAAAATAAAGAGTGAGCATAATTGTGGGCGAATTAGTTCCGATATTAGGAATCCTGACTGGAATCATCATCCCGTTGGCAGTATTTGCCTGGTTGTACTTTGATGCTAAGAACAAGAGAGAAACAATTATAGAGATTTCGAAAAATATTGATGATCCCTCCAAAGCTCAAGAATTGCTCGATATTTTGAATGACAAAAAAGAGGCGAAAGAACCAATAGATTATCGACGCGGTGGAGTCATAACTCTTTTTGTAGGTGTTGGTATATACCTTCTAGGTATTACAGCAATGGGATCCTTTTTTGAAGGTGCTGGGGCTCTTGTTGCGGCTATTGGTGTAGGGACAATGATTGCTGGATATCTCTACCCAAACACTAGCGCAGAACTAACAAATGCTGTCGAGAAATTTGAAGAGAAATAAAGAGTGGGACGACACCACAAAA
>CAYFHW010000102.1:0-4991 GCA_964343095.1 uncultured Anaerolineaceae bacterium | reverse complement strand
GCCCTTCAGGACTTGAAGCTGCTCGTGTAGCTGCCTTACGTGGACATCAGGTAACACTTTATGAGGCAAGCGATGAGCTTGGCGGACAAGTCAAACTAGCCAGAAAAGCACCTACACGCGATGAGTTCGGCAAGGATATCGATTGGATAGTTCCTCAATTACGCAAACTTGAAGTGAAAATTGAGCTGAACAAGAAAGTTGACGAGGAAATTATAGAAAAAGAGAAACCAGAAGCAATCATCTTGGCAACAGGTTCAACACCTAGACGTGATGGCTTTCAAGCAGCTCGTCCTGCAAGTCCCGTTACAGGTATTAGTAATGAAAATGTATTCACGTCTTGGGAAGTCATGGCAGAAGAGGTTGAAACCGGAAAGCATGTACTAGTGTTTGATGATGTAGGACACTACGAAGGCATCGCAGTCGCAGAATTTCTTCTCGAAAAAGGAGTGGCTGTAACTTTTGCTACACCTCATACGAGCATAGGACCGCAAACCGTTGGTGCATTGATGCGTGATCCGGCCTTACGAAGACTAACTGATCATGCGAGTGGGTTCTCATTAGTCCCACGTGCACAACTTTCAGCGATACAAAAGGATTCAGTCGTAATTACAAATTTAGATTCTGGCAAAGACCACATTCATACTGCTAATAGTGTGGTACTTATCTCTGGAAATGTATCAAATCGAAGCCTCGTTGATGTCTTGGAAGACTATGAAGGTGAAGTCTTTGTAACTGGAGATGCCGTTGCGTCACGACCGATGGAAAAAGCAATCCATGATGGTCACTATGCCGCACTACGTATCTCAGACAATCAGATTGTGATCCCTAGCACAGCTATCTTATCGAAAACTAGCAACCCCCTCTCAGGAAGTAGCTGACCTTTCAGAGCCTCCTTAAAACATTTTCGTTAAACCAAAGTGCATCCTCGATTGAACTTATTGAAACAGCAATCTCAGAAACCCCGACACTTTTAAAAACCTCAATCTGATCCAGCATATGCTCAGCATTTCCAAAAAGAACTCCTGAGTGATCCCATTGTGTAACCTGTTCAGAACGGCCCCAAGAACGTGCCATGCTTGCAATCTGACCAGCTATTTGGTCAGCTACTTCCACATTTTGATCACGTGCAAAAATTAAATCAGCGGTTATTGCAAAGGTGTCAGGGTTGCGACCAACCTTTTCACAATTTTCACGTACTGCTAAACCAATTGCAGCAATTTGCTCAGGCCCCAATTGCCAAGTGTTAATCCCATCAGCATGCCTAACAGCTACTTCCAAAACTTTACCCGGTTTGTTCAAACCAACGATAATTGGAATTGTTGGTTTTTGCACAGGTTTTGGTACGAAAGTTGCACCGCCCAACAATTGAAAATGCTCACCTGAAAAAACCGTATTCTCTTTAGTCCATAAAGACTTCAGAATTTCAATTATCTCTTGCATTTGTTGAACACGAGCACTGAAATTATGCATTTCAAACCCATATGGTTCGAAATCTGCATGTTCATATGCCGTCCCAATTCCTAACGTCACACGACCACCACTCAGTACATCTACTGCTGTAACCTGCCTAGCAAGAGCAATTGGATGATGGAAAGGAGCACCAGTAACATGTGTTCCTAATCGGATCCTCTCCGTTTGCCCAGCCACCCAAGCCAAAAAAGCCCACGGATCTGGTTCCGCAAATGAAGGGTGATCAACCACATAAAGCGTATCTATCAACGACGCATCTAGATCAGATAAATGCTCTCGAAACTCTGTAGTACTAGTAATAACAATACCGAATTGCATAGAGCTTACTCGCTGTCAGGCACTCCCTCTTGGGCTAACAACTCGAGATCATCAACCTTCCCAAACATGTAGGGCAAAAAGCTTTCACCAGGTACACGATCAAGAATTTCCCCATGCGTATATGAATCACCTTCTGAATACATCACGCTCTTAACATCAACTATCGGAATATCCACTACAGGATCATGCACTGACTCTCTTAAAATCAGATCTCCCTCTAAACGTTCAACTCTACGGGTAGATCCGGTATGCCGAACCAGCACAAGTACAGGATCGTTGTCGAACCCTTCGCCATTTGGTGCTGGCATATATTTGAAATAAAAGCGATTCTGAACCCCAGAATCACCCCCTTCAAGGCTCTCACGACTTTGCCCTTGAATTTCCATATAGGTAACCCCATATCGCTGAACAGTACCCAGAAACTTATCTTCATCCTCAAAAACATTGATTTCAGCAACTTTTTTTGGCTCACCATAAAGTTCCCTGCCAAAAATAACGGCAGCATCTGTAGACATAGGCATTGTTAGCGGATAAAAACCAACAATATCCTTATAACGACACCGAACAACAAGACCTGCAGCACCAAATGGTTGCAGAGTATTACTAGTTCCAATACGTGAAATGCTGGCAGAGGCCAAAGGTTGTTCATCTGGTTCGAGAGGTGGTGGTAAAACAGCTTTAATTATCTCAGGATCTGTTTCAAATGAAACTGATAATGACCGAAACGATTCAAAAGCTGGCGCCGCATATAATTTTTGTAGTTGCCGAACTTGTTCAAGAGTTTTTACGTAACGCAGTTTCATTTTACTACTCACCTACTAATCCATACGACTGCCGCCATCAACATTCAATGCCTGACCCGTCATATAAGAAGAATCATCAGAAGCAAGGAAGGAGACCACTGCAGCTTGCTCTTCAGGAAGAGCTTGTCTCTTCATAAGTAACGCTTGTCTGATATTTGCTTTAGAAGTTCCAGGTTCAACTCCCGCAACTTTGTCGTAACGTCCGAAAGTACCATCCATCATGTCTGTATCAGTAGAACCTGGACACACAATGTTCACGCGAATATTATCTTTCGCAAGCTCAAGCGCTAACTGTTGTGTAAGTCCATGCATAGCCCATTTTGTTGCACAGTACGCACCGTAATTCGGAATCCCAATACGACCTGCTGTTGAAGAAATATTTACAATGCTACCGCCTCCTGATTTAACCATTTCCCTACCGACTGCACGAATTACGTGATAAAGACCATGAAGATTAACATCTACTGTTTCAAACCAATTCTCATCGGTCATACTTAATATTGGTGCATCCCCTGCTTCGCTAGGAAGCGCAGCGTTATTCACCAGTACATCTATTTTTCCAAGCTCAGAAACAGATTGTTCTACTACGGCTTTCACTTCATCTACGTTAACAACATCGCAGTCAAAAGCGAGCGAACGACGGCCCATATCACGAATCTCCTGAGCCAAGCTTTCAGGACCAAGCCAACCTATTTCTTTTTCATGATCAGGAAAAGATGCAGGATCACGCGGTCTCCCAGTAACCACAACATCAGCACCATCTTCTGCTAACCGAAGTGCTATTGCACGACCAATACCACGATAACGACCAGCTCCCGTTACAAAGGCAACACGTCCAGACAATTTACTCATATGCAAAAATCAAGCACCTGTAATGGCACCCAACTCCTCCCATGGCCTTGCCCTGCGCTCATTCCAATGCGCAACCCAAGAATCTGTAACACCTTGAGGTCCATGATGATAATCCACTTCAAGAGTAACTTCCCCATCATCATTAAATTCAAGCCTTGACATGCCCTCAAAGGTTACCCACTTTCCGTAGTTTTCATTTTCCTTGTCCACAATTTGGACGTAGGCCATCCATAGGACCGCCACCCCATGGTGATCTTCGGCAACATACAGTTCTTCAACCGGCACCCGTAGAGTTATACCCACCTTTTGGGATGCCCAAAACTTCCGAATTTCATCTTTTCCACGTAAAGCATCTTCATGCCCAACTATGTCACGCATAACGGCATCATCTGAAAACCATTGATCAGGACCATAAGGATCCCCTGAACCCCAGCCACCTTCTTCAAATAACTTACGAGCAGTTTCTAAATCTTTTTTTGATGCAGGCATTCAAAACTCCTATTTACACTTTTTTAGGGAGTATACGCGTGCATAACAAGATTTGTGAGTTTGTAATGGTTTTTATCTTAAAAACCAACTTTTCAGATCTAACCGCCACCTATCGCCGGTACAAATGCAACTTCACTGTTTTCTGCTAATCCTTGCCTCAACCCCAAGTGGGCGGTCTCACCATCTATTGATGCAAGAATTTCTGGAACAAGCTGTCCATCCTCATCAAGAAGACGCTCGGCAAAACCCGGATAGATCTCATCCAAGTTTTCGATAGCTTGCCTAAGAGTTTTACCAGGTACTTCCACCCGACTCTTTCCATCCGTGAAAGACTGGAGCAGAGACGGAATAATAATATTCGCCATAGAAAAATTACTACTCTTCCGCCGGAATTGTCCCCAGCGACTCTAAAACATTCTGCGGAGATATGGGAAGATGCTGCTGTCGTACACCAATTGCGTCATATACAGCATTAGCAATTGCTGCTAGCGGAGGCACAAGAGGAACTTCACCTACACCCCGAAGGCCATAAGGATGTCCTGGATTAGGAATTTCGATCAGCTCGGTATCAATCATTGGTAAATCAAAGGCAGTTGGCATGCGGTAATCCAAAAAGGAATTGTTTGCCATTTTCCCCTCACCACTCCAAACATATTCCTCATTAAGCGCCCATCCAATCCCTTGGACTGTTCCCCCTTGAAGTTGTCCTTCAACATATGAAGGATGGGCAGCAGTTCCAACATCTTGAATAACCGTATATCGCAAAATATCCACTTTACCGGTCTCGGGATCAACTTCAACATCAACAATATTCCCTGCATAAGCCGGACCAACCTTTGTAGGATTCGAAGCAGCGGATGCACTTATGGGTCCACCTGTTTTGAGTTGAGCTTTTGCAATTTCTTGAAATGTTAATGACACAGAAGAATCATCTTTCTTGGAAAACTTACCTTTTTCTTCTACTACATTATCTGCTTCAGTTTCGAGAAGGATTGCTGCGCGCTTAATCATTTCCTTCTTGATTTCCTCAGCAGCATTAATTGCCGCAATACCAGTCGA
>CAYFHW010000101.1:0-4994 GCA_964343095.1 uncultured Anaerolineaceae bacterium | reverse complement strand
TTGGTTGTTCTGGCCCGCCATACTCTTCCGGTCTGTTTCGACCTGCCTCAACAATTCTTGTTGCTACACCACCGGGGCAAACTACAGTGCAGCCGATGTTGTACTGTTCAAGATCTAATCTCATAGATTCAGTTAAGCCAGTAACACCATATTTGGATGCAGTATAAGAAAGAATGCCTGGTGTTGCTTCAGGTACTAGTCCCGCAATTGATGCGGTATTAACTATATGCCCTCCTTCAGCCTGCTCAACCATTTTAGGAAGGAATGCTTGGATTCCATTAATAACGCCATACAGATTGACCCCTACAACCCAGTCCCAGTCTGAAGGACTCATATCCTGTGCTTTGCGCATTGTCACTACGCCGGCGTTATTACAAATAACATGGGCTCCACCAAGCTCTTTAACTACATTGTTGGCGAAAGTTTGCATCGATGTCAGATCGGTTACATCTATTACGGAAGTTGAGCATTGTACGCCCATTTGTTCAACTTCACTTGCGACTGCGGCTAAAGGTTCTTCTTCAACATCAGCAAGGGCAATGTGCATTCCCTCGGCTGCAAATGCGAGAGCGAGTGCGCGACCTATTCCGCCCCCCCCACCAGTTATAACTGCTACCTTGTCTTTTAAATCCCTCATCCTAGTCTCCTTATGACGGACCAGTTTAGCACTCTATGGCTCTAGCCGGCTCGCTTTTAGCATGGCACGATAGTCGCATGGTTTCTAGTGCAAGTAATCGAACAAGGGGCTCGGGTAATTCTGATGCGTACAAGACTGTCGGAATTGTTGGAGGTGGCACTGCAGGTTATCTGACCGCACTTGCATTAAAGAAAAAATTGCCGGAGTTGCAAATTTCACTCATTGAATCACCAACAATTCCGATAATTGGTGTTGGTGAAGGGACAACTCCAATTATGGTGAAATTCCTACACAATTACTTGGATAGAAATATCCATCATTTTTTTAAGCGTGTTCAACCAACGTTAAAATTTGGAGTGAAGTTTGAATGGGGAGCACCGGGAGATTCCTTCTTTACATACGCATTCCATCCTGGCCATATTTTAGATTCTCAATATCATGGCGGTGATTTTAATGATTACTCATTGGGTTCCATGATGATTACGAATGGAAAAGTACCGATAGTGCGGGATCAAAAGGGTGCGATGAATTCTTTACTTGAAAATATCGCTTTTGCATACCACTTAGATAATGCGAAATTTGTTGGTTATCTTCAGGAAGAAGCTAAAAATGATGGCATAAACGTTATTGAACAAAATGTTGTGCAATTTGTTCCCCATGAGGACCTTGATGATGGTCTTGCTTATTTAGTGACAGAGGATGGGGTGGAGCGAAAATATGATTTATATGTGGATTGCACCGGGTTTCGTTCCAGTATTATTGGAGAAACCTTAAAGTCACCCTTTGTTTCGTTCGACAGCAGTCTTTTTTGTGATCGGGCTGTCGTTGCAAACGTTCCACATGGGGGCTCTATAAAGCCATACACAACAGCTGAGACTATGAATTCTGGATGGTGTTGGAATACACCATCCAGAGAAGATGATCATCGAGGTTATGTATTTTCTTCTAATTTTATAACTGATGACGAAGCGGCAGAAGAAATGCGGCAGAAGAATCCTGGAATGGGAGATCATCGAGTAATTAAATTTTCTACTGGCAGAAGGGAATCATTTTGGAAAGGCAATGTTGTAGCGATAGGCAATTCGTATGGTTTTGTCGAGCCGCTGGAATCTACAGGGTTACACATGATCATTCTTGAAATAAATTCGTTAATCCTTAATTTTCCACGAAAAAAATCAGAAAAAGCTATCGCAAGGACTATTAATCGAACCCTTAATGATCATTGGGAAGATGTTCGCTGGTTTCTTGCCATCCACTATGCATTCAATCGCAAACTAGATACACCCTTTTGGGAACATTGTCGTGCTGAAACGGATATCGGTGATGCAAGAGAGAGGGTTGAATTATTTCAAGAGCGAGCACCGCTTACTTATAGGCAATCTCTCTTTTACAAAACGGAAGCAGTTTTTGGAGATTTTGCCTACGATGCGCTGTTGCTTGGGCAAGGTGTTTCTGCACGTTTCTTAGAGCCACAGGAGAAGAGAGCGGAATGGCAAAAACGAAATACTGGCTTAAAGAATTTAGCGGCGACTTGTATTAGTCAAGCTGAGGCGTTAGCACTGTTAGAAACAGCACCGGAGCATGTTTTGCAAGGTGTGGTATCAAAACCTGATACGTGGGCTTCTTGGCCTTAAGGGGAACAGGTTAGGTTGTTTTTTGTACTGCTGGTTTTTTTCTAGAGATTAAGGATTTTGTTTTCTTCACGGTTCTCTTACATATGTTCCAATCCTAAACAAAAAAATGTGTTGACTTTTTTTGTTTTACATGACTAATATCCCAAAACTTTAAGTTTTTCGGGAGTTGTTATGCGTGAAAATTATTGGACACGATTAAAGAGTAATGGATATAGCAGACGTCGCTTTCTAGCAGGCACAGGTGTTGCAGCTGCAGGAACAGCAGCAATACTTGCTGGTTGTGGTGATGACGATTCATCGGGATCTGCAGCAACAGCTGCGGCAACATCTGCAGCAACATCTGCAGCAACATCTGCAGCAACAGCTGCAGCCACGGAAGCTCCTGCCGGTGGTGCGGTTGATGGTTCGTTCTACAGTCAGCAGAGCAGTATGTCTGGAACTACATTGGACCTACACCGCGAGCTTTACAGAAGTATCGCTTATTCAGTAGGTAACGCGTATAACAATCTTATTAAGTTTACGGATGTTGAGAGTTTCTCTATTGCAGGAGAAATTGCAACAGGTTTGCCAGAACAAGTTGATGAACTTACTTATAACTTTACTATTCGAGACGATGTGAAGTGGCACAATAAAGCTCCTGCTAATGGGGCTGCGCTTACGATGGATGATGTTAAGTGGAATATTGATCGACAGACAGCTGGTGAGCTCGCTAGTGGTGAAGCAGCTCCAAACTTCTATCGTAGTGGTCAAATCTATAGTGCTATAGATACGGTTGATTATGTGGACGCCACTCATTTCACGGTAAAAATGAAGGAGCCTGCAGTTACTTGGTTGAGTGATATGGCTGCAGAAGAATTCAACGGTATTATGCATCCAGAAGTTGCAGTAACCCTTGAGGATGAAGCTAACTTCGGTGCGTTTAACCCAGATCATATTGTTGGAACTGGGGCGTTCGTCTTTGATGCTTTCGATCCAAACACCCAGGCTCATGCATCTAGAAATGATGACTATCACTTGCGTAAAGACGGAACCATACCAGGTATGGTCGATGATTATTACATTACTAATATTGGTAATGATCCTAATGCGCTGCGATTAGCTTTTGAGCAGAAACAAATTGATGAACTTTCGCTTCGTCAAAAAGATATTATTGAAGCTGTCCAGGAAGCCAATCCTGATGTTATTCGTCAAGATATTGGAAATCCGAACAACAATCTGGAATTCGCATATAACCCAGTTGTTAATGCGGCGTTCGCTATTCCTTCTCTGGCTCAGGCTATGTTCCTTGCAGTTGATAGGGCGCATGTTTCTAACACAGTCTTCCAAGGTTTGGCTAAGCCAAATCCAGGAGTTAACTGGCCATTCAAGGGTTGGTCCTTGCCACAGCAAGAATTAATTCAAGCACCTGGGTATAAGGTTTTCCAAGGCCAAGCAGGTCGTGATGAAGATATTGCGGAAGCTAGGAAGCTTTGGGAAGCTGGCGGAGGTGAAGACCTTCCTGATGAGACCTATGCAATGATTATTGTCGACTTGGCAGATCAGTCTATTAAGGAATGGTTCCCAGCTATGATGAATAGTGCCCTTGATAGTGAGAAGTGGTCTGTAGAGGCTATTCCGGTATCAACACTGCTTGAATATAACGTTTCAGGACAAAATCCTGTTGGTTATCTTGGTGGTTGGGATCAGTGGGTAAGTCCTGATCCACGTACTCGCTATGCTTCGGTATATTCGAGTGGTCCTCGTGGATTCCTCAACTTCTATGGTTATCACACTGATGAGATGGAAAGTTACATTTCGAAGATGTTTGGGACCTTCGATGTTGAAGAGGCTCAGCAGATTATGCAGGAGGCTCAGCGATTCCAGCTTACTGATGCTGGTTCTGGCCATGTTCAAATGGTTGGTGGTGTTGCGATGGACTTGCATCATCCGTACCTACACCGAAGAGGTCCGCAGTTTATCCAGCTGGGTACCTTGATTAGTCAGGAATGCTGGATTGATCAGAATGATCCAAGCTTTGCTGGCAAATCTATGCCTGCCTAAGTAAGTCTGTATTTAGACTTTTCAGTAGGGACTCTTTCGGGAGTCCTTACTGCAGCAGTTTCATACCATGAGGGGAAGTGGATGAAGTAGCATGACCCAATATCTAATAAGACGACTTATTGGCGCTGTTTTCGTTATTTGGATCGTGACTACGTTTGTTTTTTTCGCATTACGTGTTTTGCCCGGTGATTTTGCCGCTCAGCAGGTAGCGAATCAGTTTCTTTCTGGTGCTACTGCTCGTGGGAAGTCAGATGTTGCTACTACAGAAGCGCAGGGGCAGGCGACTGAGAGGGAGAGTAACCAGAGTAATAGCGCGAATGTTGAACGTTCACTTCAGGCTGCACGTGAGCGTTTAGGAATAGATAAATCTATTCCCCACCAATATGGTCTTTACTGGAAAAATTTTTTTACTGGTGATCATGGGACATCATTTCGAACATCACGTCCTGCGGTAACAGAAACTCTGGAGGCATTGCCATATACGTTGCAACTAGGGTTGATGTCAATAATTATTGCATTATTGTTAGCCGTTCCTGTAGGCATTTTGTCTGCCATGCGGCCAAATACTTTTATGGATGGTTCTTTACGTGTTTTTGCTATTTTCTTTTTATTTTAAAGGGTAGCCCAATTTAATTTAATTCAAAAAAAATCAATAATTCTTTAAGACCCACAAAAGTAATTAG
>CAYFHW010000100.1:0-5139 GCA_964343095.1 uncultured Anaerolineaceae bacterium | reverse complement strand
CCCAGACCAATAGATGAACAGCTAGTCTCACTGGAACATTTAGATACAATTATCGCTTCTTTAAAAAACGATCCTGATATTGAAGGATATTTACCTGTTCTTGCAGAACAAATACCAATTCGTAGTCGTTCCACCGGGCTCAACGAAACGAAATCCGTCATCGTTTCTTACCCAAGTGATGCTGCCAAGACTTTTGGTGGTCTTATTGATACCTCCGGAAAGCCAGTTAATTTATCAGGAAATCAAATAGCCATAAATACAGATCTAGCAGATGCACTAGATGGGAAAATTGGTGATGAACTGGATATATTTGTTAACAACCAAGCAATCCCAGTTGTCGTAATCGCCATTGTTCCTAAAAGCGTTCTAAGTGGGACCTTTGATGTCAGTAAAGGCAACTTACCAGGTGGGGCAGTTTCACTAGATTTGTTAGGTCCGGCACTTGGGATCACTGGTTACGTCCAAGCTGTACTTGTAACCAATACCGGTGATAGGTATGAGGGAATGAAAAGAACGGATATCGTAACCGAGAAAATTGAGGCCGTGATAGCCGAGCGATATACCGAACCCGCAGGTAATCCTGGAGAAATCGATCCTTCTGTATTTATAAAAGCATTAGAGAAAAATCTAAGTGTCACATCTGAAGGTACTGCTCTATTAAAAGATATTGAACAAGCTTTCGCCGATCCAGAATTAGCTGATAGTCAAGATATAGTCACAAGGTTAGAAAATTTATTGCCTAATGATCGTTCGACCAAAAAAATGATTTTAACGATTGAACAAGCGTTAACTGAATTAGCCTCTAGTACTGAAGATGGCCCACGTCCAGATGTTAGCGAAGGTGTCTCACAGGCTCTGGTAGGAAGATCATCACAAAATATCGCAGCACTCAGTAAAAATGAACTGCCTTTGTATACTGTTATGAAAGTTAAACAAGACAGCATACAAATTGCTGATATAGCTGCCAGTATTTTCACTACAATTTTTCTAATCATTGGTCTGTTTTCTATTGCCGCAGGCATTCTTTTAATCTTCCTCATTTTTATAATGTTGACTTCCGAACGAAAACCTGAAATGGGAATGGCTCGAGCAGTGGGTGCACGTAGAAGTCATCTGATAGAAAGCTATCTAGCCGAAGGAATGGGCTATGACATCGGATCAGCACTTGTGGGATTGTTAGCAGGCATCGGTGTCACTTATGTCATGATTGCTCTACTTAATAACGTAGGAAATGCACTTCCTCTACCACTCACAGCTTCATTTAGTGCAAATGGGCTAATTATCTCGTTCTGCTTGGGAATAATTGTGACCTTTTTGGTTGTCGTCTTTGCGGCAGCCCGTGCCAGCCGTGTAAACATCGTGGCAGCAATCCGAGATATTCCTGAAGAAAATATTGGTGGCGAGAATTCAGCAACAATTAATGGCTACTTACACTCAATTACACGTGCACTTGTTGGCGGGGGCTATATCGTAGTCGGTTTGCTTATAATGCTGCGTTTCGGGCCAGGCATATTACCCAACCTTTTCCTTATAGTTGGAGCTATTGGTATCGGAACTCATTCTTTGCTTAGCACCAACTATGGAGCATCATTAAATGAACGAGTCGAAGGTGGCCTGCCTAAAAGACCATTACTTTTACTACCAGCGATACCCATCTATCTGATTTCAGCATTGCTAGTGAAGCTGACACGCAATCATCGACGAGAACGTTTCCCCTTCCTACTTCAACTCATTGCAATAATTTTTCCACCACTCGGTGTAATAGTAGTAGCTATGACAAAACGCGATCGCACGACAGCATGGTCTGTAGGTTACGGCTCCATCGGCCTATTCATCGGTATCATATTGTTTCAATGGATCTGGGATACGCCTCAACTTGCATTATTCGCAACGGGTGTTTCACTCTTTTTCTTATGGGTAGCAGTGTCGCTCCGTTACTTTCAAATCAAAGAACGTATCACTTTTACGATTATCCCAATACTGTTATTAATCTTCTGGTATCTAACAGCAACAGACGCCTACAACTGGATTGTTGGTGAATTAGATGGGGGACCGGAACTAATGTTCGTGAGTGGCTTAGTTATGGTCACAGCGGCTACCATGATCATTCTTTACAATGCAGAAATTGCGCTTCCATTAGTCAGTAAATTACGCTTTGGCCGGATTATGCCTGCAGTAAAAACAGCTGTTGCTTACCCTCTCCGATCACGTCTACGAACAGGTATGACATTGATGATGATAGGACTTATCACATTTGCCCTAGTGATGGTTGCATCAATGAACACAAACTTTGCACAAATCTTTCTTTCCGATGATGCAAAAGGTGGTTTTGATATACAAGTCCAAGGAAATCCTGAAACACCAATTCAAGACCTACGAGAAACTCTTCAGGATGCTGGTATCAAAACCGATACAATTGAGAACATTTCACGTATACAGTACGCCGCATTTTATGAAACAGAACTCAAGCCAAGCGAAGCAGAGGGACGTTTTTATAGCTACGGAATAATGGGGGTTGATGATGAATTTCTACAAATCAATGCCATTGAAATTGAACAATTTGCGCAAGGTTATAACACCAGCCAAGAGGTCTGGGAAGCGTTACGTAATAATCCAAATTTTGCTGTCATACCACATGGCATGACAACTGGCACAAACAGATTCGCCGATGCCAACCTGCTAACTCTTGAACCCTTAGTTGATAATTTCGAACCATTTGAAATAAGCCTACGTAACAAAGCAACCCAAGAAATAATAAATGTAACAGTAATTGGAAAAACCGACACTGCAGGAGATTCATTTGGTGTGTTTATGGATGAGATGCGGGCAAGTGGGGCTATTATCATTAACAACTCAGTCTTCAAAACAGTTTTACCAGACGCGGACTTGGAGTACTTTTACCTGCAAACTAGCAAGGGAATAGATACAGACAAACTTGCAAAAACAATTGAATCAGCTCTAGTACAAGTATCAGCCGAATCATTACAAAACCTGCTTGATGACGAACGTTCTACGGCAACCGGCTTCCTCTTAGTACTTCAAGGCTTCATGGGGTTAGGCTTAATTGTTGGGATTGCTGCCCTTGGTGTTATTTCATTTAGAGCTGTTGTCGAGAGGCGACAACAAATTGGAATGTTACGAGCTATCGGATATCAAAGAACGATGATTGCTTTGAGCTTCCTACTTGAATCGGGATTCATAGCCTTAGTAGGTATTGCTTTGGGACTAATTCTTGGAATAACGTTCTCGTGGTCTGTCATTGCATCTGGCGGCATCCCAGGTACTGAAGGCGCTAGTTTTATCATCCCTTGGGCCTATCTTATTGTCATCGCATCAATTGCTTTTGCAGCCTCACTCATCATGACATACTTCCCGGCCCGACAAGCCTCAAAGGTAGAAGTGGCCGAAGCACTACGCTACGAATAAACTGACGCTATGAGTAACGAAAAAAGAGGTATCCAGAGATTCGATCTAACAGGGCGTGTTGCAATTATGACAGGTGCTGGAAAAGGTTTAGGTCGTGCTATGGCGCTAGCTTTAGCTGAAGCGGGAGCGGATATGGTTTTAACCAGTCGTACAATGGAGGAGCTTGAAAGCTTAGCTAAAGAAATTAACGCACTGGGTCAAAAAGCATTACCTATACAAGCTGACATCCTAGAACCAGGGGCCGGAGAGGAAGTCATCGCACGCGCAGAAAAAGAAATGGGGCATATTGATATTTTGGTGAATAACGCAGGTATCAACATTAGAAAAGATGCGGTCGATCTACAAATAGAAGAATTTAAACGTGTCATTGATACTAATTTGTCTGGCACATTCCTTTTCTCACAAGCTGTAGGTAAGCGATTGATCAAACAGGGGTCAGGAAAAGTAATAAATGTTTCCAGCATCATGGGAAGCGTCACTCTACCAAGACAAACAGCATACTCATCATCAAAAGGTGGCGTCGAAATGCTTACTAGAGTAATGGCTCTAGAATGGGCTCCACACAATATTCAAGTTAATTCATTAGCTCCAACATATTTCGAGACTGACTTAACAAGACCGCTATACGAAGATCCTGAACGTCGCGCCTTCATCGAAGAGCGAACACCCATGGGTCGTTGGGGGCAACCAGACGAATTGGCAGGGGCAATCATTTTTTTAGCTAGTGAAGCAAGTAGCTTTATTACAGGCCAAACAATTTTTGTAGACGGTGGATGGACAGCCTGGTAATGCTATGCTCTCACTTGAAATCTCGGAATAGAGATGTCTGAATATTTTTGCCAAATAACTTGAATTGGCATACCTACACGAAGGTCATCATTTTCGATTCCCACAACATTTCCGGGCAAATGAGGCCCTTCTTGTAGCTCAACAACTACTAGGTTATATGGCAAATCTTGCTCGAATGCAGGGTGATATAAACGATGCATAACTCCATATGTATAGATAACTCCCAGGCCACTTGCCTCGTACCATTCAAAGTCTACAGACAAACAATCAGGACACACTTCTGAAGAAGGAATTCGACTCTCATCACAACTTAGACAACGTATTAATAAAAGACGCCCCTCAGCGCCAGCTTCCCAAAAAGGTTCAGCAAATCCAGACGGACTAGGGAGTGGTTTGTCTACAATTTCTTCTGTCATTTAAAACTCCACTTAATTACGATGAGGACTAAGCACTAGCGAAGCATGATAATTGAGTACACCGCCATTACCAGTACATAAAACCAAATCGTTTTTCGGAACCTGCCGAACACCACCCTGGCCTCGTGCCTGGATAACAGCTTCACTCAGCGGCGTCATCCCCCACATATAGAAAGAAGATAATTGACCTCCACCTGTATTCGTCGGCAACTCACCGCCAGGACCTAATTTTCCATCTTCGACAAACGCACCTCCTTCGCCTTTTTTACAGAACCCGTAATCTTCAAGGGTCACAATGACCGTATAGGTATAGCAATCATAGAGTTCGCATATATCAATTTCAGAAGGGCCAACACCTGCCATAGAAAAAACCGTCTCCGCTGCAATTTTTGCACCCGTCTCAGTTTCTGGTGATGAACCAGCAGAACGAGGATCTCCAGGATGCCCTTGTCCCATTCCCCAAATATAAACCGGTGGTTGTTGCATATCCTTTGCCCGCTCTGCCCCA
>CAYFHW010000099.1:0-5152 GCA_964343095.1 uncultured Anaerolineaceae bacterium | reverse complement strand
TCAGTGGCTGCTTCAGAGACTGTTCCTATTACTGAATTTTCAGATAGATGTTTCTCGTTACATGCGGTGACTGCAACTAACATTCCAAACAGCACAATACTGCAAATAAATCTTTTCTTTACCAATTTCACTTAAGCAGACCTACAGGAGTTTTCTAAAATCACGCCGTGTTTTAAGAACTCTGTAAACAGTACAGGAAACCCGTCTAATTGGTACGTTCCTGATGATAAAATTCAATCTTGTCATTTTCTTCCCAACTACTATAGCCCTTCAAAATAACACCACACTCAAAACCCTCAGCAACTTCTCTAACATCATCTTGGAATCTTCGTAAGCCTTCACATTCACTATCGATTATCTCATTGCCTTCGCGTAAAACTCGTGCACGCGCATTCCTTGCAAGTGTTCCTTCTAATACATAGCAACCAGCGATCTGACCTACTTTACTTGACCTGAAAACTTTTCGAACTTCCGCTAAGCCATCCACAACATTCTTGTAAATAGGATCGTACAAGCCTTGAAGAGCTTGCTCTACGCTTTCTAACAATTGGTAAATAATTGTGTAGTTTCTAATCTCAACTGATTCAGCATCAGCTTTTTTTAGAGCAGTGGGTTCAGAAGTAACATTAAAAGCCAGAATGATCGCTCCTGAGGCCTCAGCTAGCATTACGTCTGAGTCATTTACTCCTCCAGTTGCAACATGTATAAACTTCGGCTTTACTTCAGATGTCTTAAAGCTCTCTATTGCACCTTTAATAGCTTCCGCACTACCTTCGACATCAGCCTTGAGAATAAGTAATAATTCTTTAACTACACTCGTGCCTTGTTCATTGTATAAAGTATCTAACGAAATTCCTGTTCTTAATCCAGAAGATTCAAGTCTCTTTTTTTCCTCTTCGGCTTTTTGCCTTGCATGACGATCATCTTCTTCTGCTTCAATACGTTCACCAACAGTTGGAACACTCTCAAGTCCTAAAATACGTAATGGCCTTGATGGACCACCTTCCTTAACAGGTTCCCCATGATCATCAAAGAGGGCTTTTATTTTTCCACTAATTGGGCCAGCAACAACAGCATCACCTAAGCGCAAAGTGCCGGTTTTCACAAGTACCGTTGCTATTGGGCCACGACGCTGATCAAGCTCTGCTTCTACAACTACACCAATAGCACTTCTCTGTGGATTTGCCTTTAATTCTTCTATCTCTGCCACCAGCATAATTGCATCTAATAAAGCAGTTAACCCATCTCCTGTGGTTGCTGAAACAGGAATAAACAAAACATCCCCACCAAAATCTTCAACTACAACGTTGTGTTCTGTTAATTCTCGCTTTACGCGCTCAGGATCTGCTTCAGGCAAATCCATCTTATTAGCGGCTATTATCAATGGAACCTCAGCAGCACGTACGTGATTAATTGCTTCTACTGTTTGTGGCATTACCCCGTCATTAGCCGCAACCACAATAACTGCAATATCTGTAATTTGTGCGCCACGTGCTCGCATAGCTGTAAATGCCGCATGCCCAGGCGTATCAAGAAAGGTCATCGGCAATGAATTGTGTTCAATTTGATAGGCACCTATATGCTGCGTAATACCTCCAAATTCACTTTCAGCAACATCCGTTTTTCGAATTGCATCAAGCAAACTTGTTTTCCCATGATCCACATGGCCTAAGATAGTAATTATCGGAGGGCGCACTTCTAATTGCTCATCAGTATCATCGTCAGCATGAACATCGAAACCAGTAGAAACTAACTGACTATCGTTCGAAGATGCTGCAACTTCCACCTCTAAATCAGCAGCAACCAATGCAGCAGTTTCAAAACTTATGGCATCATTTAGAGAAGCCATAATCCCATGGGTCATCAAACGTTTTATAACCTCTACTGGACTGACATCTAGCAAATCCCCAAGCTCATTTACAGTCAGGATTTCAGGTAAGACTAAAGGTGGAGTAGTTTGGCTACTTGTCATTTATCCTACCTTTGTCTCAATTAGTTCCAATTTTTTAATTTGCTCATTTAAAAAATCTTCAATGTTAGCAGTAGAATTAAGCCGTAAGCCTTTTTCAATAATGCCAGCATCACGCGCACGTTGCATACATACACTGGCCTTATGCAAATAGGCACTTCTACCATCCACACCTTTGTGAGTACTTGTGAACCCAACCTCACCATCAATCCACTGCAACCGGAATAAATCAGATTTGTTAGCAGTTGAATGACAACCTAAACAAGTCCGCTGTGGTTCAATTCGTAATTTTTCTTTGCTCAAGCCATGCTCCTTAATGAATACGACCTGAATACTCAAAATCTTCGTCTTCATCAAACTCATCGTCTTCATATCTTCTAGGTGCACGACGTTTTTTCTTCTTTTGATCGTCATCCTCAGTACTTCGTTCTGGCAAAACATCTTCGGCAAAACGAATAGCTGTAAGTCCTTCTTCTTCGTTTATAGTGACCGGAACCTCATATTCTTCATTTTCATCCTCCGCTTCCTCTCCATATGCTTCAGATTCTCGAGTTTCTTCATCCGGAACTTCCATCTGAGACAACATTGCATTAAAGTCCTGCTCCTCTTCGACTGGACTCTCTATATCTGAACCACTTAAAACTTCTTCTTTAACTGGTTCAGGTGCAACAGGAATTGGGGCTGGCTCTGGCTTTGCAGCCTCACGTGCCAACAATTCATCACGAACTTTTAAGATATCTAGATCTGGCTCAATCCCTTCCGGAAGTTGTGGATACGGTTCAAATGGAGAAGGGGCTTCTCCTATTTCGGAAGTACTCTCATCTGCCCTTGCAACGCCAGCCTCACTGCTGATATTTATCCAATAACCTGTCAGCTTTGCCGCTAATCTTCCATTCTGACCTTCACGCCCTATAGCTAGAGAAACCATCGAATCAGGCACCACTACTGTTGAACGATAATCATCTTCTGTATTTACTCCGGTTACCTGAACTGGACTCAATGCATTCGATATAAAAACTGAAGGGTCCTTGTCCCATTTAACGATATCTATTCTCTCGCCACCCAATTCATTCACAATATTCTGGATACGTGAACTACGGACACCTACACAAGCTCCGATAGGATCTATGCTAGTTATTCGGGAATGTACCGCCACTTTACTTCTATGCCCTGCTTCACGCGCAATTGAGATAATCTCCACTCGCCCCTGAGAAACTTCTGGCACTTCGACTTCAAAAAGACGTCGTATTAATGAACGGTGAGAACGACTTACGACAATCTGTGGACCTTTTGTAGCTTTGTTAACTTCTAATAACACTACTTTTATTCTTTGACCTTGACGCAAATGTTCATTTCTGACTTGTTCATGATTAGGTAAAACCGCCTCCGTACCACGCCCAATTTCAACAATTGTCTGACGTGGTTCAATTCGTTGAACAGTTCCAAGAACCAAATCGCCTTCTTTATCTATATATTCTTCATAAATAGCATCGCGTTCGGCTTCTCTAAGCCTTTGTAACACAACCTGTTTAACTGTCTGTGCAGCAACACGACTTTCATTGTCAGGAAGCTGAAACCTAATAACTTCACCTAACTTCGCATCAGTTTTATATTGCTGAGCCTCATCTAAGGCCATTTCTAAATTTTCGTCCTCAACTTCAGGAACAATCGTCTTTTCATAGAAAGCATTAATGGCACCATTTGCTGGATCTAAAGTAACTTGAACAGACGGGCCACTCTCGCCCTCCGACCTATACGACGAAGCAATTGCCGACTCTACAGCAGAAAATACAACGTCACGTGCCAGGTTTTTTTCAGCAGCTAATTGCCTTATTGCCAGTAAGCGTGCTGAACCTTCTTCAGATTCTCTCGCCATCAATGTCCCCTTATAAAAGAAAGGTGGGCACCACCGCCCACCTTTCGAATCAAACTGACTATATCACGTTACGGCGTTCCGCTCACCGTTAGCACATGGCCTGTCACCCAAGAAGACGCTTCAGATGCAAGATATACTGCAGCCGCGCCAAAATCCTCTTCACGGCCAAGCCTTTTCAAAGGGTTCGCTTCTCGTATCCGTTCAAAACCTTCGTCACCCCATGTAGCAGCATCTTCAAAATCTTCAGTCCTTACTGCTCCCGGAGCTATTCCATTTACACGAATATTAAAGGGAGCCATCTCTAACGCTAGTGTTTTCGTGAGATGGTTTAATCCAGCCTTTGATGCTGTATATGGTCCATTTGTTGGAGAGCCAGCAGATGAACCACCAACAGAGGTGACATTTATTATGCATCCACCATTCTCACGCATAAATGGCCATACTGCTTTTGCACACATCCAAGGAGATTTTAAGTTTAATGACGTAGTCGTATCCCATGATTCTTCAGTCGTTTTTACCAAAAAATTGACCTTTTGCTCTTGCAAGCCTCCAGCGTTATTAACCCAAATGTCAATTTGGCCAAATTCATCAATGACAGATTTAACCAACGCTTCAACTTGTGCGTTGTCACGAACATCAGTTGGAAGTGCCAACGATTTTCGTCCACGCTCTTCTATTTCCTGGGCCGTTGCTTCAATTGGACCAGGACGACGTCCTGCTAGGGCAACATCACAACCAGCCTCAGCTAATCCAAGGGCAATACCTCGCCCAATGCCACCACCACCACCAGTCACAACTGCTTTCTTTCCTTCAAGTTTAAATAGATCAAGAATTGTCATAAGTAAGTCCTCGGTTTAATACTTCGTGTCTATGATAGTACTAGTACATGCACACTACACTCTATAAAAATACCTTATTCAAAAAATAAAAGAGATTGCCTGATACAATCATTCATGAACTTCACGCGGGAGTAGCTCAGTGGTAGAGCGCCTGCCTTCCAAGCAGGATGTCGCGAGTTCGACCCTCGTCTCCCGCTCCAAACTCAATTCCTTATATATTTCCAGCTTTCTTAGTTTGCTCTAGCGATGTTTTGGCGTACTATTGGCGAGATATATTTCGAAATAAATCTTTCACGTGGAGGATAGGATATGAGCGAAAATTATTGGCAAAGGCTACGTTCTGGAAAACTTAACAGACGTCGCTTTTTAGCAGGCACAGGAATCGCAGCCGCTGGAACAGCAGCAATACTTGCTGGTTGTAGCGACGATGATGATTCATCTGCTGCCGCACCTGCAGCTACCGAAGCA